>CACHTQ010000003.1 GCA_902582845.1 uncultured Pelagibacteraceae bacterium | reverse complement strand
GGTAGATTTGGGGAATGATAGAAGCTAGCATTTGTAAAAAAATTTTTTCTTTTTTTTTTCTTTATATGGATTGTCCCCGACATACCTAAATGAACCAAACAAAAGCATTTATTTTTAAATTCAATAATCAAGTATTTTGAAAATCTGTTAATCTTTGTGATTATTTTATTTTTTAATTCCTTCTCAAACGATGGTTTTAATTTAAATCTTAAATTTCGATTTCTAATCAGTACTTTATTGATTTTTTTACCCTTTATAAATTTTAATAATGATTGTCGGACAATTTCTACTTCTGGTAATTCTGGCATTTACTATTATATTAAATAAATAATTAATTAAAAATGCAACAATATCTTCAAAATAAAAAAGGACTAGTAGAAAGTGTATTTAATCAAGTTTTTGATAAATATGATTTAATGAATGACTTTATGTCATTTGGAATACATAGACTTTGGAAAAAAAATTTAATTAATATGATGGGGCCATCAAAAAATAAAAGCTTGGTTGATGTTGCTTGTGGTACTGGAGATATAGGAAGACTTTATTTAAATAACACTGATATTAATAACCATATTACTTGTATTGATCCGAATAAAGGAATGGTGGCCAAAGGAAAAGAAAAGCTCAAAAATTACAAAAATGTTAAATGGATAATCTCTAGTGCAGAAAATCTTCCAATTGAAAGTAATACGTTTGATTTTTATACAATTAGTTTTGGCCTTAGAAATACCAAAGATTTGGATAGGTCCCTATCAGAGGCATATAGAGTTTTAAAAAAAGGTGGAAGATTTTTTTGTTTAGAATTTTCCAAAATACAAAATAAAAACTTGGAATTTGTCTACAAAAAATATTCAAAATTAATTCCTTTAATTGGTAAATACGTCGTCGGACAAAGAGAGCCGTATGATTATCTTATTGAAAGTATTGATAATTTTGTCAATCAAGAGGAACTTTTAGAATATATGAAAATGAATAAATTTCAAAAATGCGATTATAGGAATTTATCAAATGGAATAATATCTATACATAGTGGCTGGAAAGTTTAATGATAAAAAAATTTATTACTTTATTTAAACTTGGACGGAAAATAGCTAGTTCAGATATATTAGAGATCATCTCAAAATTTCAGAAGCCACCACTAGCAATTACATTATTATTTAAATTTTTATCAATATCTTTTTTACCAAAAAAAAAAGATTTAAATAAAAGTGAGGGTGAACGCTTATCAGACTCTTTGGAATCTATGGGTACAACTTTTATAAAACTTGGGCAATTCTTAGCTACGCGACCAGATATAATTGGAGAAAGCCTCTCAAAACAGCTTGAAAATCTTCAAGATAAGCTACCACCTTTTTCACTTATGCAAGCTAAAGAAATCATAAAAAATGATTTAGGAAAAGAAACATATGACTCAATTATAAATTTAAGTGAGCCAGTTGCAGCAGCCTCTATAGCTCAAGTTCATAAGGCTCAAATAAACGATAATGGGACTATCAAGGATGTTGCCATAAAGATTTTACGCCCAAACATAAAAAAAATTTTTAATGATGAGATTGATGCAATTATGCTTTTTGCTTTTTTGGTGGAGTCATTTATTAAAAAAACAAAAAGATTGAAATTAGTTGAGGTAGTTTTTTTACTTAAAGAAATAACAAATTTAGAAATGGATTTAAGATTTGAAGCAGCCGCAGCTAATGAATATGCTGAAAACACTAAAAATGATGTTGGATTTAGAGTTCCTGAAATTTATTGGAATTTTACAAGTGAAAATGTAATGACATTAGATTGGGTTGATGGAATTTCTATCAGAGAAACTGAGGAACTAAAAAAGAGAAATTTTAATACTGAAAAAATTGCAAACGATATAATCCAAAATTTTCTACGGCATGCGGTACGAGATGGATTTTTTCATGCTGATATGCATCAGGGAAACATATTTATAGATAACAATGGTCATATAGTTCCAATTGATTTTGGAATAATGGGTAGACTTGATAAAATGAGTAAAAGGTTTTTAGCAGAAATACTATTTGGTTTTATCCAGAGAGATTATCGTAAAGTAGCAGAAGTACATTTAGTTGCTGGACTAGTTCCTAAAGAGGTTCCAATAGATGACCTTGCTCAAGCTTTAAGATCAATTGGTGAACCAATTTTTGGCCAAACAGTTAAAGATATTTCTGGTGGAAAATTATTAAAACAATTATTTGATGTTACAGAAAAATTTAACATGCAAACACAACCTCAACTTTTAATGCTACAAAAAACAATGGTCGTTGTAGAAGGGGTAGCTAGAAAATTAAATCCAAATACAAACATTTGGACTACATCTAAACCTGTTCTAGAAAATTGGTTGAGAGAAACAAAAGATCCTATGACCACAATTAATGAGACAATTCAAAGTACATCGGAGGTCATTAAAAGATTGCCAGAATTCCCTGAAATAATGGATAAAGCTAATCAAGCTCTTACTTATTTAGCCAGTGGTAAAATCCCACAAAATTCAAACTCTTATACTGCTTTGAATACAAAAAAATCAGAGATGACTGCTTTTAGAAATCAATCTATTATTGGCTTTTTAGCCCTTGTAATTTTTAGTCTATTGGTATTTTAATTCACTCCATGAGTAACTTGAATAATAAAAAAATCTTATTAATAATTTGTGGCGGTATAGCTGCATATAAAAGTCTTGAAATAATCAGACTTTTAAAAAAAGATGGTGCAAGTATAAAAACAATTCTAACTAAGAGTGGTGCTGAATTTGTAACTCCTCTTTCAATTACTTCCTTGTCTCAATCTAAAGTTTATCAGGATCTTTTTAGTATAGAAAATGAGGCAGAAATGGATCACATCAATCTTTCAAGATGGGCAGACCTCATATTAATTGCACCTGCAACAGCTAATACAATAGCTAAACTTGCTAATGGAATTTCAGAAGATTTAGCTTCAACTGTTGCTCTTGCATCAAATAAAAAAATTTTTATTGCTCCTGCTATGAATGTAAGAATGTGGGAGCATCAATCTACTAAGCAAAATATAGCAAAACTTAAGGACTATAACTATGAACTAATTGGTCCTGAAATCGGAGATATGGCATGTGGAGAATATGGTGAGGGAAAAATGTCAGAACCGAAAGAGATAATAAATAAGCTAAAAATTTATTTCAAAAATTTAAAAATAAAAAATAAATTAAAGGCAATCGTAACTGCAGGACCAACTAAAGAGTATATTGATCCAGTAAGATATATTTCTAATAAATCCAGTGGTAAACAAGGATATGAGATTGCTAAATCGTTAGTAAAAAAAGGGTTTGAAACAACTTTGATTTCAGGTCCAACAAATTTAGAAATAAATAACGATATTAATTTGATAAAGGTTGAAACCGCTGAAGAAATGTTTCAATCAACACTTAAAAGTTTACCAGCTGACGTTGCAATATTTTCAGCAGCAGTGTGTGACTATAAAGCTAAAGAAACTTCAAAAATAAAAATAAAAAAACAAGATGAAATTAATTTAGAATTAGAGAAGAATGTAGATATTCTTGATTGTGTCTCCAATCATAACTCTTTAAGACCAAAACTCGTAGTAGGCTTTGCAGCTGAAACGAATGATTTAGAGAACTATGCTTATAAAAAACTAAATGAAAAAAACTGTGACTGGATAGTTGCAAATGATGTGTCAAACAATTCAATTGCTTTTGACTCAGATTTTAATGAAGTGTCAATTTTTTATAAAGATAAAAAAATGGACAGACTTAAGTATAAATCTAAATCAGAAATTTCAGATGAATTAGTTGAAAAAATTATTGATCATTTAAACTAATGATTAAAGTTTTAGTAAAAAAAAAAGAACCTTCTGTAAAATTACCATCATACAAAACTAATGGTGCTTCTGGTATGGATCTGATGGCATATATAGATAAATCAATTGAATTAAAGCCAGGAGAATCATGCCTCGTACCAACTGGACTATCAGTTGCATTCCCTGAAGAATATGAAATTCAAATTAGACCAAGATCAGGATTAGCGGCAAAAAATAATATTAGTGTTTTAAATACACCTGGGACAATTGATAGTGATTATAGAGGAGAAATAAAAGTTATTTTATTTAATCACGGTAATAAAAACTTTAAAATTGACAACAATGATAGAATTGCTCAAATGATTTTAACTCCAGTTATAAAAATGGATTTAGAAGAAACAAATGAACTTCCAGAGTCTATAAGAGGCGCAGGGGGTTTTGGTTCAACTGGTAAATGAGAGAAAGTCTAAACAAATCTCAAATTGAAAGATTCTCAAGGCAATTAGTTTTAAAAAACATAGGTGCAAAAGGTCAAAAAAAAATTTTATCCTCTAAAATATTAGTAGTTGGTGTTGGAGGTTTAGGCTGTCCTGCTGCAGAAAATCTAGTAAGAGCTGGTATTGGGAATATTGGTCTCATCGACAATGATATTGTTAATCTTTCTAATATACATAGACAAAGCTTATTTACTTCTAAAGACATAAAAAAATCAAAAGTTAGTGTAGCTGCTAAAAAACTTAAAGAAATAAATCCATCTACTAAAATTAAAACTTATAAATCTCGACTTAATGAGAATAATATTAAAAAAATAATTAAAGATTATGAAATTATAATTGATGGGTCAGATAATTTTGAAACTAAATTTTTAATTAATGATTATTGTAAAAAATTAAAAAAAAAATTGGTGACAGGTGCAATTAGCAAATTTGATGGTCATGTATTTACATTTGATTTTAATGATAGAAAAACAGCTTCATTGAAAAATTTTTACCAAGAAAATAACATTTCAGACGATAACCTAAATTGTGAATTTGAGGGAGTTTTGGGCACAACTGCATCTATTGTGGGAACAACCCAAGCAAATGAAGCATTGAAAATGATTGTGAAAATTGGGCAAAACTTGAAAAATCAAATTTTAATCATAGATCTTTTAAATCTTAATTTTAGAAAAGTTAAATTTAATAAGAAATAAGGTGTTGCTAAATAATGAAAAAATTATATTTGTTAATTTTAATTTGGATTTTTTTTTCGTTTAACGTTTTTGCAAATGACACCTTTCTCTCATTAAAAAAAGATAAGGTAAATGTTAGATATGGTCCAGGATTTGAGTATCCTATAAAATATATATACAAAAAAATTAACTTACCTATAAAACAGATAGATAAAAAAGAAAATTTTAGGAGAATTATTGATCTCAAAAATAATAGTGGATGGATACATATATCACAACTTAAAAAAGTAAATTCCATAATACCAATAACAGATAAGATCTTGTTCAGTAAACCAACAAATTTTTCAAAGCCTTTGGCAAAAATTGAAAAGGGTAGAGTTTTATTAATTCAGAATTGTAACAATGACTGGTGTAAGATAAAAACAGATAAATTTAAAGGCTGGATAAAAGTAGAAAACTCTTGGGGTCTCAACTAATCTTTATTACCCCTGTTTAATTTATCGTAAACTATTTTTGTTGCTCACAGACATCCTTGATTACAGGGGCATTTGCGCAGTCTAAACATTTTGTTTTCTGAACAATGCAACCATCATCAAGAACTTCAACATCAACAATTTTATCACACTTAGAACAAGTTGAAGAAATTGTTAGCCCACATTTTTTACAATTATAATTTTCTATTTGCATATGAAAAAAATAATCATAAATAAAATTATTTCAATAATTATCCATGCGAATGATTATTATTATCGTAATTTTTTTGCGAATGATTACTAGTTGCTTTTTTTTTGTGGAAAATACAGAGTAGTTATTTTTTTGATTTACTTGTCCACCATTTGTCTAAAATAAAATACCAAATTGAATTTGCAATTGGCTCAACAATAGCATCGGTTAGAGCAATTTTAAAAGAAACATCCGCAACTAACATTAAAACAGTAATCGCAATTGCAAAGTGTCCGATTGTATAAATTACAGTTCTAAGTAATGAACCTTTATTATTTTGATAAATATTTTGAGATGCTTGAAATATGCCTTTAGTAATTTCCATCAGTTTTTAAAAGGACTCTCAAGAACACAAGCCACAAGGTGTATTCTAGCCTGTTCACCTCCATTAAAAAAATTATGATATTTTGTATTATTAGTAATCCAAACTTTTCCATCTGCAGGTAAATGTTTAGCGACATTCTCTATAACCATCGAACACCCTTTGTTCGTGATTATAGGTACGTGAAGCCTACATTCAGGATCTTTGTGCCAACTTAAAGTTGATCTAGGCTCTTTTAATAAGAGCCTAACCCTTCCCAATTTAAATCTCTCGCTTAGAACTTTGTAAACTTCTGCAAAGTATGTATTTTCAAATTCAGGTATTAATTGTGTATATTTAGACTCATCTATATCTACATCTCTTGAAACCTCTTTTCCAGTTTCATCTGCAATTGTCCAATATTTTCCTCTAATATTGCTCCCTTCAATCGAACTTTTATCGTTTGGAATTTGGTTTAATGGAATTGCACCAAAATGTGTAACACCTGGTGTATTAAATTTTTTTAATTTCAAAATTTTATCTAGATCATCTTTTAACTTTGAAATGTCAAAATTTAGATTTGGAACTTCGTAAAAATCCTCAAAATTTGCTGTAGCCATATAACTTTATCTTTTTTCAAATTTAATTTAATTTCAAATCAAATCGATCAGAATTCATAACTTTTACCCATGCAGCTATAAAATCTTTAACAAATTTTTCACTTGAGTCCTCACAGGCATAAACTTCTGCAAGAGCTCTTAGTTGAGAATTTGAACCAAAAATCAAATCAACTCTTGTTGCTTTCCATTTAGTTTTTTGAGTTTTTCTATCTTTTCCAACAAAAGTTTGTTCTGATTTATCTTCCTCTTTCCATGTAGTATTCATGTCTAATAGATTTACGAAATAATCGTTGGTAAGAGAGCCAGGTTTATTTGTAAAAACACCATAATTTGAACCATCATAGTTAGTATTTAAAACTCTCATACCGCCTATAAGTGCTGTCATTTCTGGTGTAGTCAGACCCATTAGTTGTGCTTTATCAACCAATTTTTCTTCTGCTGAGACATTTGAAGCTCCGCCATTTAGATAGTTTCTAAAACCATCTGCCTGAGGCTCAAGAAGACCAAAAGAATGAATATCAGTTTGATCTTGTCTTGCATCTCCTCTGCCTGCTGAAAATGGAACATTAACTTTATGCCCTGCCTTTTTAGCAGCCATCTCTATACCAACACCACCTGCTAAGACAATCAAGTCTGCCATTGATACATTTTTCTTTTTATTATCAAATTGATCTTTAATTTTATTTAAAGCTTTAACCACAGTTGATAATTTCTTAGGATTATTCACTGCCCATCTTTTTTGTGGTTCTAACATTACTCTTGCACCGTTTGCACCACCTCTTTTATCTGATCCTCTAAATGTTGAAGCTGATGCCCATGCAGTAGAAACTAAATCTGAAATTGATATTTTAGATTTAGAGATTTTGTTTTTTAAATCTTTTATATCTTTTGATTTTAGTTTGTATTTTGGTTTATCAATTGGATCTTGCCAAATTAATTGCTCTTTTGGAACTTCACTACCCAAGTAGCAAACTCTTGGACCCATATCTCTATGAGTTAATTTAAACCATGCTCGAGCGAATGCATCATGAAACTCTTTAGGGTTTTGATGGAAATGCTTTGTAATTGGTCCATAACTTGGGTCAACTTTCATAGATATATCTGTTGTTTGCATCATCGGTGGATGAAGCACACCTTTTTGGTGCGCATCAGGAACCATTTTAATTTTTTGACCATTTTTCTTTGGAGTCCACTGATGAGCTCCGGCTGGGCTTTTTGTTAGCTCCCAATCATGACCATATAAACAATCTAAATAACCCATATCCCATTTTGTAGGATTTTGAGTCCAAGCACCTTCAATACCGCTGCTTATCGTATCGACACCTTTTCCAGATTTATATCCACTATTCCATCCAGTAGATTGATCCTGAAGTTTTGAGGCTTCTGGATCTGGACCTTTATAAGACTCTGATGCTGCTCCATGAGATTTTCCAAATGTATGACCACCAGCCACTAAAGCTGCTGTTTCATAATCGTTCATTGCCATTCTTCCAAATGTCTCTCTGATGTCATGTGCTGCTAGTAGTGGATCTGGATTTGCGTCTGGACCTTGTGGATTTACATAAATCAAACCCATGTGAGAAGCACCTAACGGCTGCTCTAAATCTCTTTTTCCGCTGTATCTCTCAACACCTAGCATTTCTTTTTCTGAACCCCAGTAAATATCATCCTCTGGTTCCCAGATGTCTGTCCTACCTGCGCCAAAACCAAAAGTTTTAAAACCCATAGAGTCTAATGCTACGTTTCCAACTAATATAAATAGATCTGCCCATGAAATTTTTCTTCCATACTTTTTTTTGATTGGCCATAAAAGTAACCTTGCTTTATCCAAATTCACGTTATCTGGCCAAGAATTGAGTGGAGCAAATCTTTGATTACCTGTACCGGCACCACCTCTACCATCACCAGTCCTATAAGTTCCTGCCGCATGCCATGCTAATCGGATAAATAAAGGACCATAATGACCGTAATCTGCAGGCCACCATTCTTGTGAGTCTGTCATTAATTTTTTTAAATCTTTTTTTAGCGCTTTGTAATTAAGTTTTTTAAATTCTTTTGCATAATTAAATTTTTTATCCATAGGGTTCGATAAATTAGAATGCTGACTAAGAATTTTTAGATTTAAACTATTTGGCCAGAAGTCTCTTACTGATTGCCCTCTTCCTGCAGAAAACTTTGCAGGTGTACCTGCTCCTGTAAAAGGACATTTGCTTAACTCATTTGCTTTAAAAGATTTATTTTTAAAATTTTCAGTGCTCATTTATTATTTCCCCATGATTAGATTGCTTTATTCGCAGTTTATAATGGTTCTAAACAGGTGTCAATTGGTTAATAATGACGCTCGATATATTAATTACTTAGTCTTCAAGTTTTACTAGAACCTCGATAGACTTGATTTTTTTTCCATTAATTTTTTTTTTGATGTTTATAGGTCCTACATCAGAATTTTCCAGGTCAATTAATTTACCGTCTTTCAAATCATAAAAATGATGATGATCGTTAATGTTTGTGTCAAAATAAGTTTGATTTGAATTTATAGGAATTTGTTTTAAGTATCCTTTTTTTTCAAAGGCATGGACCGTATTATAAATCGTTGCTAAGGATATTTTATTATCAATTTTATCTTTAATTTTTCGCTCCAAATCATTTATTGTAAAATGAAATGTTTTTTCTGTATCAAACAGTACTTCACATATTTGGACTCTTTGTTTAGTGGGTCTTAGTCCTGAATTTCTTAATTTTTCTTTATATTTCACTATTTAAGTAAATTGTTAGTTAAAATTATTCTAAACTGGCATTATAATTATATTATATAGCTTCAAAATCAAGTAAATAAGAGTACTCAATTTTATGAAAAAAAACTCTTACTCATATGGTGAGCTTATAAATTGTGGAGAGGGCAAGTTATTTGGTCCTGGTAATGCTAAATTACCTCTTCCACCAATGCTTATGTTTGATAGAATTACAGAAATTAATGATAACAAAGGAACTTTTAAAAAAGGGTTATTAAAAGCTGAGTTAGATATTAAAAATGATCTTTGGTTTTTTAATTGTCATTTTAAGGGAGATCCTGTAATGCCAGGTTGTTTGGGGCTTGATGCTATGTGGCAATTGGTTGGATTTTATTTGGGCTGGATAGGAAAACCTGGGAAAGGAAGAGCGTTAGGGGTTGGAACTGTAAAATTCACAGGTGAAGTATTGCAGAACATCAAATTAGTAACATATGTAATTGATATGAAAAAAATTATGTCTCCTGGTGGAACAACTGTTGGTCTAGCAAATGGAGAAGTTTTAGCAGATGGAAAAAAAATTTATTCAGCCGAAAGTTTAAAAGTAGGATTATTTAAGTAATGAGAAGAGTGGTAATTACAGGGTTGGGTATTGTATCTTGTTTAGGTAACAACCAAGAAGAAGTTCATCAATCGCTTTTAAACTCAAAATCAGGAATTACTTTTTCAGAGGAATATAAAGAACATAATCTTAAAAGCCATGTTCACGGAAAACCTAATATTAAACTCGAAGATCATGTGGATAGAAAAACTATAAGATTCATGGGTTCAGGCTCAGCCTATAATTATATTGCAATGAAAGAGGCAATTAAAGACTCAGGTTTAGAGGAAAATGAGGTCAGTAATTTCAAAACTGGAATTGTAATGGGTTCTGGAGGTCCTTCTATCGAAAATGTAATTTTGGCTGCAGACAAAACTAGAGCCAAAACTCCAAAACTAATGGGTCCATTTATTGTTCCAAGAACAATGGCAAGCACTGCTTCAGCAACTCTTGCTGTTCCCTTTAAAATCAAAGGAACAAACTACACAATGAGTTCTGCTTGTGCAACTAGTGGGCATTGTATTGGAAACTCTATGGAATTAATTCAAATGGGTAAACAAGATGTTGTATTCGCTGGTGGTAGTGAAGAAATTCATTGGGCAATGACTGCTATGTTTGATGCAATGACTGCTTTATCATCAAAATATAATAGTACACCAGAAACAGCATCGAGAGCCTATGACAAAACTAGAGATGGATTTGTAATAGCTGGTGGTGGTGGAGTTTTGGTGCTTGAAGAATATGAACACGCAAAGGCTAGAGGGGCTAAAATTTATGCAGAATTAACTGGTTATGGAGCTACCTCTGATGGATATGATATGGTAGCACCATCAGGCGAGGGAGCCGTAAGATGTATGCAAATGGCAATGTCTACAGCTAAAAATAAAATTGACTATATCAATACTCATGGAACTTCTACTCCAGTTGGAGATATCACGGAGTTAAATGCAGTTAAAAATACTTTTGGAGATAATATCCCAAAGATTAGTTCGACAAAATCTTTATCAGGACATCCACTTGGTGCGGCTTCGGTTCATGAAGCAATATACTGTTTGATAATGATGAAGAATAATTTCATAGCTGGCTCAGCAAATATAAGTGAGATGGATGAAGAAGCTAAAAAATTTCCAATAGTTTCAAAAACTGAAACGGGAGCAACTTTAAATACAGTGATGTCTAATAGCTTTGGTTTTGGTGGGACTAATGCAGCTTTAATTTTTGAAAAGGTTTAATTTATGAGTTTAATGAAAGGTAAAAAAGGATTAATCATGGGTGTTGCTAATGAAAGATCTATTGCCTGGGGTATATCTCAAAAACTTGCTGAAGCAGGAGCTGAACTAGCATTTACATATTTGGGTGATGCTTTAAAAAAAAGAGTGGTTCCTTTAGCAGAAAAATTAAATTCAAATATTACATTTAGTTGTGATGTTGAAAAAAAAGAAGAAGTTGTAAAATTATTTGAAGATATCAAATCCCAATGGGGTGAAATTGATTTTGTAGTTCATGCAGTTGCTTTCTCTGATAAATCAGAGTTATCAGGTGAATATTTAAATACGACTAGAGAAAACTTTTTAAGAAGTATGTTAATCTCATGCTTTTCATTTACTGAGGTAGCAAAAGAAGCTTCAAATGTAATGAAACAGGGTGGAAGTCTATTAACTTTAACTTACGAGTCTACTAAAGCAATTCCAAATTATAACGTAATGGGTGTTTGTAAATCAGCTCTTGAGGCAAGTGTTAAGTATTTGGCAAGAGACTTAGGGGCAAAAGGTATGAGGGTAAATGCTATAAGTGCTGGACCTATCAAAACGTTGGCTGCGTCTGCAATTGGAGACGCAAAATTCTTATATAAATGGAATGAAGACCATTCTTTCCTTAAAAGAAACGTAGATATCCATGACGTTGGAAATTCAGCATTATATTTATTAAGTGACCTTGCAAACGGAGTTACTGGTGAAATCCACTACGTAGATGCTGGATATAATAAAGTTGGGATGCCAGATCCTAAAAATATTAGCTAAAATTTATTTAAAAAAACCTCCAGAATTTTCATTCTAGGGGTTTGGAATTTTTATTTAAGGTATTACTCAACAGCTTGTTTCATAGATAGTTTAACTTTACCTCTATCGAAACCAATCACTTTAACTTTTACCTCATCACCTTCTTTGACAACGTCAGTAACTTTAGCCACTCTTTTATTTGCAAGTTCTGAGATATGAACGAGTCCATCTTGTTTTCCTAAGAAATTAACAAATGCACCAAACTCCATGATTTTCATGACTTTACCTGAATAAATTTTATTTAATTCAGCTTTGGCAGTGATATCTTTAATCATTTGCATAGCAATGTTTCTAGACTCTTCATCTGGAGCGGCAACCGTTACAACCCCTTCATCATTCACATCTACTTTTGCACCTGATTTTTCAACTATCTCTCTTATCGTTGCTCCACCTTTTCCAATTACAGCAGCAATGTCTTTTTTATCGACATTAATTTTTTCCATTTTTGGTGTGTGTTTTCCAACATCAGATCTTGAAGCTGATAATGCTTTATTCATTTCTCCTAAGATATGAACTCTTCCATCTTTAGCTTGGCTTAATGCCTGCTCCATAATTTCAAATGTAATACCTGTAATTTTAATATCCATTTGAAGAGAAGTAATTCCATCTTTAGTTCCAGCAACTTTAAAGTCCATATCACCTAAGTGATCTTCATCACCTAAAATGTCTGATAAGACACTAAAATCATCACCCTCTTTAATTAAACCCATTGCAATACCTGCAACTGGCTCCTTTATTGGTACTCCAGCATCCATTAATGCTAAAGAAGTTCCACAAACAGTAGCCATTGAAGAAGAACCATTAGATTCGGTAATCTCTGAAACTACTCTAAAAGTATATGGAAATGCCTCTTTAGTTGGTAATGAAGAGTTGATTGCTCTCCAAGCTAATTTACCATGTCCAATTTCTCTTCTACCTGTTCCAATTCTTCCAGTTTCTCCAACTGAAAAAGGTGGAAAATTATAGTGAAGCATAAATCGCTCTCTTTGTAATCCATCTAAACTTTCAATTCTTTGTTCGTCATCAGATGTTCCTAAGGTTGCTACAACAATTGCCTGAGTTTCTCCTCTTGTAAATAAAGCAGATCCATGTGCTCTTGGTAAAACACCAACTTCACATTCAATAGGTCTTACATCTGATAAACCTCTACCATCAATTCTATTTTTATTTTTTAGAATGTCTGTTCTAACAATTGATTTTTCTAGATTTTTTAACTGACTGTTAACATCAAGATCAGTGTAGTTTTCATCTTCCTCATAAAGCTTTTTAGCTTTATCAGTAATTTCGGATATTTGATTTGATCTATCTTGTTTATCTTTTGTAGCAAAAGCTTTTTTAAGATCTTCTGTAAAAGTTTCTTCAAGTTTTTTCTTAACCTCAGATAAATCTTTCTTTTCAACAGTCCACTCAGGCTTTCTGCATTCTTTTGCAAGTTCCTCGATCATCTCAATTACTGGAACAAATCCTTCATGGCCAAATTTCACTGCATTTAACATTTCTTCTTCAGTTAAACCACTTGCTTCAGACTCAACCATTAAAACAGCATTTTTTGTGCCTGCTACGACTAAATCTAATTTTGATTTTTCTAATTCTGTTTTAGATGGATTTAAAACATATTTTCCATCTATAAAACCAACCCTTGAGGCTCCCACAGGACCCTTGAATGGCATGCCTGATATTGCTAGTGCTGCTGATGAAGCAGTGATTGATAAAATATCTGGTTCATTTTCTTTATCGTATGAAATTACTGTTGGTAATAACTGTACTTCATTTTTAAATTCATCTGGAAACAAAGGTCTGATTGGTCTGTCAATTAATCTAGAGATTAATGTTTCGCTCTCAGTTGGTCTTGCTTCTCTTTTAAAATATCCACCTGGAATTTTCCCAGCTGCGTAGTATTTTTCTTGGTAATTTACAGATAATGGAAAGTAATCCATATCAGGATTTACTTTTTTTGCTCCTACTACTGTTGCTAGTACGACTGTCTCTCCACATGTTGCGATTATTGCACCGTCTGCCTGCCTTGCTACTTTACCTGTTTCTAAACTTATCTTCTTTCCTGCTACTTCAATTTCCTTCTTGTATACTTTAAACATTTCATTTCCATTTCATTTCGTTCGTTTCGTTCCATTCAGTTCTATCTATCTTGACTTCTATTTTCTTAAATTCAATTTCGACAGTACATTTTTGTAAGAATCCATTTTATTTTTCTTTAGGTATTCTAACAATTTTTTTCTTCTATTGACCGCTCTCAACAATCCAACAGACGAATGTTTGTCTTTTTTAAATTGTTTGATATGTGTTGAGAGGTTCTCAATTTTTTCTGTTAGCAAAGCGATTTGAATTTCAGATGACCCTGTATCCCTCTCATGAATTGCTAACTCTTGTGCTTTTTTGCTCATATATATCTTTCTAGTTGTTTGTTTGTTTTATTAAGTTTTCGATTTTTTCAGCGTATTCAAAAGACTCGTCTTTTCTAAAAAGTAATTTTGGTAAAAATTTCATAACTACTTTTTGTGATAAAATTTTTCTAATTAAAAATGAGTGTTCTTTTAAAGTATAAATTATTTCCTCTGCATCCTTTCCTCCTAGTGGTAGGACATATGCTTTAGCTATTTTTAAATCTGGACTCATTCTAACCTCAGTAACCGTAATAGTATTTGTTTCTAAATTGGGCACCTTAGCTTCATTTCTTAAAAAAATCATGCTTAAAGATTGTTTAATCATTTCGCCAACCCTTAATTGTCTTTGTGATAGTGGTTTTCCAATTTTATCTGCCATTATATTGATCTCTCTGTAGATGTAACACTAAATGCCTCTATAATGTCATTTTTTTGGAAATCCATATAATCTTTGACTGTTATTCCACACTCTTGACCAATATTTACCTGCTTTACCTGGTTTTTTTCTCTAAATATAGTTGAAACTTTTCCTGTATAAATAATTGCGCCATCCCGAATAATTCGAACATCAGAAGAGCTATTTATTTCACCTTCGGTTATTTTTGAACCAGCTACTTTGCCAGCACCAGATACTTTAAAAATTTCTAAAATTTGTGCTGATCCAATTACCTTTTCTTCAACATCAGGTGTTAACAGCCCTGACATTCTTTTTTTAATAAAATCTAAAACCTCATAAATGATATTGTATGAGGAAATTTTTATATTCTCGTTTTCTGCAAGCTTTTTTGCTTCTTTACTAGGCTTTACGTTAAATGCTATTAACACTGCATTAGATGCTTTAGCCAAAGTAACGTCAGTTTCTGTAACCATTCCTATGTCAGCTAAAATTATTTTAGCTTTTACTTCGTCATGTTTTATTTGACTAATTGCATTTTTAATAGCTTCAGATGACCCATGCACATCTGATTTAATTATCATATTTAATTCTTTTGATAAATTATTACTAAACGCTGACTCTTGAGTTGCAAATGTAAGTGGGTTTTTGTTTTCTTTTTTTTCTTGAGTTCTCGTTTCACTCAACGATTTTACCTCTTTTTCGCTTTCAAATACGATAAAGTCATCACCCGCTTTAGATGCTCCATTAATTCCCAAGATTTCTACAGGTGTAGAAGGATGGGCTTCACTTATATTTTCACCTTTATCATTTACTATAGCTCTGATTTTACCCCATTTTAATCCACTTACAAAAAAATCACCTTTTTTAAGCGTACCAGTAGTTACAACTATGTTTACAACCGGACCCTTGCCTAAATCAATTTTTGACTCAAGAACAATTCCGGTAGCTTTAGATTCATAATCCGTTTTTAAATCTAAAATTTCTGCCTGTAAAATTATTGACTCAACTAATTTGTCCAAATTTTTTTTTGTTTTTGTTGAAATTTCTACCATTAAGGTATCTCCTGATAAATCTTCAGCAATTAATTCATGTTCTAATAATTGATTTTTAATTTTTTGAGGGTCAGCCTCTGGTAAATCACATTTATTTATTGCAACTACGATTGGTACATTAGCTGCCTTAGCATGTTTAATTGACTCTACAGTTTGAGGTTTAACCCCGTCATCTGCTGCAACTACCAATACAACAATATCAGTTAATTTTGATCCTCTCGCTCTCATTTCTGTGAATGCAGCATGGCCTGGGGTATCTATAAATGTCAATTTATTACCCTGACTTTCTATTTGATATGCTCCAACGTGTTGGGTTATTCCACCAAACTCTCCTGATACAACATTAGTGCTTCTTAAAACATCCAGTAGGGATGTTTTGCCATGATCAACGTGTCCCATTACCGTTACTATTGGCGGTCTATTCTTTAAATTTTCAGTTCTTGAAGCTTTTATCTTTTGAATTATTTCCTCGGCTTTTTCCTCCCTTATTGGATTATGACCAAATTCCTTTACTAAAAATTCAGCTGTATCTGCAGCTAAAGTTTGATTGATTGTGACTGTGACCCCCATACCAAAAAGATACTTTATTACATTGCTAGATTGTTCAGCCATTCTGTTTGCCAACTCCCTTACAGTTATTGCCTCTGGAATATTTACATCTCTTTTAACTGGTTTTAAGTCATCTTTTCTTTGCTCTTTATTTTGATTTTTACTTTCTTTTTCTCTTGCTCTTTTTACAGATGCTAAACTTCTTTCTCTTGCTTCAATTTCATCACTTAAAGCTCTGGAAACTGTTAGTTTTACCTCTCTTTTTTTTGTTCCTAATTTAATCTTTTTATCCTTAATACTCGCTTCATCTTTTAACCTTTTTGTAGCTCTTTGTTCTGCGAGTTTTCTTTTTTCAAAATCACCAATATTTCCTGGTTTTTTTGCTGATAATGTTGATTTATGAGGCCTAAAAGCAGTTCCCTTTTTAACAAATTTATGCTGAAGTTTGCTTGTTACAGTAGATTTATTATTTTGTGAGTTAGAGTTCTCAAAATTTTTAATTATCTTTTTTGGCTTGCCAGAAATAGTTAGTTTTATCTTTTTGTTCTCCATGGCTCATTCCTCAATCTTTGTAAACAATATTTCTAGCAGACATAATTAAAGCATCAGCCTCATCTTTTGATAATGCGAAATCTTCTAAATAACCTTCTATTTTTACTTTTGAGCCTTTGATGACGTCATAACCTCCTGTCAATTCGTCAGATGCTAAATCAGCAAAATCTTCAAGTTTTAAAATTTTTTGTTCTCCTAATGTTACTAACATGCCTGGTGTTAAACCCTTTAAATTTCTCAAAGCCTCCTCTAACCCAAGTTCTTTTATTCTTTTTGAGATATCTTCTTGGTCTTTCTCATGAAATTCTTTCGCTCTCTCTATAAGTGCCTTTGCAGTTTCTTCTTCGATACCTTCTATTTTTAATAGATTTTCAACTGAACTATCTTTAATTTCATCAATAGTTGAAAATCCCTCGGCAACTAATAATTGGCCTAATGTTTCGTCTAATTCTAAATTTTTTACAAAATTTTCTGTTTTCTCCTTAAATTCAAGTTGCCTTCTTTCTGAATCTTCTTTATCGGTCATTATGTTAATTTCATAGTTAAGAAGCTTTGTTGCTAATCTTACATTTTGACCTCTTCTTCCAATAGCTTTACTTAAATTCTCTTCGGTCAATATTACATCCAACTTTTTTCTCTCAATATCGACATTGACTCTTAATACATCTGCGGGAGATAGTGAATTTGATACTAAAACAGCTGGATCTTCGGACCAATTAACTATATCTATCTTTTCACCTTGAAGTTCATTTACCACAGCCTGCACTCTTGAACCTCTCATACCAACACACGCACCTACTGGATCAAGAGAAGCATCCACTGCTTTTACACAAATTTTTGCTCTACTTCCCGGATCTCTTGAGGAAGATTTTATCTCAATAAGCCCATCATAAATTTCTGGAACCTCTTGGATAAAAAGTTTTTCCATAAACTTTGGATGTGCTCTTGATAAGAAAATTTGTTGTCCTCTTTGTTCACGTCTCACATCGAAGCAATAAGCCTTTATTCTATCACCAGCCTTAATTATTTCTCTCGGTATAAGCTCATTTTTTTGAATTATTGCTTCCGTTCTTCCTAGATCTACAATAACGTTCCCAAATTCTAATCTCTTTACAATTCCACTTAGAATAGTATCTTTTTTGTCAATATAATCATTATATTGTTTATCACGCTCTGCTTCTCGCACGCTTGAGTTTATTACCTGTTTTGCAATTTGAGCTGCTATTCTTCCAAAATCAAAGGTTGGTAATGGTTGTAAAACTTCATCACCTATAGTTTTTTCTTTATTAGTTTTATCAATATTAATTGCATCTTCTAATTTAATCTCCGTATTGGAGTTCTCAGGGTTTTCGGTGACAATCATTTTTCTAAAAATCTGTATATCTCCATTGTCTCTATTTATTGAAACTTTAATTTCGTTTTCTTGACCAAATTTTGATTTTGCAGCTTTGGCAATACCTGTTTCCATTGAATTTATAATTAATTCTTTATCAATAGATTTTTCTAAAGCAACCGCTTCAGCAATTCTCAATAATTCAAGTTTATCTGCTCTTTTATTTAACATTTTTACTTGCTCCAAAAAAAAATGGGCAAATGCCCATTTTGTAAGTCCAACAATGTAAGTGCAATATAATAAAGTTTTTTTTTAATTCAACTCAAACTATTTCGAAAAAATACCTTTTTTATCCGTTTTTTCCCAAGAAAATGACCCATTATTCTCAGGTGCTCTTCCAAAATGTCCATAGGCAGCTGTTTTTTCATAAATTGGTTTGTTCAAATTTAACATTTCTCTAATTCCTCTTGGACTCAAGTCGAAATTTTCATTAATTTTTTTTAAAACAAATTTGTTTTTTTCTAAATCATTATCAAACAAGTCTACATAAATAGATAACGGTTTTGAAACTCCAATCGCATATGCTAATTGGATTAAACATTTTTCTGCAATTTTTGAGCTGACAATATTTTTGGCTATATATCTGGCTGCATAAGCTGCTGATCTATCAACTTTAGTTGGATCTTTGCCAGAAAAAGCTCCTCCACCGTGAGGTGCTGCTCCACCATAAGTATCAACTATAATTTTTCTTCCTGTTAAACCACAATCACCATCAGGACCACCAATGACAAAATTACCTGTGGGATTAACATAAAATTCATCTTCATTAAAATCTTTAAGAAAATTTTCAGGTATAGATTTTGATAAATAAGGTTTAAGCAAACCTCTTACTTGTGATTGATTTATATCAGCTGAATGTTGAGAAGAAATAACAACTGATTTTACTTTTGAGGGTTTACCATCAACATATTCAAATGTTACTTGACTCTTAGAATCTGGTTCAATATTTCTTAGCTTTCCTGATTTTCTATCTTCAGCCATTAGTCTTAAAATCTTGTGAGAATAATGAATTGGTGCTGGCATTAATTCTTCAGTTTCATTACATGCATAACCAAACATAATACCCTGGTCTCCAGCTCCCTCATCTTTATTTCCGCTTGAGTCAACACCCATAGCAATATCAGCAGATTGGGAATGTAAATGACTTTCGATTTTAGTTGCTTCTCTCCAGGTGAAGCCCTCTTGATCATAACCAATATCTTTAATACAGACTCTAACTTTTTCAATTAATTCATCTTTTTTAATTTCTGGTCCTCTAACTTCTCCTGCTAAGACAACTTTATTAGTAGTGGTTAACGTTTCACAAGCTACTCTAGAAAATGGATCCCCAGAAATATAAGTGTCAACAACCATATCTGAAATTCTATCAGATACTTTATCTGGGTGTCCTTCAGAGACAGACTCGCTAGTAAAAAGATAATTTTTTAAATCACTCATTTCTAATTCTATTAAATGAAAATATTAAAGAAATATACATTAAAATTATTATTACAAAAATTTTATTTCCATATTTTGAAAATATTGTTGGCTCTATTTTTTTTGTTTCAAATAAATCAACAAAACCAGATCGATTTAAACCAACTTGTTTTTCAACAACTCCCAAAGGATTAACTATTGCAGCTATTCCGTTGTTTGCAGATCTTAATACATATTTACCACTTTCAATAGATCTATAAATGCTGTGCACAAAATGTTGATGAGGACCTATGGACTGACCAAACCAACCATCCTCAGAAATATTCACAATAAAATCAAAATCTCTGTTATTAAAAATATTCCCAGTATAAATTATTTCATAACAAATAAGTGGTAATAGTCTTACTGAAAAATTAGTTTTATTCACCTCTATAATATTTCTTGTTTCTCCTCTTGAATAAGATTGATAATTATTAGTGATTGTCTTCAATCCAATAAGACTCAGAATTTTTTCAAAGGGTAAAAATTCACCAAAGGGAACCAGATTGACTTTGTTGTATGAATTTAATATTTCAAGGTTGTGGTCATAAATTGTGAATGAATTAAAATATTTTATAGTTTGATCTTCTTTTTTTATATCATTAATCCCAATTGATAATATGTGATTTTCATTAAATTCATTATCAAATAAAAATTTATATTCCTTAAGTTGATCTTTTGAAATATCTGGCAATATACCTTCAGGCCAAATAAAAATTGTTTTTTCATTATTTCGTGGTGAACTAACTTTAATTAAATCATTAATTACTGAAACAGGATCAGTATCATTATAAAATCTATCAATACTAACATTCGAGCTTATAACTCGTAGTTTGTAATTTAAATTATTAGCCTCGATTTTGTTGAATTTTTCTAATCGTTGAGATCCAAAAAAATAAAAAGATAAAGTTATTAAAAAAAATAAAATACAAACAATAATTTCTTTTTTACTGTCTCTTAAAACTAAAAATGAAGTGCTAGCAAAAAGAGAAATACAAAAAAGATTGAAGCTATAGGTGCCTATAATTGATGTGATTTGTAAAATTTCAATTTGATTAGAAAAACTATAAGCGATTAGATTCCATGGAAAACCAGTAAGTATTGTTCCTCTTATAAATTCAATTGTTCCAAATATTAGTGAAAAAAGAAAAAATGAACTTAAATTTTTCTTTGGCTTCAAAATTAAAAATAAAAATGAGGCTAATCCATAAAATAAAGCTAAAAAAGCTGGAACTAAAACTATAGTTAGAGGAATTAAAAACTTAAAACTTTCGTCAAAGGTAAGCGATATCGAGATCCAATAAAGATTACTTATAAAATATCCAAGTCCAAATAACCAACCATAGAGAAAAAATAATTTTTTGTTTTTGTTAATTTCAAAGGTCTTTACCAAAAGAATATAGAACAAACTAAAAGTCAAAAAATTAATAAAAATATAATTAAATGGAGGCAAACTTAAAGATGAAAAGCAACCTAGTAAAATTAAGATAATTGATTTGATATAAACTTTTTTTTTCAAATTAATCTATTTTAGATTTTACATGTTTATATATAAGATTTTCTTCTCTTAACATTTTAAAATAATCTTTATTTTTTATATGATTAAAACCTAAAAGATGAAGAAAACCATGAATGAAAACTTTAATAGTTTTTTGTTTAAATGACTCTAAATCTTGAGATTTAGGATTATCTAAATAATTATAACTAATTATAATATCTCCCAAATAAGAATTTTTTGAAAATTTAATTTTTTTATTTAACGGAAAAGATAAAATATCAGTAGATTTATTTTTTTTTCTAAAATGTTTATTTAATTTTTTAATATTTTTATTATTAGAAAGTAATAAGCTCAATGAAACTTTTTTGTTTGAAAATTTATATTTCTTTGGAAAAGCATTACATATTTTTTTAAAAAAAATATCTGTATTTTTCAGTCTTTTTGACCAAGCCTTCTCTTCAGAGAAGACACTAATTTTAATCATTATTTGAGTATGCTTTTACTATTTTTGATACAAGTGGGTGTCTGACTACATCTGAGTGATCAAAATCAACAATTGATATCTCTTTTAAATGACCAAGTAATTCTTTTGATCGAACTAATCCCGACATATTTTTGTTAGGTAGGTCAATTTGGGTTGGATCTCCGTTAACAACAATTTTTGAATTTTCACCGATACGAGTAAGAAACATTTTGATCTGAGTGTCAGTTGCATTTTGTGCTTCATCTAAAATTGCAAAGGAATTTTTAAGAGTTCGGCCTCTCATAAAAGCCAATGGTGCTATCTCTATATCTCCAATTTCAATCATTCTTTGGATTTTTTCAAAATCAAAAAGGTCATATAAAGAATCATATAGCGGTCTCAAATAGGGGTCTACTTTCTCTTTCATATCACCAGGCAAAAACCCTAAACGTTCCCCGGCTTCAACCGCTGGCCTTGACAAAATTATTCTTTCAATTTTTTTTTCTAAAAGCATAGTCAAGCCAACTGCAACCGCCAAAAATGTCTTACCTGTGCCTGCAGGTCCAGCAGAAATTACAATATCACTTTGTCTTAAAGCTCTGACATAATTCTTTTGTTTTTCAGATCTAGGAATTATAGATTTTTTAGGAGTTTTGATTATATCAGTTACATTATTGTTTTTTATTTTTTCATTAATCATAAATTTGTCTACAGAAGAAAGTATATCTTTATATTCGATATTTCCATTATTAATAAATTGGTTAACTAAAAATTGGATCGCATTTTTTACTTTTTCATTTGTTTCAGGGTCTGATTTTATAAGAATAGAATTTCCTCTTGAATATAGTCTACATTTGGTGATTTTTTCAAGTTCCTGTAAATTTTTATTAAATTCACCAACAACACCCATTAACAAATCGTTATCATGAAATATTACGCTTAAAGAGTTATTATCTGAGTAAACAAATTTTAATGCTTGTTCAATATTTTTTTTTGTTATTCCGCTCAAATTTATGCAACTTTCTGATTAGAATTATTTACAATTTCGCCAAATAAAGTTGTTCTATTACTTTTATGAATTTTTACTTGCACAATTTTTCCAATATCACTTTTCTTACCATCAAATATTACTGATGTCATGTACTTAGTTCTTCCAAAAGTTTTAGTTTTATCTTCCGTAAAATTTTCAACTAATACTTCCACAATCCTGTTTTCTAAAGATTTATTTTTTTCAATCTGATTTTTAAACAACTCATTTTGAATTTTGTCTAACCTTTCAAATGAAATTTTTCTATCAATCAAATTTAAATTTTCAGAGACAGTTCCAGGTCTAGGGCTAAAGATATATGAATAAGAATTTATAAATTTTACTTTTTTGATTAAATTTAAAGTATCTTCAAAGTCCTGATTTTCCTCCTCAGGATAAGCTATAATAAAATCACTTGAAAAATCTATTTTTGAATTAATTTCTTTTAATTTGTTTAATGTTTCGAGGTAATTCTCAATAGAATGATTTCTATTCATTAATTTTAATATTTTATTTGATCCGCTTTGCACTGGTAAATGTACCAGTGGCATAAGTTTATTTGAACTTTTATAAACTTCAATCAAGTCATTGGTCATATCTTTTGGATGAGATGTTGTGTATCTTATTCTTTTAATATCATTTAATTTTTCAATACTTAGAATTAAATCTGATAAACGAAAACCATTACTTTCATAAGCATTTACATTTTGACCTAGCAAGGTAATTTCTCTTACACCGTTATCGGCTAAATATTTTGCTTCATCCAAAATTTGTCTAGGTGGTCTTGAGTACTCTGGTCCTCTAGTATAAGGAACCACACAAAAATGACAAAATTTATCACAGCCTTCTTGAATTGTTAAAAAAGATGAAACTTTTCCAACTTTATTTTTTATTTTACTCAAATATTCAAATTTTGTAATTGCATCAAACTCTGTTTCCTCAAGTTTCTTTTTTTTTTCAACATAATTTAAGATTGTGTTATTAATTTTATGATAAGCTTGAGGACCTATTACCAAATCAATAAAAGGCTCTCTTTTTAGCATTTCCTGATTTTCTGCTTGGGCAACACAGCCTGCTATAATAACTAATGGTTTTTTTTTATATCTAAAAATTTTTTTTACTCTACCTATTTCAGAATAAACTTTTTCTTTAGCTTTATCCCTTATATGACATGTGTTTAACAAATAACAATTAGCATCCTCGTATTTTTCTGTCTTCTCATAACCAATTTTTTTAACAGTATCTAATATTCTATTTGAGTCATACTCATTCATTTGGCATCCAAAAGTTTTAATGAAAATTTTTTGACTCATTTATTGAGGCTTTTTTTTAACCCCATATAATTCTAATTTATGATCTACTAATTTATAACCATATTTTTCAGCAACTTTCTTTTGAAGTTTCTCTATCTCATCGTCAACAAATTCTATGATCTCACCTGTTTTGATATCTATCAAATGATCATGATGGCTCTCGATCATTGCTTCATATCTTGCCTTTCCACCCTTAAAATCGTGTTTTGTTAAGATCCCAGCTTCTTCGAATAGTTTTACTGTTCTATAAACTGTAGCTAAACTTATTTTAGGATCAACTTTCGAAACACGACTATAAAGTTCATCTACATCAGGGTGATCTGACTCTCCATACTCTGACTTTGACTCCGAAATTATTTTTGCAATAATTTTTCTTTGTTCTGTAAGTTTAACACCTTTAGCTAAACACTTTTGTTCAATTGTATCTGAAGTGTCTGTCATACCTAATTCTAACTTATATAATAAGGTTTAATCAAATTTTTTTTGAGGCTAAATTTACTGCAAAGATGCGGTATATTTTCATACTTTATATTTTTTTCATTCTCAAAATCCTTAAAACTAAAACAATAATAATCAATTTTTTTAATCATATGAATTGCTTTAATTGTTGATAAAGAATTTCTGATACCTGCAAAACTACCAGGACCTCTATTTATATAAATTGATCCAATATCACTAATCTCTAAATTATTATTTTTTAAAAAATCAGTGAGTAAAACAAACAGTTTTTCATAATTATTTTTGCTATTTTCATGAGTAACACTATAAGTATTATTATTAATGATCATAAAAAAAATATTATCCTTTGCAGCATCTATAATTAATTTATTCATTTTTTTAATTATATTGACTTTTAACTCAAACGCACAAGAAAATAATGTTAAATATTTTTCTAATGATGAAGGTGTACTGTCTATTATGTACCACCGATTTAATGAATTTAAATATCCATCAACGAATATTTCAATGGATATTTTCAAGAAACATGTTGAACTTATTTTGGATGCTAACTTAACCTTTTATCATCCAAAAGATTTTGAAAATGAGTTTGATATTCCAAAAACAGAAAAAAAAATTCTTCTTACTGTTGATGATGCTTTTCAGTCCTTTTATGATAATGCCTGGCCTTACTTGGAAAAAAATCAAATTCCATTTGTATTATTTGTTTCAACTGAACCCGTTGGTAACAAAGGATACATGAACTGGGAACAAATTAAAGAAATTGAACGGAGTGAATTCGGGGTTATTGGACATCACTCACACTCTCATGACTATTTGATTGATAAATCTCAAGAAGTTTTTTTAGATGATATAAAATCATCAAATCAAATTTTTAAAGAAAAGTTAGGATTTGTACCCACTTTATTTTCTTACCCATTTGGAGAATATTCAGGATTTATGAGAGATTATATATCTCAAAATTTCAAAATTGCATTCGGACAACACTCTGGAATTATTGACGTAAATAAAAATAGATTTGAACTTCCAAGATTTCCAATTAATGAAAAATATGGAGAAATTAAAAGATTTAAATCAATAATCAACTATTACCCCCTTGAATATAAAAACTTAGAACCAGAAGAAAAAAAATTATCAAAAGAGAATAATCCACCTAAATTTAAGGTAAGATTTTTTGATGATCAAAAAAACATTGAAAATATTAACTGCTATTCAAATGAAGGAGATAAATGGATGAAATCAAAAATCAAACTTGTTAAGAAAGAACTCACAATAGAATTTAGGGAACCATTCTTACCAAGAAGAGGACGTATTAATTGTTCTGTAAATGATAATGGTAAATGGAGATGGTTTGGTACACAATTTATTATTAGATAATAAATTTTAAATTAAACTTTCTAACTCAATACTTGAGGGTAACAATTTTGCATCGTCAAAATCTTTTAAATTGTTTTGTTGAATAATCTTTTGTAAAACTTTCACATACTCATTTCCTGTTTCAGCATATTTATCCAAATAACTTGATAAAATCATGCTGTCCAGTGGTTGTCCTAAATCTCTTAATTTAGCTCTAGCTAATCTAAAATCTTCATAACTGGAATGAGTATTTATATTTCTTTGATAAGCTCTCACAGATGCTTGCAAAACATTAAATTTCATCACTTTGTGGCCTTCACTTTTTTCAGCATCTTTTGGTTTTAATCCCTCACCTGACCAAGTCCATTGCCCGAATAATGCATTTCCTTGTTGAGCAAATCTTGAAGTTCCCCATCCTGTTTCCTTAGCAGCTTGAGCAAGTGCTAATGAAACTGGGACAATATCCATTCTTATCTTCAATATTGATAAATCTTTTGAAGGAATACCATATTGTTTATATTTTTTTTCTAACCAATTTTTTTCTAATTTTGAATTATTACTTTTGTTAATTATGTTAAAAAGCCTTTTTCGATCTAGTTTAATTTTTTTATTTTCTTCTAATATTAAGGGTAATACGATTTGAATAAAAAATTCTTTTCTTTTCTTAATATTTTCTATCATTCTAATTTCTGCTGGCAACAAAGTTAACGCAATTGGCTTAACTAGCTTATTCTTTCTAACATCATCCAGTTTATAATCTGTTTCTTCAAACAATTGCTTAATTGTTGATGCCTCGAGCCTTACGGTATCGGTTTCTTGATCGTTTAAGCTATAAATATCGATCAATAAATCATCTTCATTTAGTTTTGGGAATTTTGAATTATTATTTGTTTGATTATTAAGTGTATAAGCTAATATTGCTTTAGAGTTATTTTCGATACCCGCTGAATTATTAGTAAAATTTACTATTATTGGCAAAGAATAAAAAAATGATATTACAATTAAACAACTCAAAAACATCCTTGGGAGTGATTGTAAATTATTATCTTTTATCATTCTAAGAGTATCAATTTTATTCTTTTTGAAAATTTTTTTCATAAACTAAATAGCTTCAACTCGTTTCACTTCAGGTAAATAATGGCAAAGTAAGTTTTGTACTCCCTGCTTTAAAGTCATTGTTGAACTAGGACAACCAGAACAGCTCCCTTGTAATTGAACTTTAACAACTCCATCTTTAAACTCTTTAAATTTAATATCTCCTCCGTCACTTGCTATTGCTGGACGAATTTTCTCATTAAGTAATTGGATTATTCGTTTCTCAATTTCATCAAAACTCTCATTTTTTTCGTTTAGATCTGTATTTATGACATATTCTTTTCCTGATGCATAAAATTCATTTATATAAGAAACCACTATGTGCTTGATATCGTCCCAAGAATTTTCATCACGTTTATTAACTGAAATGAAATCTTTACTTAAAAAAATTCCCTCTACGCCATTTACTGAAAGAATATTTCTAATTAGCTCATTATTTACATTGTCATTTTTATTTACTTCAAATGATCCTGCGCTAGAAACAATCTTGCCTGGTATAAATTTTAAAGAATTAGGATTTGGTGTAATTTCAGTTTGAACAAACATAAATTATTTATAAGCAATATTTTTAAAAATGGTACCGCTTTATGAAAATATCCTCAAAAACCTACAATTTCATGAATTTTTTTTATTTTTTTTGAAGCAATTTCATTAGCTTTCTCGTATCCATCCTTAAGTATTTTTTCTAAAAAAACTTTATCATCTAATAGCTCTTTAATTTTTAATGAAATTGGATTGATTTCATTAACAACTATTTCTGATAATTTTTCTTTAAATTGTGAAAAATTTTTTCCAGCAAATTCATCAATCGTTTTTTGGAGTGTATTATTCATCAAACTTGAATAAATACCAATTAAATTTTTAGCCTCAGGTCTTTTTTCTAACTCTTCAATTTTGCTAGGTAAAGGCAAAGTATCAGTCTTTGCTTTTTTAATTTTGTTTATTATTTGATCTTTATCATCTGTTAAGTTTATTCTACTCAAGTCTGATACCTCTGATTTACTCATCTTTTTAAGACCGTCCTTTAAACTCATAATTCTAGAAAATTCTTTTTTAATTAAAGGTTCAGGGACTATAAAAAAATTTTCGATTTTATAATCATTGTTAAATTTTTGAGCTATATCACGACATAACTCCAAGTGTTGTTTTTGGTCATCTCCAACTGGTACATGAGTTGAGTCATATAATAAGATGTCAGCTGCCATTAAAACAGGATATGAATAAAGACCGATACTTGCTTTTTCTTTATCCTTCCCGGCTTTTTCCTTAAATTGAGTCATCCTATTTAACCATCCCATTCTAGCAACACAGCTTAAAATCCACGCAGCCTCTGAGTGAGCACTCACTTGAGATTGATTAAAAATTATACTTTTTTTAGGATCTATTCCGCTAGCAACAAATGTAGCTACTGTCTCATATATATTTGATTTTAAATTTTTTGGATTTTGACTTACAGTTATTGCATGAAGGTCAACTACACAAAAAATACATTCATTTTGAATATCATTATTTAAACCAACAAAATTTTTTATGGCTCCTAAATAATTTCCTAGATGAAGATTTCCAGTAGGTTGAACACCGGAGAAAATTTTTTTTTTCATATTCTAATACTTTAATTTAATATCTTTATAATTAAAAGCTTTGATAAAATATGATACCGCGAAATAAAAAAATATTGTGAATAATACACATAGTAATAAATAAGCAGACTTAAAGAAATAGGCATAACTTAATTGATTTTCAAATAATAAGATCAGGTGTTGAAAGAAAATACCCATTAGAATTGATGCAAAAATTATCTTAACAATTTGTTTAAAAAAAGTTTTGTTAAATTCAAATAATTTATTATTTTTTAAATAAATAAATAATATTAAAGAATTAAACCATGAAGATATAGTCGTTGCTATAGGAATTATTATAAAACCAATATCTTTAAAAAAATAAACACTTATTAAAATATTTAGCAAAACAGAAACTAAAGAAATATAAAATGGAGTTTTAGTATCATGATTTGCAAAAAAAAATGTCGAAAAAACTTTTATTAATGCAAATGCTGGGAGTCCTAGACCAAAATAATAAAGGGCTTTCGAAGAATTTAAGACTGAGTTATCTGTAAATGAACCATATCCAAATAGAGCTGAGATAATTTGTTCAGATCCTATAACCAACGCAACAGATGCAGGTATGCTTAAAAACATACTTAGCTCTAATGCTTTATTTTGAATTAATAATATTTTTTTCTTTTTTTTTTGATGAACATGCTTTGAAAGCTGGGGCAAAACAACAATACCAATGGCTATTCCAGCTATAGCTAAGTTAATCTGATATATCCTATCTGCATAATATAAATATGAAACGGCACTTGCCTGATATGAGGCTATAATTGTTCCAACTAGTATATTAATTTGCGTAACTCCTGAAGAAAAAATGCTAGGAAGTAATTTTTTAAAAAAAATTTTTACTTTATCATTAATTTTAAATTTAAGATCAAAATCTATAACATAATATTTTTTTACAAATCTATATAAAAAAATTAACTGCAATAGTCCTGCGAAAGAAATCCCACAAGAAAGATAGTAGATTAATTCATCACCTAAATATCTTCCAAATAATAAAATGATTATTAAAACTATATTTAATACAATTGGCGCTGCTGAAGCAGCAGCAAATTTGTTATGTGAATTCAAAATTGCACCAAAAAAAGAGGATAAGCTTACGAATAATAAAAAAGGGAAAGTAATTCTTGTTAAAGTAGTTGCTAATTCAAATTTTTTAATATCTTCAACAAAGCCCGGCGCAATTAATCCTACAAAAATTGGCATGAAAATTTCAATTATGAGAACTAAAAAAAATAAAACTAAAAGTAATAAATTAAAGACATCGTTAGCAAATTTATTTGATCTTGATTTATTTTTAACTAGTTCGGACATGTAACTAGGTACAAAAGCTGAATTGAAAGTTCCCTCAGCAAAAAGTCTTCTGAAAGTGTTCGGTATTCTAAATGCTACAAAAAAAGCATCCGCCAAAAAACTTGTTCCAAGAAAAATTGCTATTAAAACATCCCTCAAATATCCAAGTAATCTGCTGATAATAGTATAGAAACCAAAAGTCCCTGTTGACTTAACTAAATTCATAAATCATATTAGTCTTAAATTTACCTCATTTGTACACCTAATTAAGCTAAATGAAAAAAACTAAAATTGATCATTATACAGATAAAGAAGCTTTGGATTATCACCGTCATAATAAGCCAGGTAAGATTGAAATCTCATCCTCAAAAAACATGACTACCAAAAGAGACCTTGCTTTAGCTTATTCGCCAGGGGTAGCGGCACCAGTAAAAGCCATAAGTGAAAACCCGGAAACCGCGTTTGATTATACAAGTAAAGGAAACCTGGTTGCAGTAATAAGTAATGGTACCGCAATTTTAGGTATGGGTAACTTAGGAGCTTTAGCCTCAAAACCTGTAATGGAAGGAAAAGCAGTATTGTTTAAAAGGTTTGCTGATATCGATTCAATCGATCTTGAAATTGACTCACAAGATCATAATGAGATAATTAATAGTATTAAAAATTTTGCTCCAAGTTTTGGAGGCATTAACTTAGAAGACATTGCAGCTCCCGATTGTTTTATTATCGAGGATAAACTAAAAGAAATTTTAGATATCCCTGTCTTTCATGACGATCAACATGGTACAGCGATTATAACTACAGCTGCATTAATCAATGCACTTGATATTACCAAAAAAAAAATTGACAAAGTTAAAATAGTTGTAAACGGTGCAGGAGCGTCTGCAATGGCATGTGCAAATTTATTTAAAAGAAGTGGCGTTCCACAAAAAAATATTACAATGGTTGATAGAACGGGGGTGATTTATACTGGACGAGAAAATTTAAACCAATGGAAATCAGCCCATGCTATTGAAACCAAACATCGAACTTTAAAAGATGCAATAAATAATGCGGATGTTTTTTTAGGTTTATCAGCAAAAGGTGCTTTGACAAAAGATATGGTTAAAACAATGGCGAAAAATCCTATCATATTTGCATGCGCAAATCCCGATCCAGAAATCAAACCAGAGGAAGTTGCAGAGGTAAGAAGTGACGCCATCATGGCTACTGGAAGATCAGACTATCCAAACCAAGTAAATAATTTGATTGGCTTTCCTTACATTTTTAGAGGTGCATTAGACGTAAGATCCAAAACTATAAATGAAGAGATGAAAATTGCTGCCGCCCACGCAATTGCTAGTCTAGCTAAAGAGGAAGTTCCTGATGAAGTTGTTGCTGCAATGGGGGGTGAGAGACCACATTATGGGAAAGATTATATAATTCCCTCAACATTTGATCCAAGACTTATAAGTGTAATTCCTGCTGCAGTAGCTAAAGCGGCAATAGACTCTGGTGTTGCAAGAATAGATATAAAAGATTTTGATAATTACAAAGATCAGCTAAGACAAAGATTAGATCCAACAGTTACAATCATGCAGGGTATAAATAATTATATAAAGAAAAAACCCAAAAAAGTAATTTTTGCAGATGGTGAGGATGAAAACATGCTTAAAGCAGCAATAGCATTTAAAAACTCCAATTTAGGTATACCAATCTTAGTTGGAAAAGAGGATTTAATTAAGAGTCAATTAAAGAAAATAGGTTACAGTGAAAATTTTGATATAGAAATTACCAATTCAAAAGACGTGAAAAAAAGAGAAAAATATGTGAAATATCTTTTTGACAAACTTCAAAGAAATAAAGGCATGCTAGAACGAGATTGTGATCGTTTAATCAGAAATGATAGGGTTATTTGGGCATCTTGCATGGTAGCATGTAAGGATGCTGATGCGATGGTCACTGGAAATACCAGAAGATATTCTTCATCTTTAGAAAAGATAACCCAAGTTGTTGATCCTAGAGCTGGAGAAATAATGTTTGGCTTAAACTTAATAGTTAATAGAGGAAAAACAATTTTCATATGCGATACCTCTGTCATTGAATATCCTGATGCAAGTCAGCTAGCAGAAATGGCGAAATCAGCAGCTAGAGTAGTTAGGTTATTTGGATTTGATCCTAAAGTTGCTTTCTTATCTCATTCAACTTTTGGGGAACCGGCTACTGATAGAACAAAAAGGCTAAGCGATGCTGTTGAAATTTTAAAGAAAGAGAAAGTTGATTTTAAATTTGATGGAGAAATGCAGCCAGATGTTGCACTAGAAGGACTATATAAAGAACTTTACCCTTTTTCAGAAATTGTAGGAAATTCAAATGTTTTAATAATGCCTAGCCAGCATAGTGCAGCCATTTCATATAAGATGATAAAATCAATGAGTAGAGCAAAAGTTATTGGACCTTTGTTAATTGGTTTGGGCCTTCCAATAGAGATTGCTCCTTTAAGAACTTCTACGTCGGAAATTATTAATCTAGCATCTATTGCAGCATATTCTTCAGATGTAATTGATTATAAAAAAAATTAATTTTTTTGAATTCTTAAATCATCAACAATTAAAATACTTGCTATTACATCCTCAACATCTAAGATTTCTTTAGCCTCATTTACTACTAATTCTTTTTCATCTGGTGTTAAAGCTATACCGTAAACATAGATTTTCTTTTTATAAGTATCTATCTGGTAATTAGTGGCTTTTACTTGTTTATTTATTATTAGAGCAGTCCTTAGTTGTGAGGTAATTAAGAGATCTTTTGCAGATTGCTGAAAATTAAATTTTTCTTTAATCTTAATATCATTTCTAACGGACCTTGCACCCTCTGTTTCCCACGCAAGTTTAGTAATTTGAAGTTTTTCCTCAGGGTCATCAACTTTGCCGGTTAAGAATATTCTTCCATCCAAGACTTTTGATTTAATAGATAAAAAATACTTTTTATCTAATAGCAATATTCTTGCTGATAAATTTTTTTGCATTATAGAATCATCAATCTGTGTTCCTAAAGACCTAGGGTCTAAAGCAACTGAAACTCCTGTTCCAAAAATTCCCTTAGAAGAAACACCAACGCAACCAGATAAAAATAATGTTATGAATATTAATATTAAAACTTTAAACTTCATTTTTTATCTTTAAACAAAAATTATAAATTTTTTTTTTGGGAACAGCATTGTTTTGAGAAATTAGATTTACAATTTCTTTGATACTTAATTTTTTAATCATTTTCCTTATGTTATTCTTATCTGATTCACTTAATAAAAGAGAACTCTTTTTTATTCTTTTTTTTTCAGATATTACAAGAGTTAGTTCGCCCTTTAAATTTTCATCTAAGGTTTTTAAATCGTCAACATTATATCTTAAATATTCTTCATAAATTTTTGTCATTTCTCTACAAATCAAAATTTCTCTATCAGAAAAACTTTCTTTTAAAAATGGAATTGTTTTGTTCATTTTTTTTGATGAAATAAAAAAAACAATGCTAGAGTTCAACTGGGAAAGTAATTTTAAATCATTTTTAATGTCCTTTAACTTCGATGGAAAAAAACCATAAAAAAAATATTTTTCAGAAAAGCCGCTAATTGATACAGCAGTACTAACTGCGGAAGGGCCTGGTAATGGAAAAATATTTATTTTCTCCTTAACACATTCTCTTACTAAGATAGCTCCAGGATCTGATATTCCAGGAGTGCCAGCGTCTGAAACAAGAGATATAATTTTGTCATTTCTTAAATGATTAACAATTAAGGATAAATTTTTCTTTTCATTAAATTTGTGATTGGATAATAATTTCGATTTTACCTCAAATTTTTCCATCACTTTTCTGGAAATTCGAGTGTCCTCACATAGAATAAAATCAGACTTTTTTAAAATTTCTATTGCTCGGTAAGTAATATCTCCTAAATTTCCAATCGGAGTTGGTATTATATATAGACCTTTTTTAATTTCTTTATTTTGAAATTTAGGGTTTACAGCCATAATTATACAATACTAAAATTATATAAATCATTAAATGAATAAATTTTTAAAAATTCCTTTCTATATATTTTTTGTTTTATTATTTGAAATATCCATTTCATATTCTGAGGAAACAAAAATTAAAGTAGGAGTGTTAGCTCCACTGTCAGGAGAAGATGCGTCTTTAGGAAAACAAATACTTAATTCTATTAGGATGGCCTTAATTGATATAAAAAATAATAACATAGAAATATATCCTAAAGACACCAGTTCAGATCCCGATGTGACTTTACGTTCAGCTCTAGAATTTGAGAAAATGGGAATATCATTAGTCATCGGTCCAGTTTTTCATAAAAACTTATTATTTTTAAATAAAGTAAAAAATATCACTTTTTTATCTTTAACGAACAAAACTTTAGATCTTCATAAAAATATCATAAGCAGTGGCATTAACTCATCATCACAACTTAACACAATCAAAAAATTTTTAGAAAAAAATGAAATAAAAAAAACAATTTTTTTAATTCCTAATTTAAATTACGACCTAGAGATCAAAAAAGGAATTGAGGAATCAAAGATAAAATTTTTTAAGCAATACAACTATGATATTGATCCTACTAAATTAACAAAACAAATAGAGAAAATCACAAACTATGGGATAAGGAAGCAAAATTTATTAGATGAAATATTACGAGTTGAAAATACTGATGATCCAAATAAGGAAAAAATTATAGAAAATCTTGAAAAAAAATACACTCTTGGAAATGTAAAATTTGATTCTGTCATAATTACAGATTTTGATGAGAGTTTAAAAAGTGTTATTACTTCATTGCTGTATACCGACGTATCACCAAAAAATAAATATATAATTACTTTAAACCAATGGTTTGATGAAAGTTTGTTAAAAGAACAAAATTTACAACCAATTTATTATCCTTCAATTAACAAACAAAATTTGGATGAGTTTACTAATAAATTTTTTGAAAAATTTAATTATAAACCAAGTTATCTATCATTACTGTGTTATGATTTGGTTGGGTTAATATATTATCTATCACTTAAAAATGAATCTTTAGAAATAAACAAATCGTTTAAAACTCAAAATACATTTAAAGGGAAAATAGGAGTTTTTGAAATTAAAGATAACAAGATAAATCACCAATTAAATTTTTATGAGGTTAATAACGGTAAACTTAAAGAAATTTTTTAATTTTTTTAAAAGCGATTGATCTATGGTCAATTTTACATTTACTAGAAAACTTCATTTCACCAAAAGTTTGTCTCTTTTTTTTTGGAATAAAAATTGGATCATATCCAAAACCATTTTTTCCTCTAATTTTGTTTGAAATAGAACCTTCAATTTTTCCTATTACACTTCCGATTATTTTATCTAAATAACAAATTGACAGCGCACATACAAATCTTGCTTTAATTTTTTTAGCTTTCCAATTCTTATCTTTTTTATCTAACTCTTTATATACTCTTTTAATTGCCTTATTAAAATCACCCTTGGATCCTGCCCATCTAGCTGAAAAGATTCCAGGCTTTTTATCCAAACAATCTATTTCAAGACCAGAATCATCAGCAATACAAACTAAATTAGATTTTTTTGAAAAATACTTAGATTTGATTATTGAATTTTCCTTAAATGTAAGTCCATTTTCTGATGGGCTTTTAAGATTAAAATCTGATGTAGAGAAAATCTTAATTGATTTTGGCAATAAACCCTTAATTTCTCTAAGTTTTCCCTTGTTGTTTGTGCCAATTAGTATTTTTGATATTTTTTTTTTTAACATCTGGAAATTCCTAAATTTCTTACCATATAAGCAATTATGGAAAAAGACCAAAATGAAAATATCAAAAACGAAAATTTAGCTAATGAAGAAAATGGTCAATCCACTAAGCCTCAGGATCAAACGGACGATCATAATAAAAAAAAGGAAGAGGAAAAAAAAGAATTAACACCAGAAGAAAAGATTTTAGAGCTTGAAGATAAACTAGCTAGAACATTTGCTGAAATGGAAAATCAAAGGAGAAGGTTTGAGAAGGAGAAGGAAGATGCTTTTGAATATGGTGGTTTTTCGTTTGCTAAAGAAGCGCTTAGCCTTATAGATAATTTTGAAAGATCTAAAAATATTTTAGAGAGTGATGAAAAGTTGAAAGATTCTGAGGCACTAAAAAAAACTTTAGAACATTTTGATATAATCCATAAAGATTTAATATCTATATTTAACAAAAATGATATTAAACAGATTGATAGTTTAAATAAAAAATTAGATCCAAACTTTCATCAAGCAATGATGGAAATTGAGGATGATACAAAAGAGCCGGGAACTATAATTCAAGAAATTCAAAAAGGTTTCACCATTAAAGATAGATTACTAAGACCCTCTTTGGTTGGCGTAGCTAAGAAAACTCAAGAAAAAGCACCCAAAACAGAGGAAACTAAAGAGAATTCAGAGACTAAATAATGATTGGAACAGCTTGTAGAATTAAAAATAACACTTATATGACGAGGAGAATTAATAATTATGAGTAAAATTATTGGAATAGATTTGGGAACTACTAACTCTTGTGTAGCTATAATGGAAGGAAGCCAAGCAAAAGTTTTAGAAAATGCAGAAGGGGCTAGAACAACACCATCTGTTGTTGCCTTTACTGAGGAAAAAGAAAAATTAATAGGACAACCAGCTAAAAGACAAGCTGTGACAAATCCTGAAAATACTATTTTTGCAGTTAAAAGATTAATTGGAAGAAACTTTGATGACCCAACTGTTAAAAAAGATATAGAAGCAGCTCCATTCAAGATTGTTAACTCAGAAAAAGGAGATGCATGGATAGAATCTAAAGGAGAAAAATACTCTCCTTCTCAAATTTCAGCTTTTATTTTACAAAAAATGAAAGAAACAGCAGAAAAATATTTAGGCCAAGCTGTTACAAAAGCTGTGATTACTGTGCCTGCATACTTTAATGATGCTCAAAGACAAGCAACAAAAGATGCTGGTAAAATTGCAGGTCTAGAAGTTTTAAGAATTATAAATGAACCAACTGCTGCATCATTAGCATATGGTTTAGATAAAAAACAAAATAAAAAAATTGCAGTTTATGACTTAGGTGGTGGAACATTTGATGTTTCAATACTTGAGCTTGGTGATGGAGTTTTTGAAGTTAAATCAACTAACGGAGATACATTTTTAGGTGGTGAAGATTTTGATAATTCTGTAGTGGAATATTTAATTGCTGAATTTAAAAAAGATAATGGCATAGATTTAAAATCAGATAAGCTTGCTCTTCAAAGATTAAAAGAGGCAGCTGAGAAAGCTAAAATTGAATTATCTTCAGCTGAACAAACTGATATAAATTTACCGTTTATAACAGCTGACAAAACAGGTCCAAAACATATCAATTTAAAACTTACAAGAGCAAAACTAGAAGCATTAGTTGAAGATCTTATAGCAAAAACAATGCCACCTTGTAAAACAGCGTTGAAGGATGCTGGTATCACAGCAAATGAAATTGATGAAGTTGTAATGGTTGGTGGAATGACAAGAATGCCAAAAGTAATTGAAGAAGTTAAGAATTTCTTTGGAAAAGAACCTAATAAAAGTGTTAACCCTGACGAAGTTGTGGCTATGGGTGCTGCAATTCAAGCAGGTGTTCTTCAAGGAGATGTGAAAGATGTATTATTATTAGATGTAACACCTCTCTCTCTTGGAATTGAAACTCTTGGTGGAGTGTCTACAAAGTTAATAGAAAAAAATACAACAATACCTACAAAAAAAAGCCAAGTATTTTCAACTGCTGAAGATAATCAACCTGCTGTTTCTATTAGGGTATTACAAGGTGAAAGAGAAATGGCAGCTGATAATAAAATTTTAGGGAACTTCGAACTTGTTGGAATTGCACCTGCGCCTAGAGGTGTACCTCAAATTGAAGTTACATTTGATATTGATGCAAATGGTATCGTTAATGTCTCAGCAAAAGATAAGGGAACTGGAAAAGAACAAAAAATTCAAATTCAAGCCTCGGGTGGATTAAGTGATGAAGAAATTGAAAAAATGGTAAAAGATGCTGAAGCTAATAAAGATGCCGATAAAAAGAAAAGGGAGTCGGTAGATGTAAGGAATCAGGCAGATACCTTAATTCATTCTACAGACAAAAATCTTAAAGAACATGGTTCTAAAGTATCTGAAGCTGACAAAAAAGCTATTGAAGATGCTTCAGGTCAACTGAAAGAAGCTCTTAAAGGTGAAAACACAGACGATATCAAGAAAAAAACTGAAGCGTTAGTTCAAGCTTCAATGAAACTTGGAGAAGCAATATATAAATCACAACAAAATACAAAACCAGATTCTAATAAAGATGATGGTAAAGATGATAAAGGAAAAAAAGAGGATAATGTTGTTGATGCTGATTTTGAGGAAGTAAAAGACGAGAATAAAGAAAAGAGCGCTTAACATACATTTATCTGTCCGGGGTATTAAATGGCAAAAAGAGATTATTATGACGTCCTCGGAGTAAATAAGAGCGCATCCCCTGAAGAGTTAAAATCTGCGTATAGAAAGTTAGCTATAAAATATCATCCAGATAAAAATCCGGGCGATAAAGAAGCCGAGGAAAAATTTAAAGAAGCAAGTGAAGCTTACGGCATTCTATCTGATAAATCTAAAAAAGAAAATTACGATAATTTTGGTCATGCTGCCTTTGAAAATGGTGGCGGTGGACAAGGTGGATTTGGAGGTTTTGGGGGTTTTAGTGGTGCAGATTTTTCAGACATATTTGAGGATTTTTTTGGCGACTTCGGTGGCGGAAGAAGAAGTTCTAGAGGAAGAAGCTCAAATAATAGAGGCTCAGATCTAAGATATGATTTATCAATTACTTTAGAAGAAGCCTACGCGGGTAAAAAGCAAAATATACAATTTTCAACATCAGAAAAATGTATCACATGTAAAGGAAATGGATCTAAGCCAGGGTCTAGCCCTGATAGATGTGGCTACTGTGGAGGAAACGGTAGAGTTAGATCTAATCAAGGTTTTTTTACAGTTCAACAAACATGTCCTCAATGTGCTGGAAGTGGAGAAGAAATAACTAATCCTTGCTCAGACTGTAATGGACAGGGAAACACTCAAACCTCAAAAAAAATATCTGTCACAATACCAAAAGGGGTTGATGACGGAACAAGAATTAGACTTGCTGGGAAAGGTGAGGCAGGGACTAGAGGTGGTGGTAGTGGTGATTTATATTTATTTATAAATGTAAAGTCTCACGAATTATTTAAAAGATCAGATGTAAATTTATTCTTTGAATTCCCAATTTCAATAGCAGACGCAGCGCTTGGTACAACAATAGAAATACCAACAATAGATGGTAAAAAAGCGAAAATAAAAATACCTGATGGAACTCAAGATGGTAAACAATTTAGGTTGAAAGGCAAAGGAATGCCTTTTATGCGTAGAGGAGATTTTGGAGATTTGTATGTACAAATTAAAACTGAGGTTCCGGTATATTTAAACAAAGAGCAAAGAAGTCTTTTAGAAAAATTCAGAGAAATAGAAAACGATAAATCTAATCCGAGTATCAAAAAATTTTTTCAAAAAGCAAAAGATTTTTGGAAAAGTTGATAAATTCATCTTTAGTTTATCAAAAATAATATTTAAGTTGAAATAATTAATACCTAGTTTAATAAATAAATATGATTATCTGGATTGCCTCATATCCAAAAAGCGGAAATACTTGGGTAAGATCTTTTCTAACTGCTTATTATTTTTGTGATAATGGAATTTTTGATATTAATAAGTTAAACTTGATAGAAGATTACCCAAATAAACAATTCTTTAAAGAAAAGGTTAAACAGGGCGAAATTCATAAACATTGGGAAACCTCACAAAAAGATATTTGTGATCAAAAAAAAGTAAAGTTTTTAAAAACTCATAACTCTCTAATAACCGCGTTTGGAAACGACTTTACAAAACCTGAATATACTTTGGGAGTTATTTATATCATCAGAGATCCAAGGAATGTAATCACTTCAGTTAAAAATCATAATGATTTAGAAAATTATGATGAAGCATTGAAATTCATGCAAGACGAAAATAAAGTATTAGATGATTATCCTCACTTAAAAAACTATGCAAAAACAAATATTGTTAACTCTTGGAGGATTAATTATCGATCTTGGTTAAACAACAAAACTTTAAGAAAGGTAATAATTAGATACGAAGATATGGTTAAAAATCCATCTCAAACTTTTGAAAAGCTAGTAGTTTTTGTAAATACCTTAATGAGATTTGACAATAAAATTGATCAAAATAAGCTGAAAAATGCTATCGATACGACTAACTTTAAAAGTCTGCAAAACATAGAAAATGAAGGCAAATTTGGAGAAAATGTATATTCTTTGAAAGACAATAGAAAAATAAAATTCTTTTATCAAGGACCAGAAAATAACTGGAAAAAAAATCTTGATGAAAGCATGATTAAGAAAATGAACGAATATTATGAAAATGACTTGAAGTTTTTTCAATATGAAAGCTAGAAAAATAAATTTAACAATTACAGGATGTCTAGGTAGAATGGGACAACAACTAATCAAATCTGCTAGCAAAGATAAAAAATTTAAAATAATCAGTCTCACAGAAAATAAGGCTCAAAGAAAAAAAATTTTAGGTATTTTACCAAGGATGAATAATCCAGAGGCCTTTGAAGAGGCCGATATTATAATTGATTTTACAGTTCCAAAATGCACACTTGAAGTTCTCATGATTGCTGTAAAACAAAAAAAAAGAGTAGTAATCGGAACTACAGGGTTCACCAAAAAAGAGGAAGACGTGATCAAAAAAATCTCAAGAAAAATTCCAATTCTCAAGGCTGGAAATATGAGTCTTGGAATAAATCTTTTAATGTATTTAACTGAAATAGCATCAAAGTCTCTAGGTAATAATTTTCTAAGTAAAGTTTTCGAAACTCATCATAAGTTTAAAAAAGATCATCCCTCAGGAACAGCATTAATGTTAGGTCAAGGCATTGCAACAGGGAAAAATAAAAATTTATATGAAATTATGGGTAAGAAATATTTAAATAAAAAAAATTTTCCTTATGGAAAAAAAATAAATTTTAATTCGACAAGAAAAGGTAAAATTATTGGTGAACATGAAGTTTTATTTTCCAGTGGCAAAGAAATAATAAGACTTAATCATGAAGCGTTTGATAGAGCACTTTATTCTGAGGGTGCCCTTGCAGCTGCTAGCTGGTTAATGAAAAAAAAACCTGGCTTATATTCCATGAGAGACTTAATGAATTTCAAATAATGAATGAAATTCAAAGAGCAAAAATAATACTAAAAATACTTAATAAAACATATCCAAATATAGAAGTCCCTCTCAAAAGTCGAAACGTGTTTACTCTATTGATATCTGTTCTTCTTTCTGCTCAGTGCACAGATGTAAATGTAAATAATGTCACTAAAAATATTTATCCAAAATATTATAAACCAGAACACTTTGTTAAATTAGGAAGAAAAAAAATAGAAACATTAATTAAAAAAATTGGTATTTTCAGAATTAAAGCAAGAAGTATTTATAATTTGTCAAAAATATTGGTCAAATACTACAATAGCAAAGTACCCAAAACTTTTGATGAACTTGAAAAATTACCAGGCGTAGGACATAAGACTGCTAGCGTTGTAATGTCTCAAGGTTTTGGTCATCCAGCTTTTCCTATTGATACCCACATTCACAGGTTGGCTCAGAGATGGGGATTAACAAATGGAAAAAATGTTGTTCAAACAGAAAATGATTTAAAAAGATTATTCCCTAAAAAATATTGGAACAAATTACATTTACAAATAATCTATTATGGGAGAGAATATTGCAAGGCTAGAAGTTGTTACGGTTTGACTTGTAAAATATGTACTACTTGTTATCCTAATAGAAAAAATCAGATCAAAACAAATAAAGCATAATGCAAATTATTAATTTATTTCCTTTAAGCATTGTAAAAGAAAAAATTTCTCTAGATCAAAATATAAAAAATCAAATGATTGAAGAAATAAGAATAATGGTAAAAAATTCTAAAAATGAAAAATATAAAAGAGGTATAAGTAGCTGGACTGGAGACACCCAAGGATTTGAATACATCTGCAGAAATGAAAAATTTAAAAAATTATTTATAGAAATTAAAAAAAAAATTTTGAATTATTTAAATCATCTAAAAATAGATGAAAAAGCTATTGAATTATATATAACAAGATCTTGGGCTACTGTATCAAATGGTAAAGAAAATATATTAAAACATAAACATCAACAATCTCATATTTCTTTTGCTTATTACCTAAAAAAAAACAACAATGACTCTAATCTGATCTTTTTTGCTGAAAATTTTCAAAATGAAATCGTTCCCGGATTGTTTACAAATCCTACAGTAAGGAGAAGGGGTATAATTAAAGAGAATAATTTATTCAATACTCCCACTATTGATATAAAAACCGAGGAGGATGACATTTTAATTTTTCCCTCAAAAGCAGATCATGGAACTCAACCTAATAAGATTAATAACGAAAGAATTTCCATCTCAGCTGACATCGTTTGTGTTGCAAAAAATAGTGAATTATTAGAGTCAATAATGCCTCCTTTGCAAAATTGGGACCAAATGTAATATGAAAATCCTAGGTATTGGAAATGCAATTGTTGATGTACTTTGTAAAGTAACAGATGATTTCTTAACTAAACACTCACTTGCTAAAAGTACAATGAAATTAATTGATGAGAAAGAATTTAAAGAATTACTTTCCTCATTAGAAATTGTTGAAACTATCTCAGGTGGCTCAGTTGCAAATTCAATCGTTGGCCTTTCTCAATTAGGAAATAACGTTGGATTTATTGGAAAAGTAAGTGATGATAAACTAGGCCAAAAATATGAGGAAGGTTTAGATAAAGAAAAAGTAAAATATTTATATAAAAAAAAACAAGAAGAAATGCCAACTGGATCTTGTTTAATTTTAATAACACCTGACTCTGAAAGAACAATGTGCACATTTCTTGGAACTGCTGGAAAGATTAATGATAATGATATTAAAGAGGAAGATATTAAGAATGCAGAGATGGTTTTTTTAGAGGGTTATTTGTGGGATGAAGGTGATCCAAAAAAAGCTTTTGATAAAGCAATTGCGAACTCAAAAAAAGTTGCTATGTCATTATCAGACTTATTTTGCGTAGAAAGACATAGATCAAATTTTTTAGATTTAGTAAAAAATAGATTGGATATTATCTTTGCAAATGAACAAGAAATTTTGTCTTTGATTAATGCTAAAACATTTGATGAGGCTATTTCTTTTTCAAAAGAAATTAAAAAGAATATCATTATTACAAGAGGTGACAAAGGAGCCATTTCTATCAAAGGAGATAAAGTTGAAGAAGTTAGTGCTCAATCAAATTTAAAAATTAAAGATTTAACGGGAGCTGGTGATCTGTTTGCAGCTGGATACTTACATGGTGTTATTAATAACTTTGGAATAAAAGAATCTTTAGCGAAAGGAACTGAATTGTCCTCCAAAATTATTCAAAAGATAGGTGCAAGAATTTAAATTTTCAATTTATCGAGTAACCGTTTTTATCGTTTAAGATAAAATTTTCATCACCAAAAATATCCATTATTTTCTTTCTTAGTCGATATATATGGGTTTCAACGGTATGAGTCTCTAAACTTGGAGAATAATCCCAAACATTTTTTTGAAGTTCTTTTACAGTAACACCTGTTTTGTCATTTATAAAAATTATCAATCTTGTTTCTCTTTCTGTTAGATCTAAATTTTTATCTTTAAATGATATTTTTCTAGAGTTTAAATCTAAATTGTACTTTCCTATCTTTATATTTGATTGGTTACTAAACTGTTTTTTTAAGAAATTAATATTTATAGTTTCAAGGAGTTTTTCCAATTTAATTGGTGTATTTTCTAAAATTAAAAGACTATCAATATTTTTAACTTTTTCTTTTGATATTGTTAGATAATTGATTTTAGGATCAAATTTTATTTCATCATAATCGCTTTTTTTTGATTGAACTATTTTGAAATTTAAATTTTCTTTAATTTCGTCTAATATTCCAAAAAGAATTTGATATTCATAAATAATTAGTACTTTTGAATTCATATTTTTAAATTATGACAATTATAATCAAAAATAAAGAAACTCTTTTAATTGATGAATTTAAATTTAAGTGCTCTGTTGGAAAAAAGGGGTTTACTAGAAATAAAAAAGAGGGTGATTTAAAAACTCCGGCTGGTATTTTTGAACTAGGAAAGATTTATTATAGACCTGATAGAATAGAAAAACCTCTTTCTAAACTACAAACTACGACTATAAAAAAAAATATGGGATGGTGTGATGATCCTAAAAGTAAATATTATAATAAACTAATTAAAATTAAAAAAAATTTTAAGATAAACCATGAAAAACTTTATCGTAAAGATAATAAATATGACATTTTTATTTTAATTAAGCATAATTATAAAAAAGTAATTAAAAATCAAGGAAGTGCTATATTTTTACATTTAACAAAAAATTATTTACCTACTAAAGGGTGTGTTGCTCTTTCAAAAAAGGATTTCCTTATATTAATTAAATTGATTAACAAAAAAACAAAAATTAAAATTACATAGTTCTTTTTCCGAAAATTCCTTGACCGATTCTTAAATACGTTGATTGATACTCTATTGCATCTAAAAAATCATTTGTCATTCCCATGCTTATTTCTGAAAGCTTTAATTTTTTATTTAACTGCAAAAGATCCTTAAAAAAAGGCTTTGGATCTAAATTTTCCGGGGGAATACACATTGTTCCTATTATGTCTAATTTAAATAATAGACATTTCTCATAAAAAGCCTCTAAATCTGATGGGGCGATACCAGATTTTTGTGTCTCTGCACCCAAGTTGATTTGAATGAAAATCTTTATTTTTTTTGATTTTTTGTTTATTTCGTCTGAAATTTTACTAGCAAGCTTTAAACTATCTAAAGAGTGTATATAATCAAATATCTCGACCGCATTTTTAACTTTGTTAGATTGTAACTTACCAAGCATATGCAATTTTAAATTTTGATTTCTTTTTTTAATAGGTGACCATTTATTTAGTGCCTCTTGGACTTTGTTTTCCCCGAATTCACAATGACCATAATCAATTAATGGCAATATATCTTTCTCTGAGAAAGTTTTTGAAACTGCAATAATTTTTGGATCATATTCATGTAAAGATAATTCATCAATTTTAGCCTTAATTTTCTCTTTAATTTCTATTAAGTTAGTTTGTGTATGATGCATTATAATAATTATAAAAAATTTTATTTTTTAAACAAGTTTGATTATTCTCATTTAATTAATTTAGATCAAAGTATATCTTTTATTTGGAGAAATAAAGATAATCAAACATCACTAAAAAGTTTGGTTGAATTGCGTGATTTTTGTAAAAAACACCAAAGAAAACTTTATCTAAGAAATGATTTAAAATTAGCAATCAAACTTGATGTGGATGGGTTATATATTTCATCCACCAATAAAGACTTAATACTTAGACCAATAACTTGCAAAAAAAAATTTGAAATTCTAGGCTCAGCCCATAATATGAAAGAAATTAAAATCAAAAAGCTTCAAGGCGTTGATAAAATTTTTTTATCACCAATATTTAAAGACAAAAAAAATCAAAGATTATATCTTTATAAATATCTTAACCTAAAAAAAACAATTTTTATGAAAGATGTAGCGTTGGGTGGAATTAATAGAGAAAATTTAAAAAAACTTAAGTTTATTAAACCCTACGGTTTTGCTGGTATTTCATATTTCGAATAAAAAAAAGGCCCCTTAAAAGGGGCCTTTTAAATAATTAAACTTCTAAGTAATTAGAATGCAAATGATGCTACAAAAATCGATGCTTCTGCATCTCTGTCTGCAACTCCACCAGCACTTTCAACTTTGTTTAAAGCTACTGAAGTAGAAATTGAACCCATAGTGTACGACGCTTGTAAACCTGTGTTAACTTCATCTTCTCCAACACCATCAAACTCAACTTCTTGTCTACCTGCTGATACAGTTAGATCATCGTTGATCGCCATAGAGATACCCATGTGAGTAGCATCTTGGTCTGTTGAAGCTGTTGCTTCGTAGTCTACGTTAGTTGACTGAATAGCAGCTGTCAATGAACCCATAGTGTATTTAACACCAACAGTGTCATTCTCAGCGACGTCACCATCATCGAAAATACCATAAACTAGTGTTAAACCATCCATTAGGCCACCGTAAGAAACAGAGTAACCTGTTTCAGCAGTTGCACCTGCAGCTGGGTGTGCGTTGTAAGATACAGATAAATCAAAACCTGCAGCACTTACATCGTAACCCCACTGACCTGTTTGGGTGTTACCTGAAGTATCAAGTAAACCATTATCAGCAGCACCTGTTGACTCGTTAGCAGCTTCGTATACTGGCGTATATGCTTTTGGAACGATATCTTTAACAGAGTCTACTCCGCTCGAACTTGATGAAGCACCTGAGAATGACAATGTACCCATATCACCCATACCAAGTTTTAAGTTGTAGTCATCATAAACTTTGTGACCAGAACTAGCACCATCTATTTCGTAGTAAACAGATACGCTCATACCGTTATCTAGGTCACCACTTCCGCTAAACTTAATACTGTCACCCATTGCCCATGGATTTGTGTCCGAGTTAGTGTCTAGACCAGTATAAGTTAACGACGCGCTACCTGAAACACTTAGCTCACCAGCATAAGATGCTGTTGCAACAAGTGAAGTAGCTAAAGCAGTTAAACCTACTTTTGTTAGTTTGTTCATATTTACTCCTTTTTATAATTAATTATAAACAGGGTTGTTCTAGCAAAAATTAATGGATATCTTAGATAATTTTAGTTATTTTGGCTAAAATTTATAATTGTGTTGCATTTTTACATCACTTTTAGAGCCTATTTTGGTGCTTTTTTTGATCTCGAGATATTCTAATTTTAAACATGATAAATTGTGTTAAATACTTATATTTTTTAAGTTAAATACATGTTTTCAAAAAAATATATTGTAATTTTATTCTCAATTATAGTTTTACTTGCTCAAAGTGCATGCGGTCCTTTTAAATACAAAAAAGTAAGCGCAAAAGATGTCCCAACAAATGTAAGAGACAGAGTTCAAAAAAACATGGAGGAGGGAAAAGGTTTCAGGCTTATGAACCAAGTGAAAAAAGGAACAAATTATGAATTTGCAAGCTCAAATCCTCTTTGGCGAGCTACATTAGACACCTTAGATTTTATGCCTTTAGTATCTGCAAACTACAGTGGGGGTATAGTTGTTACCGATTGGTATAGTGAAAATAGCACACCGACTGAATCAGTAAAAATTTCTGTAAGATTTTTAACAAATGAAATTAGATCTGATGCTTTAGATATAAATATATTTTTAAAAAAATGCTCGGAGAATTTAACTAATTGTTCAGTTAGTAAAAATAATACTGATCTAGTAGCTGATCTTAATTTAAATATACTTAAGAAAGCTACAAAGTACCAAAAAGAAATTGTTGAAAAATATAAAAAAGAAAATCCTTACGTAGTAGGTGATGGTAATACCAAAAGAAAAAATAGAGAAAATAAGAAAAAATAAATAATCCAAAAAACTGTGGAAAGATATAATTTCAAGTTAGCAGAAGATAAGTGGCAAAAGTACTGGTTAAAAGAAAAAACTTTTAAATCTGAAATTGATAAAAATAAAAAGAAGTTTTATTGTTTAGAAATGTTTCCGTACCCATCTGGTAAAATTCATATGGGGCATGTAAGGAATTATACAATTGGTGATGTGCTCTCACGATTTAAATCCATGAAAGGATATAATGTTCTTCATCCAATGGGGTGGGACTCATTTGGAATGCCAGCTGAAAATGCTGCAAAACAAAATAATTTAAATCCAAAAGAATGGACTGAGAAAAATATTGAAATAATGAAATCTCAGCTAAAAATGTTAGGTCTTTCAGTTGATTGGGATCGTGAGATTTCAACATGTTCTCCAGAATATTATAAACATCAACAGAAAATTTTTTTAGACCTTTACGATAAAGGTCTTGTTTACAGAAAAGAAAGCTATGTAAATTGGGATCCAATAGATAAAACAGTCCTTGCAAATGAGCAAGTAATCGACGGCAAAGGATGGCGATCTGGTGCTGTAGTCGAAAGAAAAAAATTAAATCAATGGTTTTTTAAGATTTCCCATTTTTCAGAAGATCTTTTAAATGAACTTAATAAATTAAACTCTTGGCCTAATAAAGTAAAAGTAATGCAAAAAAACTGGATTGGAAAATCTTTTGGCTGCGAAATTGATTTTAAAATTACAGGTTCTGAAAAAGTAAAATCAATTAAATGTTACACTACTAGACCAGATACTTTATTTGGATTTTCTTTTCTAGCTTTGTCAGTTGATCATCCTATATCTAAATATTACGAAAAAAATGAGGATTTTATTACATTTAAAAAGGAATGCTCTAAAACAGGTACTACTGAAGAATCTATAGCTCAAGCAACAAAAATAGGTTTTAAAACTAATCTAGAAGCAATTAATCCATTAGATAATGAGTCAAAAGTTCCAGTTTATTTTGCTAATTTTGTTTTGATGGATTATGGATTTGGAGCAGTTTTTGGTTGTCCAGCTCATGATCAAAGAGATTATGATTTTGCAAAAAAATATAATCTTCAAATTAAAACAGTAGTCAAACCCCAAAGTGAAGATGATAATTATGAAGTTCAAAAAGAAGCCTATACTGGACCAGGAATAATTATAAATTCAAAATTTCTAAACGGTCTATTGGTGCCAGGAGAATCGATTAATCAAACGATAAAAGTTTTAGAGGAAAAGAATTTAGGAAAGAAAAAAACTAATTATAGATTGAAAGACTGGGGAATTTCAAGGCAAAGGTACTGGGGATGTCCTATACCAATAGCTTATGATGAAAATAATAATGTTGTTAAGATACCTGAGAAAGACTTACCTGTTAAACTTCCTGAATCTATTGAACTTAACACTAATGGTAATCCCTTAGACGCTCATAAAAGCTGGCAGGAAGTAAAAATTGATGGAAAAATTTGTAGAAGAGAAACTGATACTTTGGATACTTTTGTTGACTCGTCTTGGTATTTTTTAAGGTTTTGCTCAGCTAAAAATTCAAACAAACCGTTTGAAACTAATGAAATAGATTATTGGATGCCAGTGGATCAATATATTGGTGGTGTTGAACATGCAATACTACATCTTCTTTATTCACGTTTTTTTATGAGAGCTATAAGTTTAAATAACAAAGAAACTAGCTTAAAAGAGCCATTTGATGGTTTATTCACCCAAGGAATGGTTTGTCACCAAACTTTTAAAGATGAGGATAATAATTGGGTTTACCCAGAAGATGTTTTAAGTGATGATGGGAAAAATTATTATCTTAGCAAAGATTTTTCAAAAAAAATAATTGTTGGTCCTTCAGAGTCCATGTCAAAATCAAAAAAGAATACTATCGATCCCGAAAAAATCATAAAATTGTATGGAGCAGATGCAGTCAGATTATTTATCTTATCTGACAGTCCGCCTGAAAAAGATGTACAATGGTCAGATACTGGTATTTCAGCGAGTTACAAGTTTTTACAAAAATTATGGGTTCTAAACGAGAAGATAATATCTAATAAAAAACAATTTAAAAAATTTGATGAGGATTTAGAAAAATTTACGAACCAAATTATAAATAAATTTGACTATGATTTAAATAAATTTGGTTTCAATGTAGTTATCGCATCAATTTATAAAATTTATACATTTTATAATAAGCAAATAGTGAAAGAAGATTGGGGGAGCAATTTTTTAAACAATTATATAAATATTTTAGAAATAATTAATCCAATAATTCCTCATTTTTCTAATGAATGTCTTGAAAAATTAAACCAACCAGTGAATAAAATTAAATGGCCAACTGTAAATAAAAAATATCTAGAGGAAGAAACATTTCAAATCGTCACTCAAATAAATGGAAAAAAAAGAAAGGTTTTTCCAATTAACAGGTCAATTGATAAAGAAACAATAATCAATAGCATTAAAAATGATGAACAAATAAAGAAATATTTGCATAATAAGAAAGTTATTAAAACAATTTATATAGAAAATAAATTAATTAACTTTATTATTCAATAATGATCAAAAACATAAAATATTTTCTAATTTTTTTATTTTTATATGGTTGTGGTTATGCTCCAATTTATAAAGTAGACCAAAAATTAAATTTTGGACTGGATACAATTGTTTATTCTGGGGAAAAAAAAATTGGCAGACAAATAGAAAAAAATTTAGAAAAATATAGAAATAATGAAGCAAGTAATGTTTTTGATGCTGTTTTCATTACATCAAAAAGACAAGAGATAGCCTCGAAAGATAAAAAGGGTGATCCATCAAGTTTCAAGCTGATTATAGAATTAAAATTGAATTTAGAAAATAAAACAAATAATAAGAATTTTGAAAAAAAATTTATGAGAGAGACAACATTTGAGTCTATGGATAATAAATTTGAATTAGATCAATATATAAGCAATGTTGAAAAAAATATGATTTTTAAAATTCTACAAGATATGAATATTTTTTTTAATATGGTTGGAAATGATCTCTAAATTTTTCGAAATAAATAAATATAAAAAAAAGGTAAATTTTTTTTTATTTTATGGAGAAAATGAAGGTCAAAAGGAGGATATAATAAAATCCAATTTTAATAGTTATACAAAAGAAAACACCTTCAAATATTACGAAAAAGATATAATTCAGAATAAGCACCCTTTTTTTGATCAGATATACTCAAAATCTTTCTTTGAAAACGAAAAACTAATTTTAATCTATGATGTTACTGATAAAATTTTAGAATTAATAGAGGAAACCATAGACTCAAATATTTCAGAAATTAAAATAATTCTACTAGCCAAAAAACTAGATAAAAAATCTAAAATACGGAATTTCTTCGAAAAGAATAAAGAAATTCTAATAGTCCCTTTTTATGAAGACACAATCCAAACACTCATCACAATAGGGAAAAAAATTTTAAATGATAATAAAATAAATCTATCACAAGAAAATTTAAATCTTATTATAGAAAGATCTCAAGGAGATAGAATTAACCTTAAAAATGAATTAGAGAAAATTATCACTTTAAGCAAAAACAAAAAAAAACTTGAAACAGATGACATTTTAAAATTAACAAATCTAAGTGAAAATTATAGTGCATCAGAATTGGCTGATAATTGTTTAAATAAAAATAGAAAAAAAACTTTAAATATTCTCAATGAAAACATCCCATCAAGTGAAGATAACATTTTAATATTAAAAACTTTTTTATATAAATTAAAAAGATTAAGAAAATTAAGAATAAATCTTGATGAAAACAACAACTTAGAAAAGACTATTAACTCATTTAGACCACCAATATTTTGGAAAGATAAAGATTTGATTAAACAACAAATTAAGAAATGGAAAGTCGATGATATTGATAAATTTATTGTTGAGGTAAATGATACTGAAAGATTGATCAAAAAAAACCCTCAGATTTCCAATCTAATATTAAACGATATGATTTTGGAAAAATCAGCCTAAATATAACTTACAAAGATCCTTGCAGAAACCGTAGAATTATTTAGGAAACTAATAACCAGACTTAATTATATCAATTATTTTGTTTAATTGATCAAGCTCTTTGTAATAAAATGATATCGTGCCTTTATTGTTTTTATTATTTTTAATAGAAACACTAAGTCCGATTTTTTCAGATATAGAGTTTTGTAAATCTCGGATGTTTGAATCCACTTTACTAGAGTTATTTCTTTTAGTTTTTCTGAATATTTTAACTAAATTTTCTGCTTGTCTTACTGATAATTTTCTTTCAATAAATTTATTAGCTAGAAAAACAGCGTTATCCAGCCCTACTAATATCTTTGCATGACCAGCTGTAATTTTTTTCTGTTCTACAAAATCAAGAACTTCTTTTGGTAAATTAAGTAGCCTTAATGAGTTAGAAATATAACTTCTACTCTTACCTATAAATTTTGATACTTTATCTTGATCGTATGCAAATTCATCTATCAATCTTTTATAGCCTTGTGCCTCCTCTAAAGGATTTAGATCGTGTCTCTGAACATTTTCAACAATTGCAAATTCTAAAGATTTTAGATCATCAGCGTCTGTAACAACTACAGGAATTTCATGAAGTCCTGCTTTTTGTGCCGCTAACCATCTTCTTTCTCCAGCTATAATCTCATATTTAGAATTGTTCGTGCTAGATTTTCTAACTATAATTGGCTGAATAACACCGCGTTCTTTTATCGAATTAACTAAATCATTTAAGTTTTCTTCATCAAAATTTTTTCTTGGTTGATATTTGTTTGGAACTATCTCGGCCAAAGTTAAATTATTTGTTTTATTCTCAACCTTAGTTTCACCGATCAAGGAAGATAATCCTCTACCCAATCCCTTTTTTATTTTGTTCATTATGCTGCACTCCCAATTTCATTTTCCTGAGCCATAAATTCATCAGTAAAACTATAATAGGATTTACTACCTGGACAATTTTTATCATAAATCAAAACAGGAATTCCGTGCGATGGCGCTTCGGATAATCTTACGTTTCGAGGTATTACCGTTTGGTAAACTTTATCTTTGAAATACTCTCTAGCTTCTTGCTCAACTTGCGATGAAAGTTTGTTTCTTCGATCATACATAGTTAGAAGTATGCCCTGAATTTCTAATTCAGGATTCAAGTTAGCTTTAATTCTCTCGATAGTTTTCATTAGCTGCGTAAGTCCCTCCAATGCAAAAAATTCTGTTTGGAGTGGCACAAGTAATGAATTAGATGATACTAAGGCCATTACTGTTAATAGGCTTAAGGAGGGAGGACAGTCTATAAGTATATAATCATATAATCCTCTAGAATCGTTTAAATACGAGGTTAATTTAGCCTTAAGTATAAAGGCTCTGTCGCTGTCACCAGCCGTCTCAACCTCTAATCCGGATAAATCTACATTGGATGATATTAAATCAAGATTTTGAAAGTTGGTTTTTTTAATTACGTTTGAAATCGACATTGTGCCATTGAGAATCCCATAAATTGTCTGATCGGATTGAGAGGTGTTGGACAAACCTAATCCTGTGGTAGCATTTCCTTGAGGGTCTAGATCGATTACTAAAATTTTTTTACCGAGTTGAGATAACGCCGATGCTAAGTTGATAACAGTTGTTGTTTTTCCAACTCCACCCTTTTGATTTATAATTGAAATTATTTTCATGAAATCTTTTTTTTAATTTTTTTGATGTTTAATATAAATGAGTCATTGCTTGTTAAACTTTTTTTTTCTTCATAATCTAAATCCCATTCTTGAAGTGTTTCATTAAGAATTTTTCTTCCACTACTTCCCATAAAAAAAATAATATTTTTATATTTTATAAAATTTTCATTTACCAAGTTTAAAATGACAGGCATTGGCTTAAACGCCCTGGACATAATTGTTCCTGTTTCAATATTTTTAAGCGAAAAAATATCTTTCTGAATTATTTCTGTGTTTAAATTCAATTTTTTTGAAACTTCTTTCAGGAAAACACATTTGTGGTAGCTTTTTTCATAAAGGTTTACTTTCAGGTTATTTTTAATTTTTTTCATCACTATAGCCACTATTAATCCAGGCATTCCACCCCCTGTACCTAAATCTGAGGTTGTATTGGAATTTAAATCAACAAAATCAATAATTTGCGCAGAATCTATTATATGGCGCTCTCTTATTGACTCCTTTTCATACATTTTTTTACTTATAATGTTAATTTTCTGATTTTTCTCCTGTATCATCGTAATTAAGCTCTCAAGCTCATTACAAGTTTCACGTGAAACATTCAAATTGGAAATTTTGGAATAAGAATTTAAAATTAAGTTATCCATTAAGCTATATGCTTAATAGACTTTCTTTTGACGTGTGACAACAAAATATATACGGCTGCAGGAGTGATTCCATCAATTCTTAAGGCCTGACCCATAGTTTTAGGCTTTATTTCTTTAAATTTAGCTTTTACCTCATTAGAAAGGCCTGAAAATTGATCATAATCAATATTATCTGGTATTGTTAAATTCTCATCTCGTTTAAAAGCTAAAATATCGGCCTTTTGCTTCTTTAAATATCCTCTGTAATGAGAGTTAATCTCAATCTGCTCATCAATTTCATTCCCATAATCAGAGATTTCAGGCCAAATATTCCTTATTTTTTTCATATCAACACTTTTTTGGGTAAGAATTTCCTCTGCTGATCTAAAAACACCGTCTTTCGCTATTTTAATTCCAAATTTATCTGCCTTAGAGGGTGAAATGTTTAAATTAGACATTTGAAGAGATATTTTGCTTAATTTATTAAATTTGTCCTCAAATATTTGTTTTCTATTTTCTGCTATTAAGCCAATTTTAATTCCTTTATTAGTAAGCCTTAAGTCTGCATTATCTGACCTAAGACTTAGTCTATATTCTGCTCGAGATGTAAACATCCTATAAGGCTCAGCAACACCTTTAGTGACTAAGTCGTCTATCATAACGCCAATGTATGCGTCTGATCTATCTAAAATAAAAGGTTCCATTTTCTTTAACGATAAAGCAGCATTAATTCCCGCTATAAGGCCTTGAGCAGCTGCTTCTTCGTAACCTGTAGTTCCATTTATTTGACCAGCGAGATAAAGATTTTTTATTTTTTTTGTCTCCAATGTTAAAAAGAGCTCTCTCGGGTCAATATAATCATATTCAATAGCATATCCTGGTCTAATTACTTTTACATTCTCTAAACCATTGATATTATTGAGTATTTCGTATTGCACAACCTCTGGTAGAGATGTAGATATGCCATTAGGGTAAATAGTATGATCATTTAGACCCTCTGGCTCTAGAAATATTTGATGTCGTGTCTTATCAGCAAATTTTACTATTTTGTCTTCAATAGACGGACAATATCTAGGACCAACACCTTGTATGCTTCCGGAATACATTGCACTTTTAGATAAATTCTTTTCTATTATTTTATGAACCTTTTCGTTTGTATAAGTCATCGAACAAGAAACCTGCTTGTTTAAATTTTTTGTGGTCAAAAAAGAGAAAAAATATGGATCTTCATCGGCAGACTGTTTTTCCAAATTTTCAAAATTAATTGTTCTAGAATCTAATCTAGGAGGTGTTCCTGTTTTTAATCTTCCAATTTTGAAATTATACTTTTCTAATTGTTCGCTTAAACCTGTACTAGGTTTTTCGTTGAATCGTCCAGCAGGAGTTCTTTCATCACCTATATGTATCAAACCATTCAAAAAAGTGCCTGTTGTTAAGATTAACTTGTTACAACTCACTTTGTTACCTTTAAGTGTTATAAACCCACTTATTTGGTTATTTTCGAAAATAAACTTTGTTACAGGATCTGAAAAAATGCTTAAATTACAATAGTTTACAAGTTTTTCTTGCATGTAATTACGATATAATGATCTGTCAGATTGAGTTCGAGGTCCTCTAACGGCAGGTCCTCTACTTCTATTTAATAATCTAAATTGTATTCCAGACTTGTCTGCTACCTCTCCCATAACACCATCTAAGGCATCAATTTCTCTAACTAGGTGACCTTTACCTAAACCACCTATAGCTGGATTGCATGACATTTCTCCGATTGTATTCTTGTTATGCGTAAACAAAGCGGTATTTACACCAAGCCTTGCTGAGGCCGCTGCAGCTTCACAACCAGCATGACCGCCGCCGATAATAACTACATCAAATTGAAAATCTTTTTTCATGGACTAAATTTATATTCGATTAGAATATTTACAAGATTTCTGTTTTTTTTCTTAAAAAAGTGTTGTTTAGCAACGAAAATTAGTAAAAAACTTCAAAAAAACCCCATAAAACAGCTATTACTTTCCGATACAAAAATCGTTGAAAATACTGCCTAATATCTCTTCTACATCGACTTTACCGACAATCATACCTAATTGTCTTGTGGCTAATCTTAAGTCCTCAGCAGCTTTATCAAAATCTTTTTTATCATTTTTATCTGAAAAATTATTTAAGTGATCAACGCATTGTAGCAAATGTTGTCTGTGTCTTTCTCTTGTAATTAAGATATCTTCCTCAGATATAAATTTATTTTCTAAATTATTTTTTATTTTTAAAATTAATTTATCTATATTTAAATTGTCCTTGAGTGAAATTAAAACATGATTAAATTTAGAAATTTCAGAATCTAATTTTTCTTTCAATAGATCGGACTTGTTAATAACTAGAATTGCATCTTTTTTTAATAAATCATTCAAAAAGCCGCTTAAATCAATGTTTTTGGCATCAACAACTACTAACTTCAAATCAGCATTTTCTGCTTTTTTAAGAGATAACCTTATGCCTTTTTTTTCTATTTCATCTTTTGAGTCTCTTATGCCTGCCGTATCTGAAATGATAACTGGGTACCCATCTATATTTAAGTGTGTTTCAACAACGTCTCTTGTGGTACCAGCAATTTCAGAGACTATAGCAACTTCCCTGTTTGATAAATTATTTAATAGACTGGACTTACCGGCATTGGTTGGACCTATAATTGCAATTTTAAAACCCTCACGAATTATCTCACCAACTTTTTGATCATTTAAAATTTTCTTAATCTCATTTAAGACATTCGATGAATCCTCTTTTATCTTTTTTAAATTTTCCTCTGGCAAATCCTCCTCGGGAAAATCTATTTTTGCCTCAACAAATGACAAAATTTTCAATAATTTTTCTCTCAACTCATTAAATTTTTTTGAAGATTTTCCTTTCATCATTTTTACAGCTTGCAATCTCTGAATTTCAGTTTCCGCTGAAATCAAATCAGCTATACTCTCTGCTTTTAGTAAATTTATTTTACCATTTTGAAAAGCTAGCTTCGTAAATTCACCTGCCTCTGCTAATCTACAATTTTCAATTTTTGAAATTTCATTTTGGATGGAAATAACTACTGCTTTCCCTCCATGTACATGGATTTCCGCCATATCTTCTCCTGTGTAGCTCTCAGGGCCTGGAAACCATATTATTATACCCTCATCAATAAGCTCAGAAGTGTTGATATTGTTTATTTTTCGAAGGGTTGCCATTCTTGGCTTTGGAATTTCTTTATTTGTGAGTTTTTTGAGCGCTTTCGAAGTCTCAGGACCTGAAATTCTTATAACAGCCACTCCAGAAACACCTGGGCCAGACGATAAGGCGTAAATAGTCATAAAATATTATAACTTTTATTCGCTAATATTGGAAAACTTAATTATGCAGGTTTATTCATTGAATTAAAGAAGTCCGAATTATTTTTGGTATCCTTTAATTTCGAACTTATAAACTCGATTGCATCCATAGTACCCATGGGGGCTATAATTCTTCTTAGAACATTCATTTTTTGTAAGTCGTTTTTATCAAACAGTAGTTCCTCTCTTCTGGTTCCTGACTTAGTTATGTCTATAGCTGGATATATTCTTTTATCAGCAATTTTCCTATCAAGAACTGTTTCACTATTACCGGTCCCTTTAAATTCTTCGAAAATTACTTCGTCCATCCTGCTTCCAGTATCAATTAATGCTGTGGAGATAATCGTCAAAGATCCTCCTTCTTCGATATTTCTTGCTGCACCAAAAAATCTTTTTGGTCGTTGAAGTGCGTTCGCATCAACACCACCAGTTAAAACTTTTCCAGAACTAGGAATTACAGCATTATAAGCTCTTCCTAATCGAGTTATTGAGTCTAAAAGAATTACTACATCTTTTTTGTGTTCAGTAAGTCTTTTTGCTTTTTCGATAACCATCTCTGCCACTGCTACGTGCCTTTGCGCTGGTTCATCAAATGTAGAACTTATTACTTCGCCTTTTACAGTCCTTTGCATGTCTGTAACTTCCTCAGGTCGTTCATCAATAAGCAGAACAATTAAATAACATTCTGGATAATTTTTAGCAATTGAGTTTGCTATGCTTTGTAAAATCATTGTTTTACCTGCCTTGGGAGGTGAAATTATAATCGACCTTTGTCCCTTTCCTATTGGGCTAACCAAATCAATTAATCTCGGCGTTAAATCTTGTTTTTTATCTGGTTTTGATATTTCAACTTCCATAACCAATTGTTTATCTGGATATAATGGGGTCAAGTTATCAAAAGCAATTTTGTGTCTAGACTTGTCGGGCTCTTCGAAATTTATTTTGCTTACCTGTAGGAGAGCAAAATATCTTTCACCTTCTTTAGGTGCTCTTACGGGCCCCTCAACTGTATCTCCAGTTCTTAAACCAAATTTTCTGATCTGGCTAGGGCTTACATAAATATCATCGGGTCCTGGAAGATAATTTGACTCCATTGCTCTTAAAAAACCAAATCCATCTTGAAGTAACTGCAAAACACCTGCCCCTGTAATCTCCTCTTTTTCAGCAACTTTTTTTAAAATGGCAAAAAGAATTTCTTGTTTTCTTAATGTGCTTGCGTTCTCAATACCAAGCTCCTCAGCTTGTGTAATAAGTTGTTCAGATGATTTAAGTTTTAGTTCTTGTATGTTCATGATTAGAAATTATTAAGGACTTAATAATAGTTTAAATATATATGCTATTTATAAATATTCAACCCTAGATAGGCTTAAAAATTACAACAAATATGATTAAAATAAGCAATAATGTCGGTATTTCATTTATAAATCGATAAAATTTATGTGAATGTGTATTAACGTCTAATTTAAACTGTCCTAAAATTCTACCAAGATAAAAATGATAAATTGTTAAAATAACCACAAATATCAATTTCAAAATCATCCAGGTTTGTCCAAGTTGTTGAAATCCTATTTCATGGATTAATAATAAACCAAATAGCCAAGACAATATCATCGCTGGTGTCATGATATAAAAAAATAATTTTCTTTCCATTACCTTAAATACATCTGATATAACTGGTTGAGTGTTGTTTTGAGAATGGTAAACGAAAATTCTTGGAAGATATAACAATCCAGCCATCCAAGAAATAACAGATATTAAATGTAATGATTTAAAAAGTAAGTAAGTGTTCATTAATCAGATATTTTTTTGAATTAAAGATTTTAATAAAATTATGTGATCGTCATTATCATTCAAACATGGCACCATATCAAAATTTTCTCCACCAGATTCTAAAAAACTCTCTTTTCCTTGAATTTGTATTTCTTCCAAAGTTTCTACACAATCTGAGGAAAACCCTGGACATATAGCTAAAACATTTTTTTTACCCTCTTTAGGTAAACTTTCTAAAGTTTTGTCTGTGTAAGGTTGAAGCCACTTCTCAGGGCCAAATCTAGATTGAAACGTTGTCTTAATCTCAATTGAAGTAAATTTTTCTGATATGAGTCTCGTTGTTTTGTGACAATAGCAATGATAAGGATCACCTTTATCAAAATATTTTTGTGGTATTCCGTGATAAGAGGCCAATATCAAATCCGGTTTCCAATTTATTTCTTTAATTTTCTTATTCAAAGAATTTACAAGTGCTTCTATATATAATGGGTTAGATTCATAATGTTGCACTATTTTTAGTGAAGGTTGCCATCTCATTTTCATAAGAGTTCTATATACTTCATCACAGACGGTTGCTGTAGTTGCTGCTGCATATTGAGGATAAAGCGGTAGAATTATTAAATTTTCACAACCCATTTCATGAAGGGTTGCAATTTTGCTTCTTATGCTTGGATTTCCATATCTCATTGCGTAATCTATTATCAGGTTCTTTTCTGACATTGTGCTTGAGAGCTTCTCAGCTTGCTTTTGGGTATAATGTAAAAGTGGTGAAATGTTTTTATCTTTCATCCAAATTTCTTTGTAAGCTTTTGCTGTTTTAGAAGGTCGAAAAGTTAATATAAAAACATTTAAGATAAACTGCCAAATTATCGGGTTAACCTCAATTACTCTTCTGTCCGATAAAAATTCTTTAAGATATTTTCTTATATCTAGCCAACTAGTTGAGTCGGGCGTTCCCAAATTTATTATTAAAACTCCAGTTTTGCCAAAATTTATTTGTGGGTGTTCATTGTTGTTTTCCATTAATAATCTTTCACAGTTTTCACCAAATAATCCATCATATTTGGATCTGTTTCTGGCAAAATACCATGTCCTAAATTAAAAATATATGGGTGATCTTTAAATATATCTAAATATTTTATTGCCTCTTTTTTTAAGTTTTCTTTATCAGAAAGTAAAACTTTTGGATCCATCCCACCTTGCACAGGAATTTTAATTTCTTTATTAATTTTTATTGGATCAACCTCATAGTCAATACAAATTGTGTCTGGTTTGACGATTTCACAATAATCTTTATAATTTTTTATTCCTCGTGGGAAACAAATAACTGGCACATTTAAAGATTTAACATAATTAACCAAACTTAATGTAGGGTTATATATATAATAAGATAAATCTTTTTCTTTTAATAACCCGGCCCAACTATCAAAGATTTGAATTATTTGAGCTCCATTATCAATTTGATTTTTAATATGTATTTTTAAAAATTTATCTAAAATTTTGAAAACATTATCGATTAAATATTTATCTTCATAAAAATTATCATTTAAGTTTAATTTTGGCGATTTTTGATTCAACATGTAAACTAATAAAGTCCAAGGTGCTCCTATAAAACCTATAGTAGTTTTATTTTTAGTGTATTGAGAATTACTAACTAATTCAATTAATTTATAAATAGGTGAAAGTTTTTCAACGAAGTCAGCTTCCTTAACATCAGAGATTTTTTCTAAGTCAAGATTGCCAAGTAATGGGCCTATATTTTTTTTGAACTCAACATTTTGATTTAAACCATATGGTAACATTAAAATATCAGAGAAGATTATTGCTGCATCTAAGTTAAATCTTTTTAAAGGTTGTAAGGTAATCTCACTAGATAATTTTTCGTTAAGACAAAGTTTGATAAAATCTGGATTTTGTTTTCTTATTTCTCTAAATTCAGGTAAATACCTTCCTGCTTGTCTCATAATCCAAATCGGATTAATATCACTTTTTTTATTTATTATTACTTCCTCGATTGGAGACATATTAATAATTAAATATAATTAGTAGTAATGTTAGTATAGTCTGTGAATATTGATGATTAAATTTAGTGAACATTTTATAAACAATTTATTAACATTTAAGGCTTAAATTTTATTAAATATATACGCAAAATTGAAGCTTATTAACTAAATACATTAAATGACCATTAAAAATTTCAACATGTTTAATATTGTTAATAAAAGTATTGTTTTACAACGTAAATTTAAAATTATGAAAAATTTCCAATATGATAAATATAATACAAATTTATACACATTTTATACATGAGTAATTTATATCAAATTTATCTAATATCAGATGCAACTGGTGAGACTTTAGATCGTATTTTTATAGCCATTAAAGCACAATTTAAAAATATAAATTACAAGATACACACTTATTCTTTTACTAGAACGGAAAATCAGATTTTAAAGATTTTAGAAAACGCTGAGCAAGAAAAAAACTCAATAATTTTATATTCAATCGTTGATAGTAACCTAGCAAAATATCTTGCTAAAAATAGTGATATGAAAAAAATTCCATGTTTTGGAGTGTTGGGTGATCTAATATTAAGTTTTTCAAAACTTTTGAACCAAAAAGCCTCACACCTACCAAGCGGTCAATATGCTCTAAATGAAGATTACTATAAAAGAATTGAAGCGATCCAATTTACAATGAATCATGATGACGGCAATCTTGTAAAAGAAATAAAACAATCTGATATAATATTATTAGGGGTCAGCAGAACAAGCAAAACTCCGACAGCTATTTTTTTAGCAAATAAAGGCCTTAAAACTTCTAACATTCCTTTAATAACAGAAGACTCTATTCCAGAGATTTTAAAACAAAACCCAAAAACCTCATGTGTTGTGGGATTAAACACCGAACCAGAGAGGTTGGTGGAAATAAGAAAAAACAGAATGAACTCTCTCAAAGAAAATACTAATAAATTATACACTGATTTAGAACAGATAAAAAAGGAAGTGGACATGGCAAAAAATACTTTTAAAAAATATAAATGGCCATCAATTGATGTAACTAGAAAATCTGTAGAAGAAACAGCAGCTTCAATAATAAAAATATACGAAATTTTTAAAGGAAATGCTTAAAATTATTCTTGCTTCTCAAAGCAAAGTTAGAAAGAAAATTCTTGATGAACACAATATTTTGAATGAAGTTATACCATCAAATGTTGACGAAGATGTTGTTAAATCAAGTTTATTAAAAGAAAAAGCTTCACCAGAGATAATATCTAAAAATTTAGCTGAATTAAAAGCTAACAAAATAAGCGGGAAATATAGTGATAATTTAGTTTTAGGCGCTGATAGTGTCATCGATTTAAACGGAGAACTAATATCAAAACCAGATAATAGAGAAGAAGCTTTAGAAATTTTAAGAAAACTTAATGGTAAAAAACATTATTTAATTAGTTCAGCATGTATCTCTAAAAATGGATCTATGGTATGGAATCATACAGATAAGGCAACTTTGACAATGAAAAAAATGAATGATGATGAGCTTAAAAATTACTTAGCCAAAATTTCTGATGAGGCTTTATATGCTTATAATGTTTATCAAATAGAAGGCGAGGGAAGAAAGTTATTCTCAAGTATCGATGGAAACGAAAATACAATAATGGGACTCCCGATTGAAAAAATTAAAAAATATTTAGATAATTATAAATGAAAAAATATCTTGTAATTGGAAATCCTATCGAACATTCACTTTCACCCAAATTACACAACTATTGGTTTGAAAAAAATAATATTGATGCAAATTATGATAGAAGAAAAATAGATAAAAGCGAAATTCAAGAGATCATAAATGAAATTAAGGATAATAAATTAGATGGAATAAATGTTACTGTTCCTTTTAAAACTGATATCATTCCTTTTTTAGATACGCTTAGTCAAGAAGCTCAGATTACTCAATCTGTTAATACCATTTATATGCATGATAAAAAACTAGTAGGTCACAACACTGATATTAAAGGTTTTGAATTAAGTCTAAAAGATACTCAATTTGATTTAAATAATAAATCAATATTTATTTTAGGAGCTGGTGGTGTAGTGCCTTCTATAGTTTATGCTTTAGAAAAATTGGGTGTTTCTAAAATATCATTAAGTAATAGAACAAAGGAAAAGGCTGAAGATTTAAAGAAAAACTTTCCAAACATCGGTTTAGTTGACTGGGGAGATCAAACAGAATTTGATATGATTATTAATGCTACCAGTTTGGGTCTAAGCAAAGAAGATGAAATAGGTTTAAATTTTGAAAATATAAATAAAGAAAAGCTATTTTTTGATGTTATTTATAATCCAAAAGAGACTAATTTTTTAAAAACCGGAAAAAGTTTAGGCTGCCAGGTTTTTAATGGTAAAATGATGTTTATTTATCAGGCTTTTGAGGCATTTAAACTATGGCATAAAGTTAAGCCAAAAATTGATGATGAATTAAAGAATTTTTTAGATTTATGAAAAGAATAGGTATTTTAGGCGATATAGGATCTGGTAAATCTTATATAGCTAAATGTTTTGGTTTTCCTGTATTTAATGCTGATTTAGAAGTTACAAAAATATATAAAGAAAACAAAAAAGTTTTTCAAAAATTAAAAAAAGAACTTCCGCTTTATTTCGATTCTTTTCCGATTAAAAAAAAAGAAATTATTGATGCAATTCTATCCAACAAGAGAAATTTAAAAAAAATTATTAAAATTGTTCATTATGAAGTTAGAAAAAAAATGAATAATTTTTTAAAAAAAAACAAAAATAAGAAATTTGTTGTATTAGATGTTCCTCTTCTATTGGAGAATAAGATCAATAAAAAAAAGGATATATTGATCTTTGTTGAGTCTAAGAAGTCAGAAATTTTAAAAAGACTAAGGAAAAGAAAAAATTTTAACATGAAAATACTAAATAATTTTCAAAAGATTCAACTCTCACTTGATTTAAAAAGAAAGAAGTCTCAATTTACAATAAAGAACAATTTTAAGAAAAATTCTGTTAAAATAAGAGTAAAAGAGATTATAGAAAATCTAATATGAAGGAGATTGTTTTAGACACAGAGACAACTGGTATTTCAGTAAAAGAGGGACACAGGATTGTAGAAATCGGATGTATCGAATTAGATAATTTAATACCAACAAAAAATAAGTTTCACTGCTACTTAAATCCAGAAAGAAAAGTTTCTGAAAAAGCTTTTGAAGTACACGGATACTCAGATAGTTTTTTATCTGATAAAATGAAATTTGGAGAAGTAGCTGATGATTTTCTCAAATTTATTAAAAATAAAAGATTGATAATTCACAACGCAGAATTTGATTTATCTCATTTAAATAATGAACTTAAAATCCTTGGAAAAAACAAAATTGATAATGAAGTTTTAGATACGGTATCATTAGCAAGAAATAAATTTCCAGGCTCCCAAATTAGTTTGGATGCTTTATGTAAAAGATTTAGGATAGATAATTCCAAAAGGGTTCAACATACTGCGCTTATCGACTGTGATTTGCTAGCTAAAGTTTATATAAATTTGATAGACCAAAAAGAACCAACTTTAGATTTTAAAAATAAAGAGGAAGAAGTTTCAAAATTAAATACTGGAAAAGTTATATATTCTACAAAGGTTATTAAACCGTCTCCTGAAGAGCTTAAAAATCATCAAATTTACTTAAAGGCGTTTCTAAAAAAAAACTATTTTTAATTTAATCTTTCTAAATAAAGTTTTGTAAAATCAATTTTTTTTTCTAATTTAATATTAGCAAATCCAGAATTTTGCATCATATCTGTAAATGATTTTTCTATATCTGAAACTACCGAATTAGGTACGTCGCATAATACAATTTTTTCTAGGTCTTTTTTTTCTTTTATAGACTCATCAATTTTTACAGCTACAGCGTATACAATTTCAAAATGAGATTTTTTGACTTGAGTATCTTTGAGTTTAAATTTTAGTGTTATAATTACTTCAATCATTTTATTCTTAAGGGCTATTGATTTGATATCTATGTCTAATTGATATTTACCAATATTGTTTCCAGTAGATATATAAGTTTCAACATCGGGTGTTTCACTAGACATATCTTTTATGTATTTTGCTAAAATTTTAAATTTTTCTGTCATTGTCATCTTCTATATCTTCAAACTCTCCCTCAATAAAATCACCTTTTTTAACATCTTTATTCTCAAATTTTTTGTTAAATTTTCCTAACATTAACTTTCGTGTTATTGGGATAATTAAGAGGAAACCAATTAAGTCAGTTGCAAATCCTGGTATGATTAACAGAAAAGCCGCAAACGCTATCGCAGCACCAGAAATTAATTCGCGGGCTGGGATTTGATTTTTAATTATTTGCATCATTCCGGATCTAAGTGTGTTAATTCCCTCGTATCTGGCATAGTACACCCCTATAACCGCAGTAAAAAATACTAAGAATATGGTGCTGAAAGCACCTATTTGAGACCCAATCTTTATAAAAAGGTAAATCTCTACAATTGGGATTAAAATAACAGCTAAAAGTACTGTGTTCATTTGTCTTTAATGTAATTGTTAGTTGAAATTAATCAACATAGTAATTAGATTTAGTTTATGAATTATAGTTTTGAGTACATTGATATTATTTTATTAGCGATGATTGCTGGCTTCATTTTTTTAAGGCTTAGAGGAATTTTAGGAAAAAGAACAGGTTTTGAGGGAAAGGCCCCGCCACAGTTTGAGGAAATGTTGAAAAATATAAATCCTGAAACAAAAATAAATAAAAAAAATGATTTTGATGAAAATGCAAAAAAAGACTTCATAAAGGGAGCCAAGATAGCATATGAGACTATCATTACTGACTTTGGTGATAGTGACAACAAATTGACTACTAGCAAACCTTTACTAAGTAACAAAATTTATGATCAATTTAATACTGCGCTTAAAGAAAGAGGCAAAAGAGGCCATCAAGCTGAAATTACTTTTATTGGGGTAAATTCTGCAAACATTAAAGAACACAAGTTTTTAGGAAAAATTTTACAAGTAACAGTCGAATTTGTTGGTGAAGTAATAACTTGTATTAGGGATAAAGATAAAAAGATAGTATCTGGAGACCCAGAAAAGATTAAGAAGATTTATGATACGTGGGTATTCTCAAGAGATACAAGTACTAATAATCCAAATTGGCAGTTAATAGATACTCTTTCGTAATTGGACGGCGATATTTCAGATAAAGACATAAAAGATTGGAAAAACTTTTTAGAAAAAAATGAAAAGTTACCGAATAAAGATTTAGAAAAAAAACAGGATAAACTTTATATTACTAAATCAATAGATCTTCATGGCTTTACACTTGATGAGGCAAACAAAAAAGTTGAAAGTTTTATAACTGATAGTTTTCACCAAAAAGTTTCCAAAGTTATAATAGTAACTGGCAAGGGACTACATTCTCAAAATGATAAAGATCCATATATTTCAAAGAAATTTGGTATTTTGAAAAATTCCGTTCCTCATTATATTAAAAATAATCCTAGTTTAATGACAAAAATAAAAAGTATAACTAATGCTGAAATTGAAGATGGTGGCAGTGGGGCTTTTTATGTTTTTTTAAAAAAAAAATTATAAAATAAATTTTGATAAATCTGTATCCTTAACAAGATTATCAAGATTTTTATTTATATATTCTTTATTTATTGAGATTTTTTCACCAGATCTATCAGTTGCTGTGAAACTAATTTCATCAAGGATTTTCTCAATTATTGTATGTAATCTTCTAGCACCTATATTTTCAACAGTTGCATTTACTTCAGAGGCAATATTAGCGATTGCATCAATTCCATCTTCTGTAAATTCAAGTTCGACATTTTCAGTCTTTAATAATGCTACATATTGTTTAATTAAACTAAAGTCAGGTTCTTTAAGGATTCTTTTAAAATCATCACTTGATAATGCTTCTAGCTCAACTCTAATTGGTAGTCTACCTTGTAACTCGGGGAGTAAATCAGAAGGCTTGGCTAATTGAAAAGCACCAGATGCAATAAATAATATATGGTCAGTTTTTATAGGTCCGTATTTTGTATTAACTGTTGTTCCTTCAATTAAAGGTAATAAATCTCTCTGTACACCTTCTCTAGATACATCTCCACCAACTCTGTCTGTTCTTCCAGAAATTTTGTCTATTTCATCTAAGAAAACTATTCCGTTGTTTTCTGTAGAAATTTTTGCAGCTTTAATTATTTTATCTTGTTCAATTAACTTATCAGATTCATCATTTATCAAAATTTCGTGAGATTCTTTTACTGTCATTTTTTTCTTTTTTTCTTGTTTGCCCATAGATTTTCCAAGCATCTCTCCAATATTTATCATTCCTACATTAGCACCAGGCATACCAGGAATTTCAAAAGATGTGCTATTACCACCACTTTCGCTGACAGCTATTTCTATCTCGTTATTATCTAAATCTCCGTCTCTAAGTCTTTTTCTAAAGCTCTCTCTTGTAGCCGTACTTGCTTTTTTTCCTACCAAAGCATCTAACACTTTCTCCTCAGCTAATTTTTGAGCTTTTGCGTAGACCTCTTTTCTTTTTTTTACTTTTTCCATTGCAATTGCTATTTCAATCAAATCTCTGACAATTTGTTCTACATCTCTTCCGACATAACCCACCTCAGTAAATCTAGTTGCTTCAACTTTTACAAAAGGAGCTTCCGCTAATTTAGATAGTCTTCTTGAAATTTCTGTTTTTCCAACACCCGTTGGTCCAATCATTAAAATATTTTTAGGTAAAACTTCATTTCTCATTTCACCTTTTAAAGCTTGTCTTCTCCATCGGTTTCGTAAGGCAACAGCAACTGCTCTTTTAGCTTTATTTTGACCAACAACAAATCTGTCTAATTCAGAAACAATCTCCCTAGGTGATAAAGAGCTTACTAATGAAGCTTCTTCTTTTTGCTGATCCCCTTTAGGATGTAATTGTGTTACGTTTGATTTATCCATTATATTTTTTCAACTTTGACATTCTCATTTGTGAATACACAGATATCAGCTGCAACTTTTATAGCTTTTTTTGCAACTTCTTCTGCTGAAATATTACTTTCCATTAAGACTTTTCCTGCAGCTAAAGCATAATTACCTCCAGAGCCAATACCAATAACATCTCCCTCAGGTTCTAGAACGTCACCAGTACCTGAAATTATATAACTATTGTTCTTGTCACCGACAGCCATTAGCGCTTCTAATCTTCTTAGATATTTATCTGTTCTCCAATCTTTAGCTAACTCAACAGCAGCTCTGGATAAATTACCAGCATGTTTCTCTAATTTTCCCTCTAATCTTTCAAATAAAGTTAATGCATCAGCTGTTGATCCAGCAAAACCAGCTACCACATCTCTCTTTTCAATTTTTCTTACTTTTGAGGCAGTACTTTTTACGACAGTATTTCCCATACTTACTTGACCATCACCAGCTACTACCACTTCGTTGTTTTTTCTAACTAACACAATCGTTGTCATAGCTTATAAATGGATACTAAATTTGATAGTTCAAGCCCAGGTTTAGTATTATTGCCATAATTGAATAATATATGTATACCTGTTTTAAATTATGAAGCGTAAAGGCAAAATAAACAGAAAAACAAAAGAAACAAGCATTAGTGTTGATTTAAATATTGACGGTAAAGGTAAATACAAAATTGACACAGGAATAGGTTTTTTAAACCACATGCTTGAACAATTATCTAAGCATTCTTCGATTGATATGAGCATAAAAGCCAAAGGTGATACTCATATAGATTTACATCACACAACTGAGGATACTGGTATTGCAATTGGTGAAGCTTTAAAAAAAGCTTTGAAAAAATCAGTTGGAATTAAAAGATATGCTCATGCGATGATCCCAATGGACGAAACTTTATCACGTGTAGCAATTGATATTTCTAATAGACCATATTTAATTTGGAAAGTTAATCTTAAAGTAGAAAAACTTGGAGAAATGGATACAGAACTTTTTAAAGAATGGTTCCAAGCATTTTCACAAGCAGCTGGAATTACTTTGCATGTTGAAAATATTTATGGGGACAATAGTCATCATATTATCGAATCTTGTTATAAAGGATTAGCTAGATCATTAAGAACCGCATTAGAAATAGACCCAAGGAATAAAAAAACAATTCCTTCTACAAAGGGCTCTTTATAAGTTTAATGAATGTTACAATTGTTGATTATAAATCGGGCAATATAAGCTCGGTAATAAACTCTTTTAAAGAAGTTGCTAAAAATAAAGTAAATATCGAGGTTACATCAGATCTAAATAAGATTAAATCTAGCGATAAAATAGTTTTACCAGGACAAGGATCATTCAAAAACTGCATAGAGGCTTTAAAGAAGATTAATGGTATTACGGATACCCTAAATGAATTTGTAATAAATAAAAAAAAACCAGTTTTAGGAATTTGTGTTGGCCTACAAATGTTTGCTGATATTGGTTACGAGGAAACCAAAACAGAAGGTTTGGGATGGATATCAGGAAATGTTTCAAAAATAGATAATCAAAATGGAAAATACAAACTTCCTCATATCGGTTGGAATCAAATTGAGATTGTCAAGAATAGTAAAATTTTCAAAGATATAGAAAGTAAATCTCACATGTACTTTGTGCATAGTTATGAATTTATTCCTAAAGATAAAGATGTAATTTCTGCAACAATAGAATATTCGTCAAAAATTGTCTGTTCTGTTGAAAAAGGAAATATTTATGGGACTCAATTTCACCCTGAGAAAAGTGATAAATTAGGATTAAAAATAATAGAAAATTTTTTGAAGTTATAGAATGAAAAACATAGACCTAAGCTCTTTTGTGGGCAAAAATGTGAATGATTTATTAAAAAAAGGTGATCAACTTTTTAATAGTAATCTTGAAGGTAAAATACATGCTCATAAGATTTACTCAGAATTATTAGAACAAGTACCAAATATTTATGCGAGCACTAATGAACATGGCTTTAGAGGCATGTTAAGACAAAAAATCTGGAATTGTGAAAGATCTTTCTTTTGGAATGAAAAATATACTTCTCAAGCTGGGCAAGATAAAATAATTAAAAAAAAATTTTTTGATAAAAAAAAAAATGGATTTTTTATTGAAATAGGTGCTTATGATGGAATTAGTGGAAGCAATTGTTATCATTTTGAGAGATTTTTAAACTGGGACGGAATTGCTATTGAGCCCTCGAAAGTCCAATTTGAGAAGTTAAAAAAAAATAGAAAGTGCAAAGTTTTAAATAATGCAATTAGTGATAAGGTAAAAGAAGTTGAATTTATCGAAGTTACAGAGGGTCTCACTCAAATGAGCGGAATTAATGATATTTCGTTTCAAAGAAATATTGATATAATTTCAAACAATCAACCTAGTAAAACTAAATCCATAAGCCTCAAAACCATCACTTTTGATGAAATTGTTCCTCAAAATAAAAATATAGATTATTTATCTATAGATATAGAGGGAGGAGAAATGAATTTATTAAAATCAATAGACTTTAAAATCAATAACATCAAGGTAATTTCTGTAGAAAATAATATACCAAAAGAGCAAAATTTCAAAAATTTCTTTGAAGAAGTAAACTTTACTTATCTAGATAGGATTGGACAAGATGAAATATTTTATAACAATGAGTATTTTAAACTTTGATAAATGAAGATTTTTCCAGCGATAGATATCAAAGATAAAAAATGTGTGAGATTGGTTAAAGGAGACTTTGATAATAAAACTGAGTATGAAATGTCTCCAGAGGAACAAGCAGCAAAATATAAAAATTACGGTTTTAAAAATATACATATTGTTGACCTAGACGGAGCTTTAACTGGTGAAATAATAAATTTAGATATTATCAAGTCTATAATTAGTAAATTTGATCTAAAAGTTGAAATAGGGGGTGGTATTAGAAATATTGATAGTATCAAAAAATATGTTGCTATCGGTGTTGAAAAGGTAATCCTAGGAAGTGCTGCCATTAAAGATAAAGATTTTTTAAAACAAGCGTGTGAAAAATTCCCAAATAAAATTGCTTTAGGTTTAGATGCCAAAGATGGATTTCTGTCAGTATCAGGATGGAAGGAGAGCTCTAATCAATTGACCTTAGACTATTTAAAAGAGGTTAATGATTATGGTGTAAGTAGATTAATTTATACAGATATTAGCAGAGATGGCATGAAACAAAGCCCAAATTTTGATGAAACCATTAAAGTTGCTGAAATATCAAATTGTCCTGTGATTATATCTGGTGGAGTTTCATCAATAGATGATGTTAAGAAAGCAAAAAATTTAAAAAATGTTGAAGGAATAATAGTTGGTAAAGCTATTTATGATGGTGATATAAAGTTAGAAGAGTTGGTGAAAGAAGATGCTTAAAAATAGAATAATTCCTTGCTTAGATGTAAAGAATGGTCGAGTGGTAAAGGGCATTAATTTCGTTGATCTTAAAGATGCAGGTGATCCGGTAGAGCAAGCTAAAATTTATAGTGATGGTGGAGCAGATGAAATTTGTTTTTTAGATATTACTGCCTCAAATGAAAATAGAGATACTATTTATGATATTGTCGAGAAAACTTCAAAAAAATGTTTTGTTCCTTTAACTGTTGGAGGTGGTGTTCGAAGTGTTGAGGATATAAATAGATTACTTAAATGTGGGGCTGATAAAGTTTCAATAAACACTGCAGCAGTTGAAAACCCAAAAGTTGTTATCGATAGTTCAAAGAAATTTGGATCTCAGTGCGTTGTAGTTGCAATTGATGCTAAAAAGAAAGGAGATAAATGGGAAGTGTTTACCCACGGAGGAAGAAACAACAGTGGCATCGACGCGCTAGAGTATGCAAAACAAATGGAAGAAAATGGTGCAGGAGAATTGTTAGTGACGTCAATGGATAGAGATGGAACACAAGTTGGTTATGATATTAATTTAATGTCAAAAATTTCATCGGAGGTAAATATTCCAGTTATTGCATCTGGTGGTGTAGGTAATTTAGATCATCTTGTAGATGGAATTAAATTGGGAAATGCAAGTGCAGTTTTAGCAGCCTCTATATTTCACTATGGAAAACATTCTATAAAAGAAGCTAAGGAATATTTGGACTCAAAGGGAATACCTGTTAGAATTTAAAATGTTTAATACTTTAGAAAGTTTATTTAATCTTGTAAGAGAAAGAAAAAAAAATCCAGTCAAAGGTTCATATACCAATAAACTTATTGCAGACAAGTCACTAAGCAAGGCAAAAGTTATTGAGGAAGTTAACGAGCTAATTGAAGCAGTAGAGAACAAGACTAACACAATTCATGAGACTGCAGACGTACTTTATCATTTGGTGGTATATTTGGAAGCAAGCAATATCAGAATTGAGGACGTAATGATTGAGCTAGAAAAAAGAAGAAACCAGTAAAATAAATAAATATTTAAATAAAATTTTTTTTTAATTTTAATTTTTTTTTACCTCATTAATTCGGGGTATTAAGCGAGATATTTTATTTTTTATAAAGTGATGCGTTTATAAGCTTATATTCTACATTATCCACTTTTTCCCAATTTGAAAATGCATAAGGTTTTGGTGAGCAGTCAAAATTATTAATTGGTTTATAACAAAGGAGCCATATGTTTTCTAATTCCGAATAATCAAATTTAGAGTTTAAAAAGGTAATATTATTTTTCTTACTATTTAAAATGTTTTTAGAATAATTAATTGTCATTTTTTCAATCATATCTAAATTTGTTTTAATCACGATGTCTTTTACCTTTGTCTTAGAAATATATTCAATTACTTTATTAAATTCGGGTTTTGTTTTTTTTCTATTAAAAATTTCAATATAATTATTTGCAAAAGATGAAGCTAAAATAATTGTTAAAATAATGTATTTTGTTTTAGAATTTTTAATTTCTAAAATAAAAACTGAAATTAAAATAAAAATAGGAACAAGGATAAAAATTATATAACGATCAGTGAGAATAGGTTGTTTATATAAGCTATATAAAAGTGGCAAGGCATATGAAAAAAATATAATAAGTATTAATAAAAAATTTTTGTCACCTAAATTAAATATTTTCTCTCTGTTGATATAAACAAGGTATATCAAGACCAGTAAATAAATAGCCCCCATTATTTTGGATCCAAAAAATCTTGAAAAAAAGAAGTTGTAAAAAAAATCTAAATTCACTTGTTGTATCCAAAAGTCTTTTATCCCCATTTGTGCTAACAAATTTTCGTACATTAATAAGAGATATAAAATAGGGATAACTAGAACACATAATATATTAAAAATTATTTTTTTTTCTTTAAATAAAAAATTTAAACAAAGGAATATAAATTGGGAAAAAATTATTATGAAAAAAAATATGTGTAAACAAACCCCAAACAAACTAATAATGATGTAAAAAAAAGAATAAAAATATTTTTTTTTTTTATATTCGTTTTCTTTCTCAATTAACTTAAAGAATAAAATTAGACTTAATATACTTATCAATAAAACTAATGAGTAAACCCTTACTTCTTGAGAGTAACTTATTAAATAGAAATTAATTGAGCTTAAAATACCGACTAGCAGATAACTTTTGTCTTGTTTTAATTGTAAGGTTAAATAACATAAAGCAGGAATTGATAATAAACCAAAAGTAAATGGAAAATATCTTCCAATTTGCGGATTGTAATCAAAAAGTGAAAAAAAAGTTTTTAATAATAAGTTAAATACAATACCAGTTCCTTGATCTAATTTTTTTCCTCTTTCAAGAGTTTCACTAAATGTTAAAGAGGGATCGGCAACCCAGAAACTTGCTTGCTCATCAAACCAATAGTCTTCAAAATTTAAATTATAAATCCTTAATATAAAGGCTATGGATATTATAATCAAAAAAAAAATAATTTTATCCTTAAATATTTTTTTGTTAGCAAACATACTTTTAACTTACAATAGCTGAAATAATTTTTATAGATAAAAAATAATAATCAATTTATATTAATAGAAATGATTTATGATGATAATAATATTTTTGCAAAAATTTTAAAAGGAGAGATACCTTGTAAAAAGATTTATGAGGATAAATTTGTTTTATCTTTTTATGATATTAACCCACAAAAAAAAATTCATGCACTGGTAATACCTAAAGGAAAATATACTGACCTTGATGATTTTAGTCAAAACGCCTCTGCAGAGGAAATGGTGGGTTTATTAAAGGGTATAAATTTAGTTGCAAAAAAACTTGGTATATCAGTAGACGGCGGTAAAGGTTATCGTGCTTTAGCTAATATTTCTGAACATGGCGGTCAAGAGGTACCTCATTTACATTTTCATCTTTTTGGAGGTGAAAAAGTTGGAAAGATGGTGGAGTGAGCACAAAAGTTGAAAGAAATTATTTAGAAATTAATTCACTTAAAGACTTAAAAAAATCAAAATATTCTCCAGACGATTGCTTAATTGATCTTAGTGATCCAACAGATTTTCAAATAAATAAATTTTTTTATAAAAATATCGGTAAAGAACATCAATGGACAGATCGATTAATTTGGACAGATAAACAGTGGATGGAATATATTTCTGACCAGAAGGTAAAAACTTACATTCTTAAAAAAGCTGATGATATGGCTGGATATTTTGAACTTATTTTCCATAAAGAAAAAAAGGAGACAGAAATTGCTTATCTTGGTTTGCTTAAAGAATATCAGAATAGAAAATTAGGCTCTTTCCTTTTAACATCAGCTATAAAAAATTCTTTTTCTGAAAATACTAATAGAGTTTGGGTACATACTTGCTCATTAGATCATAAAAATGCATTAAATAATTATATTTCAAGAGGTATGAGAATTTATAAAACGGAGTCTATTTCAATTTAATTTTGTTGAGGTAAATCAAATAAATTACCATTTAATTTTTGATTTCTTTTAACCGAATCTAAAAAAGTGATACTAAGATTTTGATAAATATCTGTAGTTTGCCAACCAATCAAATCAAGAGTGTTATAATCAAAGAAAATATTCACCTCAAAATCTTCTTCAAAAAATTTAAAATTAACAAATTTATTATCTAAAATTCTTTGATCTAAATTTTTGATTTTATTAATTAAAAATTTCTTATTTAATATTAGATTTAATGGTGTTCGTTCAAGGGGATATAGGTAATAGCTACTATTAGTTTTTACGACTATGGATTTTCCATTGGAAACTAAAATTTTGTTATTTTTTAAATTATATTTGCAAAATATTTTTTGAGGGTATGAAAGAGCACAATGACCATTTTCTGTTTTACCATTAACGTTTTGCTCAAAGTTAAATGTCAAGTTATTAGTGGTTTCTAAATTTTTAATAATTTTTTCTTTAATGTTTGCTGAAGCCTCAACAATCGAAAATAAAAGAAATAAAAAAATTAATTTATTAATCATCAAAGAACATCACGTTTTCCTACATGATTGGCCTTACTCACAATTCCCTCTTCTTCCATCATATCAATTATTCTTGCTGCTCGATTATATCCAATTTGTAGTTTTCTTTGTAAAAAAGACGTGGATGCTTTCCCTTCAGATTTTATTATTTCTACAGCTGTTTGATAAAGTTCATCTTTATCACCCATATTTTTGGAACCATCACCCATTTCTTTTTCATCTGCAAAATTTAGAATTTCGTCCACATAATCTGGTTCTGCTTGGGATCTTAAAGAATTGTTTATATTTTCAATCTCTTTGTCAGATACAAATGGTGCATGTATTCTTATAACTCTGTTAGCAGATGACATATACAACATATCACCTTTACCCAATAGTTGTTCAGCACCTTGTTCTCCTAATATGGTTCTACTATCTATTTTAGATGTAACTTGAAAAGATATTCGTGTAGGAAAGTTTGCTTTAATTGTTCCTGTAATTACATCAACACTTGGTCTTTGAGTAGCCATGATAATGTGTATGCCAGCTGCCCTTGCCATTTGAGATAATTTTTGAATATAGTTTTCAATTTCTTTTCCTGCCACTAGCATTAAATCTGACATTTCATCGACCACTACGACTATATAAGGCATTGGAAGTTTATGTTTTGAGTTGTAACCATCTATATTTCTAACTCCTTCTTTAGTCATAAGTCTGTATCTACTTTCCATCTCTTTAACCACCCAGCCTAAAACTGAGGCTGCTTTTTTAGCTTCAGTTATCACTGGACACAAAAGATGAGGCACACCTTCATATGTTGATAGCTCAAGCATTTTAGGATCAATCAAAATAAATTTACATCTCTCAGGAGTATGACGGTAGAGGAGTGACAATATTATTGTGTTTATGCAAACTGACTTTCCAGATCCAGTTGTTCCAGCTATTAATAAATGAGGCATCGAGGATAAATCTCCAACTATTGGATTTCCAGAAATACTTTTACCTAAAGCGATCGGTAATTTAATTTCTTTTTTCTTAAAGTCGGAGTTATTTAAAATCTCACTCAAATAAACATTTTCTCTTGATGAATTAGGTAATTCAATTCCAACAGTGTTACTTCCTGGAATGGTTGAAATTCTGGCTGACTCAGAACTAGTATTTCTCGCGATATCGTCAGATAGATTTATAATTTTCGAAACCTTTACACCAGCAGCAGGTTCAAATTCATTTAATGTAACAACTGGTCCGTGACTTATTTTTTTGATTTTTCCATTAACACCAAAATCTAATAATATTTTTTCTAAAAATTCAGGATCGCTTGATTGGTTTTTTTCAGAATTTTCTCTTTCCTTTTTAGACGGAATTTTAAGTAAATCTAGGCTAGGTAGTTTAAATTTTTGTACTTCAGTTTTTTTTATTTCGTCAGCTTTTATAAAAGGTAAGTCTTCTTGGATCAAATTTTTAATTTCTTCTTGTGGAATATATTCATTAATAACCTCACTCTTGTCTGTATAATTTTTACTTTTTTTAGGATTAAGGAAATTGATTTTTCTAAAAAAATTAAAAAATTTAAGACTAAAATTTACACTAAGTAAAAAAAGTACGATTATTAAGATGATTAAAAAATAATAGGATATATTTTCGCTTAAACTTAATAAACTTTTGAAAAAATTTTCATTTAAATAGTTTCCAATAAAACCTCCGTTACCATTAATAAAAAGGGCAAAAGTGGTATTATAAAAATGGTTTAAAAATACTGATCCAATAATTGAATATAAAATTGAATAAAAAATATTTTCAATTATTAAAAAGAAATCTTTTCTTTTAATAATATTTATACCAGTAAAAATTAGAGTAAATGAAACTAAATAAGAGATTAAACCGATTGATTGAAAAAAAATATCAGAAATATAACTTCCCCTAAAACCCAAAAGATTTCTGATCTCTGTATTATCAGGAAATATAAAATTAGGATCCTCCGGAGAATATGAAACTAATGAGACAAACAAAAAGATACCAGCAGACAATATTAGAAAACCAAATATTTCTGTTAACCTTTTAGCAATAAAAAGAAGAGTAATATTAACAATTTTTTTTATGTTCATATCAAGTGAATCAAATTTATCACTTTGTATCATCTAATTTTTCTTGTTAAAATTAAATTTATTATGAAAGTCTGTATATTGGGTGATAACCTTACAAGCTTAGCTCTGGCAACAGCTTTAGTTAAAAAAGAGATAATTGTCGATCTATTTTATAAGAAAAAAAACAGTAAAATAGATACTACTCGTACAATTGGAATTTCAAAATCAAATATTGATTTTTTTAATAGAGAAATAACAAATATTAAAAAAATGTTGTGGCCAATTAAAAAAATAAAAATTTTTACAGAAAACTCTAATGAAAAAGAAATTTTAAAATTTGAGGATCAAAAGGACAATCTATTTTCAATCTTACAGAATCAAAAATTATTTAATCAGTTAATTACCGAACTTAAAAGGAGTAAATTTTTAAAATTCAAAAAATATATAAAATATAGAAAATCCAATTATTTAAGTTATGATCTGATAATTAATTGTGACATAAGAAATGAAATAACGAAAAAATATTTTTCAAAAAAATTTGAAAAGAAATATAATAGCATTGCATTTACAACAATTATAGATCACATAAAATTATCATCTAACAACGAAGCAATACAAATTTTTACAAATGACGGCCCGATAGCATTTTTGCCAATATCAAATGAAAAAACTTCAATTGTTTATTCTGCAAGAATGAAAAAATATAAAACTGAATCAGAGATCAACAAAATTATTAATAAGTTCAACCCTAAATATGAAATAAAGAAAATCTACAAGATTTCAGAATTTGATTTAAAATCAATAAATTTAAGAGAATATTATAAAGATAATATTTTAGCCTTTGGTGATTTGTTGCATAAACTTCATCCTTTAGCTGGTCAGGGTTTCAATATGTCAATTAGAGATATAAAAGAATTTATAAAAATAATTGATTACAAAATAAAACTTGGTTTACCAATAGATCAAAGTGTGTGTGTTGAATTTCAGAATAATGTAAAAAGTAAAAATTTTGTTTTTTCGGAAGGAATTAATTTTATCTATGAATATTTTAATTTTGAAAATAAGATCGGAGAGGATTTAATTGACTCAACAGCCAGGTTATTTGGACAGAATAAAATATTAAACAAATATTTTAAAAATATCGCTGATATGGGTTTACAAAATTAATTTATTGAAGAGTGGTATTATCAAATTGATCGTAAGTATAAGTATTTAAAATTTCAGAAATTTTCGTTTTTCTAATTTCCAGATTTTTAGCCTCTAATAAAACTTGTTTTTCCTCCAGACTAAATGGTGATGTCATCGCTAGAGCGTTTATTGTTTCGTCTAAACTTTGTTTTTCTAGAGCTTTCCAATTAATGATAAATCCTCTTTTTTCAAATAAAGTTTTTAAATCTTTGAAAATAAGTTCCAAATCAGAAAATTTTAAGTTTTCTTTTTTTTCTTCTAAATCATCTAAAAAATTCTCAAAATTTATCTCAAATTCTCTATACTTCTTATTTGAATCTATTTCTTTTTTTATTTCAAATCTAATTACACCCTTAAGGTCAATTAAATATCTTCCATCATCAGCTTCTTTGAAGCTTGTAATTTTACCTAAACAACCAACTTTATGAAGTGAAGGTAATTTATTATCATCAAAATTCTTTGTGACTTTTGGTTGAACCATGCCTATAAACTTATCTGCTTTCATACTATCATTGACCATATCTATATATCTTGGTTCAAAAATGTTTAAGGGCACTGTAGTTTTAGGAAAAATTATAAAATTACTGAGTGGAAAAACAGGTATAGTTTTTGGAAGTTTCATATTTAATAAATATACTAATAATATAAAAATAATTTAAAGATAAAAATATGATAATTTGGCTCGCTTCTTATCCTAAAAATGGCAACACATGGTTAAGATCTTTGATAAGTGCTTATTATTATACAAAAGACGGCATTTTTCTTGGTGATAATCATTTAAAAAATATTCAACAGTTTCCTGTAAAAAAATATTTAGAAAGTTTTGATTATGATTTATCAATACCAGGAGATACTTCGAGATTATGGGTCTTAGCGCAAGAAAAAATTAATGAAGACCGAAAGATAAAATTTTTCAAGACACATAATGCTTTAGTGAAATTGGGAAATTATGATTTTACAAATCGAGCTAATTCACTTGGCGGAATTTACATAGTAAGAGATCCTAGAAATGTTTTAGACTCCATGTCCAGACATTTTCAAATCAATCACGATAAAGCTTTAGTGGTGATGCAAGATAAAAAAAACTTTACTTATGACTTTAAAAAGAAAAAGGATTATAGCGATTATCAATTTATTAGTTCTTGGGAATTAAATTATCAATCTTGGAAAAATAATAAATTAATACCAATAAAATTTTTAAGATATGAAGATTTATTGTCAGAAACTTTTTTTGTATTTAAAGAGATAATAGAATTCATAAATAAACTAACAAATAATAAAAGTGGATTTAGTAGGGAAAAAGCTAAAAACGCTGTTAACACTACTTCTTTTAAAAACTTAAAAAAAATAGAGGAAACAAACGGGTTTAGTGAGACCATTATCTCACGAGAAGAAAAAAAAAAGATACCTTTTTTCCATCTAGGACCAAAGAATGATTGGCAAAAAAACTTTGATCAAGAGTTTACTGAAAAATTAAATAATATTTTTGAAAAAAATTTGAAAGAATTAAATTATTAAGTATGCCAGAATTTTAAACGTTGTGTTAATTTTTTGGCACACTCTGGGCATAGTTCAGTTAAAATTTCACAAAAAGTACTATTGCTTAATTTTTAAAAAGCTAATACTTTCAACACTTAAAGAATAAGCGGGCATAGCTCAGTGGTAGAGCGTCTCGTTGCCAACGAGAAGGTCGAGGGTTCGACCCCCTTTGCCCGCTCCATTATACTATGAATGATTTATTAGAAAAAAAATGTGTTCCTTGCGAGGGAGGAGTTAAAGCTTTTGACGTTTCTGAAATTCATAAGTATCAAAAAAAAGTTGATGGTTGGGAGATCATTCAAAATGACAAAAAAGTTTATCTTTTAGAAAAAAAATTTGAATTTAAAAATTTTTTGGAAAGTCAAAAATTTGTTAATGAGGTTGGAAAAGTCTCTGAGGAAGAAGGTCATCATCCAGATATTATTTTTGGATGGGGTTATGCTAAGATTAATATCACAACTCATGCCATAGAAGGTTTATCCGAAAACGATTTTATATTAGCTGCTAAAATTGATAACATAACTAATGTCTAAAATGACGAGTTTTTGAAAAAACCAAAACAGTATTCGTCTCGTTTGCAAATTTTATAATTTCTTTATCTCTTATTGATCCAGCTGGCTGAACTATTGCACTAGCTCCTGACTGAACTAATTTTTCTATTCCGTCAACAAATGGGAAAAAAGCATCTGATGCAGCTACTATTTCATTTTTGATTTTTGAAAACTTATTCATTTTATTTATTGCAATCTCACAACTATCTAATCTACTAGGTTGTCCAGATCCAATGCCGATAGTAGATTTATTACTAGCAAGAATAATAGCATTAGATTTTGTGTAACGACAGACGTTAAATGCAAACATTAAATTATTAAGCTGTGATTTACTAGGTTTTCTTTTTGAAACAACTCTAAAATCCTTCTTTGAAAAAATCTTTTTATCCTCTGATTGGATAAGTGTAAAATTATCAAAAGAGTTAAATTTCCATACTTGATTGAAAGAAATTTTTGATGAGTCTATAAGCCTCAGATTTTTTTTCGATTTTAATATTTTTAAAGCTTTTTTATCAAAACCATTAGCCACAATTACTTCAAGAAAAATTTTATTTAACATTACTGCGATTTTTTGAGTAACCTTATAGTTACATGAAACAATACCACCAAATGCACTTATTGGATCGCTCTCTAATGCTGATTTATAGCTATCTAAATTATTTTTTAAAGCTGAGACACCACAAGGATTTCCATGTTTGACAATAACTGTACCAGTATTTTTCGGTAGCGATTTTGAAATAGTAATTGCTGCAAAAATATCATTGTAATTATTATAACTCAAAGTTTTCCCATGTATTTGCTCTAATCTATTTTCTTTACTTTGAGAATAGAAAGCACCCATTTGTTGAGGATTTTCTCCATATCTAAGATTTTGTATTAAATTAGTGTAAAGAATTTTTCTTTTAGGGAAATTGATATTGTTAAATCTATTGAAATAGTTTGAAATTACAGCATCGTAATAGGCGGTCTCACTAAATGCCAACCTAGACATTTTTTCTCTAAATTTTAGAGAAGTGCTACCTTTATTTTTTTTTAACTCATTTATAAGTTCTGAATAATGATCCACAGAAGTTATCACAGTCACATCATTATAATTTTTGGCAGCAGCTCTGACCATAGCTGGTCCACCAACATCAATTTTTTCTATTATTTTTGAATGGTTTTTTGTTTGCTTGATCGTATTTTCAAATGGATAGAAATTCACTATTATTAAATCAATATTCTCAAAATTATTTTTTTTAATATCATTAGAGTGAGATTTATTATTTCTTTTGTTTAAAATTCCAGCATGTATTTTCGGGTGTAAGGTTTTGACTCTCCCGCTGAGTATTTCCTTAAATCCTGTAAAATCTGAAACATCTAAGCATTTGAATTTAAGTTTCTTAATTACTCTAAATGTTCCACCAGAACTAATTATTTTGATATTATTTCTCCTTAATTCTTGTAATAAAGGCTTAAGATTAGACTTATCAGACAATGATATTAAAGCTGATCTAATTTTTCCCATTATATCTTTTTAATTTCCCATTTAATGTTCTCTTCATTATTACTCAATATGCCAGATATAAAAATATTTTGGTTCTCAATATATGTATTTTTATTACCGAAGTATAATCCATTATCAATATTAATTTCATAATTATCACAAGTAAATTTCCAACCCTCATCCTCTAATTCTATTAATATAGATTTATTATCTTGGGTCTTCATTAATTTAATATTTGGTTCTAAATGAAATCGAATGTCAAACTTGAAATTAAAATTATTTTTTTTCGTAATAATCTTATCATTTCCAACAAATTTCATTTGCTCAGGAAAAAATTCAATATTTCTCTCATGAATTGATTTAAATTTTTTAAAATATCCATCATGAGCAGCATTGATTTTCCAATAATTACTCTCAAATATAGAATTTTTTTGACCAACTTTTAAACCTGTTTTTAAAATTAATTTATCTTTTCTCTTTGTAAATTTACATGAGGAGTTGTCATCAATAGTTAATGTGCTGTGCGCAGCTGAAGATTTTGATATCTCATTAAGTTTTTGATTATTTTTTTTATAATAACCACAATTTGTAATAAGTTTCTTTCCGTTTGAAATTATTTCAAATGAAAGGGTGCCCGACTGGTAATCCTGAGTATACTTAGGATTTGGTGAAGATCCCACATCCATTGCTAGACAAATTTTTTTATTCTTTAAAATTATGTAACCACCACACTCTTTATTTTCATTTTTAAATTTATAACCAAGTCTTCTTAAATAATGATCGAAATCATGAGTATTAGACTTATTATTACCATTAAATAAAAGATCTACGTCTAGGTTTTGTCTTATCAAAGCATAACTTTGTCCAAAATAATAAATATTTTCTTCTATATGCTCTGGAACTTCAACTTGTGACTCTTTAAACCATTCTCTAATAATTATGAAATATTTTAAAAAAAATATTAACTGTTTTATATTCCGTGAGTTAGTAAAACCTTGGTTATCTATTGAGGACTTGATAATTTTTTTTAGATAACTTAAACCTATATTTAAATAGTTTTTCTCAATTTTGTAACATAATCCAGTTAAAATTATTGCTGAGCAACCAATTATTTTGTTTTCTAAATCTTTAGAGTTTTTTATTTCATTTAATAAATGATTTGTTTGTTTTTGAATCATGTGATCAAAAATTGATCTATATTCTTTATCACTTTCGTTATAAGAAAGTTGGTGGTTAGATAACCACGAAATTATTCTTTTTGCAGTAATATTAAATTCCCAACTCTTTTTTTTAAATTTATTGTTTTTATTAATCCAATTTAAGATAACTTCTTGAACTGATTTTTTTGAAGATTTTAAATCAAGACTAAAAAACCAAAAAAAATTATTTAATTTTTCAAAATCTTTTGATTTCATTTGTGTATTCCAAACCTTCTCTAGTTCAAAATCTTCAATCTTATATTTCTTATTTTGGTATTTGATTATCGATGAAAGTAAGTGAGGACTTGGTTTGTATATGAATTCATTATCAAAAGTTTTAGAAATCTTTTTTTCGTATAAACTTGAATTTTGATAAATAGCTCTGAATTTTTTTTTTATTATTTCTTTAAAATCATTTAAAGTTTCAAAAAATCCATCTAACAGCATTCTACACTTCTTTAAGTGTTTCTATATTCTTTTTAATGTTTCCGTTGTTTTCTTTAAATATTGTAGTTCCTGATACAAGAATATTTGCGCCTGCGTTTATTACATCTTTTGAATTTGAAAAATTTATTCCTCCATCTACTTCAATGTCGTACTTATAATTTTTATCATCTTTTATTTTTTTTAATAATTCAATTTTTTTAATGACGTCAGGAATAAATTTCTGACCTCCAAAACCTGGATAAACACTCATAACTAAAATCAAATCCACGTTTTTTAACTCATTTTCGATTATGTTGATCTCGGTATTTGGATTTAGAGAAATACCAACCTTCTTTTTAAAACTTTTAATATGTTTAATTGATTCTGCTAAATTATCAGTAGCTTCAGGGTGTATAGTAATTATATCAGCTCCTGCATCTGCAAAATCTTTTATATATTTATGGACAGGTGAAATCATCAAGTGCACATCAAAAGTTAATTCTGAATGCTTTCTAAGAGTTTTAATGACTGGAGGTCCAATAGTTAAATTGGGAACGAAGTGACCATCCATTACATCAACATGTATCATATCTGCCCCTGCATCCTCGAGTCTTTTAATTTCATTTCCTAGTTGACTAAAGTCAGCAGATAATATTGAGGGGGAAATTTGTATTTTTTTCATAGATTATTAAATTAACTAGTACCAAATTTTAAAATCTAATTTAATTAAAAAATTGATAAATTTGTCTTGAAATCTCACTTTCTAATGGAAATGACAACATGCCCATCACTGAGTATCCTAGAACCCAAGGCATAAAGTAAAACCTTATCATGAAAAAAAACCAAGCAACGTAAAGAGGTACGATTGGTTGTATGATAAAAGATGGAGTTATAGGTTTAAATAAGTTGATCAAAGGATTAGTAAATTTAACAAAGACTCTCATAAAAAAAAATTGAGAATCTTCTCTTTGAAAAATATTCATTGCAACCCTTCCAATTAAAGTCCACATGATTACCCCAAGAATATAGTCAATTATATATACTAAAGGATGAAAGTTAGCTGACATTGAGAAATTTATATTGGAAAAAGATCGAAATTAAAAGGGGCGAAATTAATCGCCCCTTAAAAAGATTATTTAGTGTTGTTTGCCAAGGATCGATTTACCAGCTGGTACACGAACCTCATCAACCATTTTCTGCGTTGCAGCGTTTGGTGCTTGAGTCATTAAACTCACCACAACCATTGCTACTAAGCTGACAGCTGAACCAAAGATACCAAACGTTAACTGTGTAATTCCTAAGAATCCACTTCCGCCTGTTCTTACCCAAACTAGGTAAGCAGCACCAGAAACTAATCCTAAGAACATACCAGCAATAGCACCTTCTTTGTTAGCTCTCTTCCACCATACACCAAGTACAAGTGGGAAGAATAGTCCTGACATCGCAAAGTCAAAAGCCCAGATTACTGAACCTAAGATACCTTGAATCTCAAGAGCTGCGATTGTTGCTCCTGCAAAACCAATTACTACAAGTAATACCCTTGCAACAACTAGTCTTTTAGCAGTCTCAGCTTTTGGATCGATGATCTTATAGTAAACATCGTGTGAGATTGCGTTTGCAATTGCTAAAATCAAACCATCGGCTGTTGACATGGCAGCAGCCATACCTCCAGCAGCAACCAGACCTGAGATTACATATGGTAATCCAGCTATTTCTGGAGTTGCTAACACAACGGCTTTACCACCCATGAAAAACTCATTTAACTCAAGAGTTCCATTTCCGTTAAAGTCGCTTACAAACATTAAGTTTGCTTGGTTCCAGTTTTGATACCAATCTATCGATTGAACTTCAGCTATTGATTTACCGATAATACCTGTTGGTAGTGACGGATCAATCAATGACAACTTAGATAGTGTCGCTAACATTGGAGCAGAAGAATAAAGTAGGAAGATAAAGAATAATGACCAACCTACTGATTTTCTAGCAGCTTTTACACTTGGAGTAGTAAAATATCTCATCATAACGTGAGGCAATGAAGCTGTTCCCATCATCATCGCTAACGCTAATGAAATAAATGCCCAAGGTGTTGCGTTCACCGCTGAGTGAGCTTTAGTTATTCCAGCCAAACCTTTTGGCACTTCTTTTAGATTTTCAGCTGAGTTTTTAACAAAACCAAACTGAGCCTCTAATTCAGCTATTCTAGAAACTTCATCAGCTAACATGAAGTGAGGGAAGAAGCCCGCACCCATTTTGTTACTGATCCAGAATACTGGTAATAAGTAAGCTATGATTAGTACGATATATTGAGCTACCTGTGTCCAAGTTACCCCTCTCATACCACCAAGCATTGAACAAAGTAAAATACTTATAAGTCCAACGTATACAGCGTATTGGAATGGAATATCAAGTGCAACAGATGCAATTGTACCTGTGGCGTTGATTTGTGCAGTCACGTAAGTAAATGAAGCAACAGTTAAAACTACTACCGCCATAAATCTACTTAAATTACCACCGTATCTTGTACCAATAAAATCTGGAACTGTGTAACAGCCGAATTTTCTTAAGTAAGGTGCTAATAGTGATGCAACTAATACATATCCACCAGTCCAACCTACAAGTAGTGCCATATAACCGTAACCTTTAAAGTAAATACCACCTGCCATTGCAACGAATGATGCACCAGACATCCAGTCTGCTGCTGTCGCCATTCCGTTGAACACGGTTGGTACTTGTCTTCCAGCTACGTAATACGCATCAGCTTGAGCTGTACGTGATAGATAACCAATTATAGCATAGATGGCTACTGTGAAGGCAACGAAACAAATACCAATTGTTTTCGCTGTCATACCCATCTGCTCGGCAATCGACATAATGATTATGAAACCTAAAAAACCACCCGTATAGATTCCATAAACTTTAGGTAAATTGTCTATAAAATTACCTTTAATCATTAGTCATCTCCTCTTTCACTAAAGCCGAACTCTTCATCAATTTTTTCTTGTCTATTCGCAAACCAGAAAATTAGTATTACGAAAATTCCAAGAGAACCTTGACATGTGAACCAATAAGTTAACGGATAACCAAAGGGTCCCGTAACTTCGTTCATTTCAGCCCCGAATAGGAAGATGCCAATTGAGAAAACAAACCAAATAGCTAACGTCATCATTAGCAAACCCTTGGACTTTTCCCAGTGTTGTTCTTGTTTTGACATTTATACCTCTCTCTTTTTAGTTATAACTGGCGAAAACCATAACGATTATAAAATAGATTTAAAGTGTTAAAATTGGTAAATTTACTAGCCTTTTCTAGCTATAAGTGTCAAAAATAGGGCTTTTTATGGGAAAATACAAATTAACTTGGAGAGACTTAACTTGGCATGATTTTAAGACTTATCTCTTCGCTATGTTTAAAGCCTTTGTTCCCAAAGGGAAAATTAGCAATTTAGATGAACTTGAAACTTTTATTCAAACAAAATCTGCCTGGGTGAGTCAGGTTACTTTATACGGCTACCTCAAAACGAGGATGGGGACCAGGTATGTTCTTCATTTTGAGAACGATACTTTTATGGACTCAGTAAATTTGGCCAAGTGGAACATTTATGCAGTTGCTCTTCAAGATCTTACATTGTTTACGTTTTCAAAATTGAAAGTGAATTTTAATTACCAAGACACCGAGAAAGCAAAAGAAATTTTTTTAAAAATTTTAGATGATGAAACTTCAAATAAGATGCCAATTGATATCATCGAAAATGCAAAAAAAAGTTTTGATGAAAGAATACAAAATATTAATTGGGATGATCATCACAATGATTTACCATTTAATCCTAGCGCTTTATCTTTATATAAGTGGGCACCAATTGCAGAAGATTTAAAAACCTTAGATCGCAAAATAGTTTTAAACTCTGTGATTTTAAAATGGGATGTCGTAAAAAAAGAATTTAATGAAAGAATAAAATTTTAGATATTTTTTCTATTTTCAACTAAGCTATCGACTACACCTGGATCAGCAAGAGTAGTTGTATCACCTAGTTGACCATGCTCGTTTGCTGCGATCTTTCTTAAAATTCTTCTCATAATTTTTCCAGATCTTGTTTTTGGAAGTCCTGGGGTAAAATGAATTAGATCTGGTGTTGCTAAAGGTCCTATTTGTTTTCTTACCCAAAGTTTTAGTTCTCTATCCAAATCGCCTGTCTCGCTCTCTCCAGCATTTAAAGTAACATAACAGTACAACCCATTTCCTTTGATATCATGAGGATATCCAACCACTGCCGCTTCGGCTACTTTGGGATGTGCTACAAATGCGCTTTCAATTTCAGCAGTACCAAGATTATGACCAGAAACAATAATCACATCATCAACTCTACCAGTTATCCAATAGTAACCATCTTTATCTCTTTTACATCCATCTCCAGTGAAATATTTTCCATCAAATTGAGAAAAATATGTATCAATAAATCTTTGATGATCACCGTATACTGTTCTCATTTGACCAGGCCAAGATTGAGCTATACAAAGTCTACCTTCACCTTCACCTTTTATTTCTTTGCCATCCTTATTAACTAATACTGGTTTTATTCCATAAAAAGGTTTTGTTGCTGATCCAGGTTTAAGTGGAATAGCTCCAGTTTGTGGTGATATAAGAATTCCTCCCGTCTCTGTTTGCCACCATGTATCAACTATTGGACATTTTGAATTACCAACAGTTTTGTAATACCACATCCATGCCTCTGGATTTATGGGTTCACCAACAGTTCCTAGTAGTTTTAAAGATTTTCTTGAAGTTTTATTAACTGGGCCATCACCCTCTCTCATTAAGGCCCTTATGGCTGTTGGTGCCGTATAAAAAGTATTTACTTTGTATTTATCTACTATCTGCCACCATCTCGAGCTATCTGGATAATTTGGAACACCTTCAAACATAATAGTAGTAGCACCATTTGCTAACGGCCCATAAATTATATAACTATGACCTGTGACCCACCCAATATCTGCTGTGCACCAATAAATATCATTTGGTTTGTAATTAAAAATATATTGATGAGTCATGGAAGCATAAACCATATATCCCCCAGTGGTATGCAAAACTCCTTTCGGTTTTCCTGTTGATCCAGATGTATAAAGAATAAACAAAGGATCTTCCGCATTCATTTCCTCAGGTTCACAATGACTTGGCACGTCTTTAATTAAGTCGTGATACCAAACATCTCGACCTTGTTCCCAGTACACGTAATTACCAGTTCTCTTTACTACAATACATTTTTTAACATCTGGACAATTAGATAAAGCTTCATCTGTTGTCGCTTTTAAAGGAATAGTTTTACCTCCTCTTATTCCTTCATCAGCTGTAATTATGTATTCGGATTTACAATCATTAACTCTTCCTGAAATTGATTCTGCAGAGAAACCACCAAAAATTATTGAGTGCACGGCACCTATTCTTGCACAAGCTAACATCAAGATCGCTAATTCAGGTATCATAGTCAGATAAATAGTAACGCGATCACCTTTTTGTATTCCAAGTTTTTTAAGACCATTTGCAGCCTTTGAAACCTTTTGATGTAATTGTTTATAAGAAATTTTTTGAGTGTCTTTAGGATCATCTCCTACCCAAATAATTGCAGTTTTGTCTTTTTTATCTTTTAAATGACGATCAATGCAATTAGCAGATGCGTTTAAAGTACCGTCTTCAAACCATTTAATTCTAACTTCGTCTTTACTATATTTAACATCTTTAATTTTTTTGTAAGGTTTTATCCAAGTAATCCTCTTTCCTTCCTTTTTCCAAAATGAATTATTATTTTTAATAGAATCAGAATATTTTTTTTGATACTGAGCTTTATTCGCTAAACTTCTTTTCACCCATTCAGGTTTAGTTTTAATAATTTGCTCATTAGATGATATTTTATCAATATTTTTCTTTTTAGATCTTTTGACAGAAGTTCTTTTAGTTTTTGAAACTCTTTTTATTTTTCCTCTTTTTTTAGAAGTTTTTTTTTTCTTTATTTTTTTAGCCTTATTCTTTTTTGATTTCTTTTTTTTTGGCATATTTTTTTTTAATATTTACTCATTTTATTTAAAAGCTTCCAGCTTTTAGAGTCAATAGGCATTACAGATAATCTACTTTGTTTAATTAAAGATAAATGGCTTAAATCCTTGTTTTTTTTAATCTCATCTAAAGATACAGGATTATCAAGTTTTTTCAAAAATTTAACAGTCACCGCAACAAATCTTCCTGATTTATCTGTTTTATCAATGTAATGTTCTTTAACAACTTCTACAATTCCTACAATTTCTTTTCCAATATTTGAGTGATAAAAAAAACATTGATCACCCTTTTTCATAGTTTTTAAATTCTTAGCTGCCTGATAGTTTCTTACACCATCCCAAGGCGCACCTTTTACACCAGCTTTTTTTTGCTGATCAATTGACCAAACATCAGGTTCTGATTTAAGTAACCAATATTGCATTATAATTTTACTCCTGATCCCTTTAAAAAATTAGCATTTTCATCTAATGGCCATCTTGGTTTTGCTGGATAATTTAAATGATTGAATTGTTTTAATTTAAATTTTTCTAAACCTACCAGTCCTATCATTGCAGCATTATCACCACAGAGTTCTATTGGAGGAAATATGCTTTCATAATTTTTTTCTTTACATAGATTAATTAACATTGATCTAATTTTTTTGTTAGCTGCAACACCACCAGCGACAACAAAAATTTTTTTTTTCAAATCATTTTGCTTTTCGAACTCTAAAAAAGCAATTTTTGTTTTCTTATAGAGGATTTCTATTATAGTTTTTTGAAAAGAAGCTGCTAAATCAAATTTATCTTGTTCTGTTTTGATTTTTTTTGATTTTTTTAAGACAGCTGTCTTCAAGCCGGCAAAGGACAAATTACACCCCCCTCTATTAATAATTGGTTTTGGAAGCTCATATCTTTCAGGATTTCCTTTATTAGCAAAAACCTCAATTTTGGGTCCTCCTGGAAATTCTATTCCTAATAATTTTGCAGTTTTATCAAATGCTTCTCCTAAAGCATCATCTATGGTTGTGCCTAATCTTTTGTAACTTCCAAGTCCTTGAACATTCAAAAATTGTGAATGCCCACCTGAAATTAACAAAAATAAATATGGATAATCTAATCCTGAATTTAATCTAGGACTTAAAGCATGACCTTCTAAATGATTTACGGCAATAAATGGTTTTTTAATTAAATTTGCGAAAGTTTTACCAAAACTTAATCCAACTGATAAACAAACAACTAGTCCCGGTCCGGCTGTTGCAGCAACTGCATCTATTTCATCTATTTTTTTTCCACTTTCATCTAAAGCCTTTTGAACGATCCAATCAATTTTTTCTAAATGGGATCTTGCAGCAAGTTCAGGAACTACTCCACCAAATTTTTTATGCACTTCCGTTTGGCTAGAAACAACATTAGAGAGAATTACTGGTATTCCTTGGTCATTTTGCGAAATTAAAGATGCTGCAGTTTCATCGCAGCTGGTTTCTATTCCAAGAATTAGGGGTTTTTTATTCATTCAAATAGTTTTTAATAATTGTACAATCCCAATACAAGTAAGAAATGATTTTTTTATGAAAAAGAAAATAAAAATTGGATCTCGAGGAAGTAAACTAGCATTGTTATATGCTCAAAAAGTAAAAGAGAAAATTATTGAGATAACTGATTTTATTGATCAGGATATAAATATTGAAAAAATTTCTACTAAAGGTGATGAGCTACAAGATACAAGATTATCTGATGTTGGTGGCAAAGGGTTGTTTTCAAGTAGCATTGAACAGGAACTTCAAAACAATAATATTGATATCGCCGTTCACGCGCTTAAAGATATGCCAGCAATTGAGACCAAGGGTCTTTTAACAGATACATTTCTTGAAAGAACCGATGCAAGAGAAATTATAATAATTAATGGGAAGAAAAAATTTAAAGACTTAAAACAAAATGCTGTTATTGGAACATCTTCTTATAGACGTCAATTTCAAATTAAAAAAATTAGACCAGATGTTTCCTGTAAACTTATAAGAGGGAACGTTGATACTAGAATAAAAAAATTAATGGATGGTGAATACGATGCAATAATTTTATCTTATGCTGGAGTAAAATATTTAAAATTAGAAGATAAAATTTCTGAAATCTTTTCTGTTGAGGAAATGATTCCAAGTGCAGGTCAAGGTATAATTGCTATACAGTGTAGAGAAAATGATAAAGATATAATTTCAATGTTAAAAAAAATTAATCATCAAGAGACTTATAAAAGAGCTCATGCTGAGAGAAATATTCTAAAAATTTTAGAAGGAGATTGCGAAACGGCCATTGGTATTTATTCTAAAATAGAGAAAAATAAAATTACAGTGGAAGCAGAGCTTTTTTCATTAGATGGGTCACAAAGATTTTATGAAAAAAAATCTGACAGTTCAGAAAATTTTAAAAAGCTTGGAAACGAAATAGGTCAAATTTTAAAAATAAAATCAAATAACTCTTATAAAAAATAGAATGCATATTTTATTAACTAGACCTCTAGAAGATTGTTCTGAAATGATCATTAAATTTCAGTCTCTTGGTCATAAAGTTTCACATTTACCTTTATTATCTATTAAAAAAATTCTTCATGAAAAAATAAATCTTTCAGAATTTAAAGGTATTATTTTTACAAGCTCTAATGCAGTAAGATTTTTAAATTTAAATGGGTTAGATAAAAACATAAAATGTTTTTGTGTAGGAAATGCAACTGAAAAAGAAGCAAGAGCCCAAGGTTTCTCTAATACAATTGCTGCAGAAGGAAATGTTCTTAATTTAAAAGAATTAATATTACAGAATTTTGATAAGACAGAAGGTAAATTAATTTATGTAAGTGGAGAAAACATTTCAGTGGATCTTGATAATCAACTTCAAAATGAGGGATATGATATTAAAAGATTAATAAATTATGAAACTGTACATAATGAAAAATTTGATGATGATTTTATCGATAGGTTAAAACTTGATATGCCTGATATGGTTTATGTTTATTCTCAAAATAGTGCATCTAGTCTTTTAAAGTTTATAAAACTTAATCAACTTGAGGGTCTTTGGATGAGTACTAATTTGATGTGTATAGGTGAAAAAACATCAGCTAAATTAAATGAAATTAAGTGGAAAAAGATATTTCTTTTTAATCCTGGAGAAGAAGAATTTTTGTTATATAAAATTTAACTATGGAAATAATAAATAATTTTTCTGAAGTCTTTTTATCAGTCTGGAATAGAGGGATATTAGGTGTAGATATTTTTCAAATACTAATTGGTATTGGAATATTTTTGATATTTTTAATATTTAGAGGATTGATTAGTAAACTTATTATTAAAAAATTAGAGATAATTTCTAAAAGAACAACTAATAAATTAGACGACACTTTTGTTTCTGCATTAATAGGACCTGCAAGATTTTTACCAATTGTTTTGGGGTTTTTTATAGCAAGTTATTATATGACTTTTTCAATAGAAGGTAGAGAAGTTGTCGATACAATAAATAGAACTTTGATAACAATTTTAATTTTTTGGGTTATACATCAAATTATCGAACCTGTGTCTTATATATTAAGTGGACTTGATAAGCTTTTAACAAGAGAGTTGATTGGATGGATCATAAAATCCTTAAAAATACTTATTTTTATTTTAGGTCTAGCTGCGGTTTTAGAATTGTGGGGAATAAAAATAGGACCAATTATTGCAGGTCTTGGCTTATTTGGTGTTGCAGTAGCTTTAGGTGCTCAAGATTTATTTAAAAATTTGATTTCAGGTATTTTAGTTTTAGTTGAAAAAAGATTTAAAATCGGTGATTGGATACTAGTAGAAGGGATTATAGAGGGCATTGTTGAAAAAATTGGGTTTAGATCAACAACAATCAGAAAGTTTGATAAATCACTAGCAATTATTCCTAACTTTCAATTTGCTGAAAATGCAGTTGTAAATGTAAGCGAAACTTCAAATTGGTTAATAAGTTGGATTATAACTCTTCAATATGACACAACGGTCGATCAATTAAAAACTATAAGAAATGAAATCGAGGATCACATTCAAAAAAGTGAAGACTTTAACACAAGTATAGGAATTGCTGTGAGAGTTGATAAATTTTCAGATAGTTCAATTGATATGTATGTTCGTTGTTTTACTAAATCAGATAGTTGGAATGAGTGGTTATCAGTAAAAGAGAAATTGGCAATTGAAATAAAAAAGATTGTTGAAAAAAATAAGGCATCTTTTGCGTTCCCTAGTTCTTCTATTTATATAGAAAAAAAATGATAGCCATTTTTTATTTAGCTTTACAAATATTAAAGCTTTATTCCTACGTAGTAATAGCGAATGTAATTGTAAGCTGGTTGGTAGCTTTTAATGTTTTAAATACACAAAATAGATTTGTTTATTCAATTTTGGAATTAACATATCGTTTAACAGATCCTATACTAAATAAAATAAGACGATTTTTACCTAATTTAGGATCCTTAGATATCTCACCCATTATATTACTTCTATTGATTTGGTTTATAGAAATGTGTATGAAGCTCTACATTGCACCTTTAATTTTTTAAAACTTATGATTCTAATTGACGGAAAAAAAGCAGCAGCTGAGTTAAGAGAAGAGCTTAAACAAGAAGTAGCTGAATTAAAAAATAAGTATAATAAAGTACCGGGTTTAACGGTTATATTGATTGGAGATCTTACCCCTAGTCAAATATATGTAAGGAACAAAGAGAAATCAGCAAAAGAGGTTGGTTTAAAGTCTGATGTAATTAAATATCCAGACTCTGTAGAGGAAAAAGTTATTTTGAACAAGATTAATGATCTAAATAAAGATAAGAGCGTTTCAGGTATTTTAGTTCAGTTACCTTTGCCAAAACATATCGATAAACAAAAAATCATTGAGGCTATTCATCCATCTAAAGACGTTGATGGATTTCATCCTATGAATGTTGGTAATCTTTCTTCAGGTTACGAGAGTTCTGTGCCCTGTACTCCACTAGGCTGTTATTTATTAATTAAAAAAATTGAGCCAAACTTAAGTGGAAAAAAAGCAGTTGTAGTCGGAAGATCTAATCTAAATGGAAAACCAATGACACAACTTCTTTTAAAAGAAAATTGCACCGTAACAATTACCCACTCAAAAACAAAAGATCTCAAGGCCGAATGTTTAGAAGCAGATATTATTATTGCTGCTGTCGGTATCCCTGAACTTGTAAAAGGAGATTGGGTTAAAAAAGACACAATCGTAATTGATGTTGGAATTAATAAAACCGATAAAGGTATTGTTGGTGATGTTGCATTTGATGAAGTTTCAAAAAATGCTAAAGCTTTAACACCAGTTCCAGGTGGAGTTGGACCAATGACTATTGCTTGTTTATTAAAAAATACTGTAGAGTGTTTCAAAAGATCGCAACTTTAAAGTTACAACCTATTAAATTTTTTGATATTTTAAGGTGTGAAGAAACCTAAATATCCATATAGAATTGCAATTGTATTCTTAATTTTAACAGTTCCTACCATTGGAGCGACCCAATTGGGCTGGTACCTATATGATCAACAAACAGGTTTTGATTATGGTATGATTGTCGGAACATTTTCAGTTATATATGCAGCTTGGCTAATGTATGAAAAAAATTGGAGAGAAGAGGATGATGATTAGGTAATGGAAAAAATAATTTTTTTTGGACTGGTAATTCCTATTTTATTCTTTGTTTTATACTTAGGGACGAGAGCTATCATGAGCGGTGTTAGTGCGAAACAGGCTAACCAAGCTAACAAAGATGAAAATGAAATAGATGAAAATAATGAGGAATCAAGCACTGACAAATCTTTGAGTAATGAATTAGAAAAATTGAATGAGCTGAGAGAGAGCGGTGTATTAACTCAAGAAGAGTTTGAAAAGGCAAAAAATAAATTATTAAATAATTAAAGATTAAGTTGTTCTTGTTAAAAGCAATAAAGTTGCACCAGCTATAAATATTAAAATACCTAAAATTTCAATAAAAGTAATTTTTTCTTTAAAAAGATATTTTGATGAGATGTAACTAAAAAATATTTCAATTTGACCAACAGCTCTTACGAAAGATGCTTGAATTAAAGTGAAAGCAAAAAACCATGATAGTGTCGCTAAAAAACCAGCTAATCCAGTCAAGCATATTTCAAATTTATTATCAAAAAATTTTTTGAATTCCGATTTTTCAAAAATTATCAGATATGCACTAATGATTATAGTTTGAACTACTAAAGCAAAAAAAACTGTTGTAAGCGCTTTATCGAAATTAGAGGAAAAATTTTCAAGTGTTAGTGCTGCTGCTCTAAAGTAGACAACACTGAGACCCAGTAAAAGTCCTGCTCCCAATCCAATAAGTGTTACCTTTGAAAAAAAATTTTTAAAAAACAATTTATAATCTTTGATTGAGATAATAATAACCCCAAGCGTTGCAATTATTATTCCAAAAACACCAAGCAAATTAAGTTTATCTTTTAATATGATATATTCAAAAATCGCAATTTGAATAACTTCTGTTTTACTTAGTGATGTACCGACAACAAAATTCGAAAATCTAAAAAGGTATAATAGTGTTATTGTAAAAGTAACTTGTAAAATAGATCCTAAAAAAGTAAAAAAAATGAAGTTATTTTGATCTAGAATATCTGAAATGATACCAAAATCATGAAAAAAAAAAAATAATACAAATGCAAATGGTAATGCAAAGGCAAATCTTACATATGCAGAGGCAACCAATGATAAATCTTTATTTAATTTCTTTTGTAATGAAGTTCTTAGATTTTGAAAAAAAGCTGCTAAAATTGTAAAAATTACCCAATTCATAAATTTATTTTGATACAATCTTTTAATCGAATTAAGTGGTTACTTATATCTAAAAAATTAGATTTTCTCCATCAGCCAGAGAGCGTCTTCTCCTAAAAAGTAAACTTTTCCGTTATTAGGATGTACTTGTATATCTCTTATTCTTCCAATTTTATTTTTAAATATGATTTCCTCTTTTACATTAGATAAGTCGTCAAATATTAATTTTCTCAATGATTTGTCTTTAAGTGAAGTAATTAAAGCATGTCCATTCCATTCATTAAACTCTTTCCCTTTATAAATTGTGATCGCACTTGTTGCTATAGATGGTACCCAATATTGTATCGCTTTTGTAAAACCTGGTTTCCATTTTGGACCGATAGGAATGCCTGAATAGTTTGTCCCTCCCCAACCTAAAATTTTCCATCCATAATTTTCACCTTTTTTTGCTTCGCCAAACCAATCCCCACCTCTTGCCCCATGATTACTCATATAAATTTTTTCATCAAATGGTGATAAAGTTAGACCTTGAGGATTTCTAATACCTATTTGATAAATTTCAGGTAACCAGTCTGATTTACCCTGAAATTTTGGATTATCTTTTGGAATACTTCCATCAATATTTATTCTAATGATACTACCAGGATGCTTTGTAGGATCTTGTGCAATCATACCTTGACCTCTTTCACCAGCAGACGCGAAAAGATAACTATCTTTGATCGCCAACCTTGATCCAAAGTGATATCCTGAGTCTATAGGTGGATTAGCTTGAAAAATATTTTTAAATATTAAATCTTTTTCATTAAATTTCGATTTTGCTATTGAAGTACTAGTTTTCCAATTTCCTCTATTTTCGGTATAAGAAACATAGACAAAATCATCTTTATAAAGAATATCTAATAAACCACCCTGTCCATGCTCTAAATAATTAAGATTGTGATTTAATGAAGAAATTTTTTTAGTATTAAGGTCTATTAATTTAATGTCTCCACTTTTTTCGGTAATTAATAATTCTGTATCATTAACAAAAGTAGATCCCCATGGACCTTTTAAATTTACAATCTTCTGAAATTTTAAATTATCAGCGAATGAATAATTTATAAAAAGTGTAAATAAAAAAATTGTAACAAGCGTTCTTTTCACTTTAAGAAAGTTTTGATCTACCACCATCAACAGCAATGATTTGACCTGTAACCCAAGAACTGTCGTCAGTGATAAGAAATTTTGCAAGAGAGGCGGAGTCCTTACCTTCACCTAATCTTTTTAAAGGATGAGCTTTAGCTATACCATCCGCTAATGCTTTATTTTTTAACATTGGCTCAGCAATTTTCGAGTTAGTCAAACTAGGTGCAATACAGTTCACCCTTATATTAGGTGCAAATTCCGCTGCTAAAGAAACAGTTAAACCCTCTACAGCAGCTTTAGTAGAGGCAATTATAGCGTGATTTGTAAAACCTCTTTGAGCTGCAACTGTGGAAAATAAAACTACCGAACCTTTATTTTTTTTTAAACTATCCTGGTAGCCTTTTATCACTTCAACTGCTGAATATAAATTTAATTTCATACACTTATTAAAATCCTGCTCATTGACAATTCTCAAAGGTTTTAAATCAATTGAACCAACACAGTAGGCAATTCCTTTTACATCAGAAATATCATTTTTAATCTTTTCCACAAATCCATCCTGCAAAACATCGGCTATTGTAAAACTACTACCTAATTTCTCAGAAATATTTTTTGTTTCGTTTTCATTTCTGCCGACTAAATGAACTGAATTTCCTGAATTTACTAATTGTTCAGCTAAATTAGATCCGATTGAACCTGTCGCACCAAGAATAAGATATTTTTCTGACATAAAAAATTTTATTAGTTATATTTAATTATGAAGTTATTTTTTATACTGGGTAATCAATTATTTCCATCAAAATACTTGGATCGCTTCAAAAAAGACCACCTAATTTTTATGGCAGAGGATTATCAATTATGCACTTATGAAAAACATCATAAAAATAAGATACTTCTCTTTTTGTCATCGATGCGTTCACATGCGGAAAACCTCAAAAAAGATAAGTTTAAATTAGAATATTTTAAAATTGAGGATAAAGAATTTAAAGACGACTATTTAAAAAAATTAAAAAAAATAATTAATTCAAAAAAAATAAAAGAGATTTCAAGTTTTGAAGTCGAGGATAAATTTTTTGAGAAAAAAATAAATCAATTCTGTAAAAAAGAAAAGATCAAATGGAATATTATTCAAACTCCAATGTTTTTGAATTCAAGAGATGAATTTAAACAATATCTTTCTAAATCAAAAAAACCCTTCATGGCAACTTTTTATAAGGAAGTGAGAAAGAAATCTGGAATATTAATGGGTTCTGATGGAAATCCTATTGGAGGTAAATGGAGTTTTGATGAAGATAACAGAAATAAGTTACCAAAAAATATTTCTATTCCAAAGTTTCCTAAAATTAACGAAACAAATCATACTAAAAAATTAAAACCTATTATTGAAAAACTATTTAAAGATCATCCAGGCACAACCAAAAATTTTTGGTTTGCTACAGAGCATAATGATGTTGTCAAATTATTGAATTTTTTCATTAAAGAAAAATCTAATTTATTTGGTGATTATGAGGACGCAGTTGATCAAAAAGATAATATTTTATTTCACAGCGCTTTAAGTCCTTATATTAACCTTGGTTTAATCACACCTGAATTTATTATCAAAAAAGTTCTAGATTTCCATAAAAGTAAAAAAATCAGATTAAATTCTTTAGAAGGTTATGTTCGTCAGGTTATAGGATGGAGAGAATTTATGAGGGGAATTTATCAAAGTTACTCAAACGAAATGGAAACTGGAAATTTTTTCAAGCAAAATCGTAAAATGAAAAAGTCATGGTATAATGGAACTACAGGTTTACCTCCATTAGATTACGCAATTAAAAATGCATTAAATTTTGGATGGTCTCATCACATTGAAAGATTAATGATCTTATCAAACATAATGAACCTTTGTGAAATAAAACCTAATATTGTTTACAAATGGTTCATGGAGATGTTTGTAGATTCCTCAGATTGGGTAATGGTACCTAATGTTTATGGTATGGGGTTATTTAGTGATGGGGGAATTTTTGCAACCAAACCTTACATTTGTGGATCAAGTTATTTTATGAAAATGATGGATTTTAAAAAAGGAGAGTGGTGTAACACGATGGATGGACTTTACTGGAGATTTATTGATCGTAATAGAAAGTTTTTTTTAAAAAATCCAAGACTTTCAATGATGGTTAGAATTTTTGATAAAATGAAAGTAGATAGAAAAAAAATGATTTTATCTGCAGCTGATAAATTTATTAAACAAAATACAATTTAGTGAAAAAAGAAAATCTTCCCTCTAAAATCTGTATTGTTTGTAAAAGACCTTTTATTTGGCGCAAAAAATGGAAATTGAATTGGGAAAAAGTTAAATATTGCTCAAAAAGATGTTCTAGTAAAAAAATATGAACCTAGGAAAGTACAAATGGAAAAGTAGAATTTTACTTGTTTCTACTACGAGCTATAAGGATAGAACTTATCTAGAAGCCAAAAAAATATATCAAGATAAAATAAAAGATTTTCATAGAAGATTTGTAAAATTAATTTGTAAAATTAATAAGCAGGAAAAATCATCAATTGATTTAATTGGTTTTGATGGCAAATCCAAAAAGAAGATGAATAAACTTAATTATAAAACAATTTTTAAAATTATAGATAAAATGCCATTAAGTAAAAAAACTAAACCTATAAATTTATCGCTTTATTCAGATTACAATCCTAAAACCACTACTCAAGGTTTGGGTTTTAAAAATAAGGAAAAAGCTCTTTACACAATTAAAACTATTAAAAATCGTCCAATTAAGTATCAGGTGAATGTAATCGCAACAATGCTAGGTAGAGCAAAGAACCATCCTAATAAAACTGTGGATATGGAGGATGCTATAAAAATTTTTAGTAGTTGGATGAAAAAATATAAAAGTAAAAAAAATGAAAATTAAAATAAATAAATATTTAAAAAAAATAGTAGTTTTATTTTTACTACTTACCCCAAACGGTCTGTATGCTGATTTCTTTGAGGATATTACAAACCAAATTGTTGATAATCCCAAAAGACTTAGTTATGGAGTTTCTGTAACGGACGTAAATCAAGATGGAAATTTTGATTTTGTAGTCACAGGTTTTGGTTATCTTAATTTAGCTTTATCCTACGAAGATGGAAAATTAATTAATATTGTAAAACAAAAAAAATTTACAGATGAGTTTAGAAGAACAATTGGTGTAGCTGCATGTGATATAGATAAAGATGGATACGAAGAAATATATTTTCTTAACACTGATACTTATAGTGGTACAAAAAAATATTCAGATAGACTTATAGATTTAGAAAAAAATAATAATTATATAGATTTATTTGAAATTGAAAAAAACCAGAGAGACCTTAATTTAACAGCAGGCAGATCAGTTGTTTGTGTCGACAGAAAGGGTGATGGAAATTATGGTGTTTATGTAGCAAATTACGGAGGCCCGACCAGATTTTATGAGATTGAAGATGAATTGATTAAAGATAAGGCTCAGAGTTTAAATCTTGATAATATCACTGGTGGTCGAGCAGTCGTAGCTGGACATATTATTTCTGATAAGATTGATGTGTTTGCTGCTAATGAGAGAGGAGCAAATTTTCTTTATGAGAATAATAATGGAATTTTTCAAGATGTAGCATTTGATTACAGAGTAGATGATGAAATCCAAAATGGGAGAGGTACAGCTTTATCAGACATATATTATCGAGGTAGATTAGATATTTTGAGTGGTAATTGGCTTGGGTATCATAGAGCTTGGGTTTTAGAAAATAATGAATTTAAGGACATTGGAAATAAAGATTTTGATAAACCCTCCAGAATAAGAACAATTATTTCTGCAGATTTTGATAACGATGGTTTTGATGAAGTTTTTATGAACAATATAGCAGAACCAAATAAATTATTTCGTATCAAAGATGATGGAAAATTTGAACAGATAAATTTTGAAGTTGGTCTCGAAGCTAATGGGTATGGAACTGGGGCAGCAGTCGCAGATATTGATAATGACGGAGTTTTAGAATTGTTAGTTGCTCGAGGTGAAAGTAAAGAACAACCATTAACTTTGTATAAAGCCAAAGTTAACAAAGAAAATAAATACCTAAGAATTAAACCGTTAAATAAATATGGTGCCCCAGCGAGAGGAGCTACGGTAACATTAATAACTAATAAAAGAAAGCATTCAAAAACCATTGATGCTGGATCTGGTTACTTATGTCAAATGGAGCCTGTGGCACATTATGGAATTAGAAAAAATGAAAAAAATTTTAAAGTAGAGATTAAATGGACCAATGGAACAAAAAAATTATTCAATGTAAGTGAGTTAAATCAAACAATTACCATAAAGCAAAAATGAAAAAATTTTTAAATCTTTCTTTGATTATATTTCTAATATTATTTCAGCTTAAATCGTTTGCTGAAGAAAAAAACTATCACAAGGAGCTTATTACTGATTGGTCAAGAATATTTCCTGATAAAAATAGAAATGCGGCAGGACCTAAGTTTTTTAAATATATTATAGATAAAAAAATTACTTATAAGGATTTTATTGAATTTAATAAATTATACTGTGCAGTTTCTGGATCTTTGATAGATCCAAATAGCGACTCAGAATTTTTATTTGTTGAAGAGACTAAAACAAAAAAAAAAATTTGTGGAAATTATTATAGATGTTGTGTTCCATGTTCATGTGATCTTATGAAGTACTCTGAAACTCAAAAAATGAAATATGAATTTAAAGATGGCTTGAAGGAATTTTATGTTTTAACAATCAAAAATCCTTGCGGTAAACAAGATTTTCCAAACAGAGTAAATAAAGATTATTTTTGTGATGGTAAAAAAATTAATAAATCAGAGGTGTATAGTCTTGACGATCGAATAGTTATAGGTTTGCTACATAATGGAAAAAGTTGTGAAAAAGATGAAATAGATTTTGTTAAAAGCCATCAAGTTACTGGTAGGTATTGTGAGCTAAGAAACAATACACCTTTAGAGAATTTAGATGCTGGTATGGGAGATATATTCATTAAACTGGCGAGATAATTTAAAAAAATTTTTATTTTTATTAACCAGTAAATTATTGTTAATAAAATTTAACTCGGTTAAAATATTAAGTATTGAACATACTTATTTTACAACATATTAAAATTGAAGATCCAGGTTACATAAAGGATCTAATGTTGGCTGATGGTTTAAATCTTACAACAATCGAACTTGATGAAGGTGAGAAAATCCCAAATGACCTAACAAAATATGATGGAATGTTATGTATGGGTGGACCGATGGATACCTATATGGAAAAAGAGTATCCCTGGTTAGTTGAAGAAAAAAAAAGAATAAAAGAATTTGTAGTAAATCTTAAAAAACCTTATTTAGGTTTTTGTTTAGGCTGTCAGTTATTAGGTGAAGTAGTTGGTGGTAAAGTCGTAAAATCAAATCCAGCAGAGATTGGCATGATGGATATAAATTTTACTGACAATAAAAAAAAAGACATTTTGTTCTCAAAATTTCCAGATAATATTAAAAGTTTACAGTGGCATTCTTATGAGGTTCAGGGGGTTGATAAAAATCCCGATATTACTTTAATAGCATCATCGCCAATAACTAAGTATCAGATTTTTAAATATCAAGATCATGCATATGGTATCCAATTCCATATAGAGATTAAAGATACAACAGTTAATGAGTGGGGTTGTGTACCAGAATATAAAAAGGCACTCGAGGATCAACTTGGTGATGGCGCATTAGAAAAATTTGATCAATCTGTAAAAAAAAATATGAAAGATATGAATAATTATTCAAAAATTTTATATGATAATTTTAAGAGTCTCTTATGAGCAAAAAAAGAAAAAAAATTAACAAGAAAAATCCAATGGCCAAATTATTGAGCTCACCAATGCTCAGAAATAAAATAGTAAAAAATAAAAAAAAAATTTATAATAGAAAAAAATTCAAATTAGAAAATGAATAATAAAATTTTTGAATGGGCAGGAGTTATAACTGCTATATTATACTCATTATTTGTAGCTATGAATATTGGCATAGAGTTTTTTGGTTTTTGTTTATTACTTATATCTGCAATCCTAATTGGAATTTGGGCTTATAGGGGCGGTCACAGAGGAATATTATTTTTACAATTCTTTTATGCTACTGCAGCAATTATCGGGATGTTCAGGTGGTTTTAATTTAAAGATGATATTATTTTAGGAATATAATTTTTAAAATTAAAAAAACCTTTATTACAATATTGCCATGAATATTGATCAAGTTTTCTATATAAAAAATCAATTTTTAAATTATTTGAAATTAAATAATCCAGGTTTTCACCAACTGTTGGATATAACGCAATAACTTTTTCGCTTATATTTTTAACTTCACTTATATCTACTACTTCACAATTGATAGAATTATTTTCTAATCTTTGTTTTTGATCACTAATTAAAAGAGATTTAAATTTAATAACTTTTTCACTCAGCTTTATAGATCTATTTTCATTTTTATTTAAAATTATATAAATTTTTTTAAATTTATGATTTTGAAAATCTGTAGTTTCAAATGATAAACTATTTTCAAAAATAAAAAGATTTTCATCATCTATATTTTTATTGCTAAAATCTTGTTTAACTATTGTGTAAGTTTTTTCAGAAACTTTTGGAGGAGCATTTTCATTTAATTTAATATTATTAAATCTATTATTAGTGAATTTTTTGATATTCCACTCACTTGCTAAATAGTGTTTTCCCTGTGTTTGAATTCCAGCTACCCATCTCCAACCAAGAGTATTAGATGCAGAGTCGCCATCATAAAGATGTTGCATAAAAAATTCTGCTCCTAATTGCCAGGGTAATTCTAATGTAAAAATCCAAATACTAGCAAACCACATTCTAGTATGATTATGTAAATAATTATTTTCTTTAAGTTCTGTTACCCAGTAATTAAAACATTCAATATTGGTTTTTCCTTCTATTGCATTTTTGTAATTTTGGTTATCTTTATATTCTTCTCGAATTTTATTTAACTCTGCTACGTAATCTGTCCAAACGTTTGGTCGTAATTCTAACCAACCCTTCCAATATGTTCGCCACAAAACTTCTTGAATAAATTTTTCCATTTTTGAAAAAGAAAACTTGCTAAGTGATTTTTCAATAACTTCTTTCTCGTTGATAACTCCATGAGTAATATATGGAGATAAACCAGATATATTTGTTCTGTTTTCTGGACCAAAGTCAAAATTTCTTAGTTTAGAATATTCAGAAAGATTTTGTTCTACAAAATTACTTAATCTATTTAAGGCCGCAGCCTTTGAGGCTTCAAATTTCATTTTGATTTATTTTGATTTTTTTTTCTTTAAACCAAGCTTGTCGCTATGTCTTAATCTTAAAATAACAATTGCACCAGCAATTAGAACAATGGCAATAGCTTCATAAACTAATGCTGTTGGATCCATTTCCTTACCTTGAAGAATAATAAATCGTGCTAAAGCAGTAATTGCAATTAACAATGGAAGGGTAATACTAATTGATTGCTGGTTCCAAAAAACTCTTACCATTGCGAGCACTTCTAGGTAAAGAAACATTAATAATAAATCAGCTAAAGTTACCGATCTATTCTCAAACATTTTGTACATTTCTATACCGACTGCAATAACTGTGCTTATTAAAATGATAACCATTAAAATAAGCTGTAAATTTTTTGCTATTTTTTCCATTATTTATCTTTACTAAAAGGCAACCATTTTTCAAACACTGATTTTGAAGAACCCTCATAAGGAATTGAATAAGAATATGGATTCGGACTTGTTAATACTTCAATACCTTTTGAAAAAACAAATATAAATACAATCACAAAAACAAGCACCATTATTTTAAAAGGGTCAAAATTTTTTGTTTTAAAAACACTAGCTGAATTTTCTTCTGCTCTATGAAAATGTTTAAATGTCATATACACGGCAAAGATTAAACCAATGTGAGCTAAAAAAAGACCAGTCCAACCAAAAACAAAAGTTGTGTATGAAAAAACATATAAACTAAAAACTGTGGTCCATATAAAGCTTAAAACTAATAAGATTTGTAACCTTACAGTTTTAGGAAGAGAACGTAGATCGTTTTTGCTATCATCAAACAAAATATTTGCGGTGTCTCTCATCCAATTTTTAAGTGATTCCATGATTCTAAGATATAACTAAAAATAATTTTAACAAACTATAAATTGTCCTAAAACTTATCAATATTACAGTTTTTTCTTATGATAATTAATAAATCTTTCAACATTAGATTTATTAAATGTTTTATTTTCTTCAAAAGAAACTTTTTTCATTGAGTATGCATTACTTTTTGTAATTCTAGATTGAATAGTAATATTCCCTTTGTATAGTTTAAGTTTTATTGATCCATTTACTTTATTTCTTTTTTGGTCAATTATTTTTTGCAATTTAAATCTTTCTTTAGAATACCAATAACCATTGTAAATTAATTCAGCATATCTAGGCATGATCGAGTCTTTTTTGTGCATTGTGTCTTTATCTAAAGTTACTGACTCAATAGCTCTATGGGCGTGGATTAAAAGTGTTCCGCCTGGTGTTTCATAAACTCCTCTAGATTTAATTCCAAGAAATCTGTTTTCAACTAGGTCAACTCTCCCTATACCATTTTTTCCAGCAATTAAATTTAATTTAGTAAGAATTTTTTCAGGATTTAATTTTTTTCCATTTATTCCAACAGGGTCACCATTTTTAAAATTGATTGAAATAAAAGTTGGTTTATTGGGTGCTTTTTCAGGAGAAGTTGTTCTTTGGAAAATAAATTCTGGAGCTGAATTTTTTGGATTTTCTAAAATTTTACCTTCAGTTGAGGTATGAAATAAATTATCATCAACAGAAAAAGGTGGTGCACCTTTCTTATCTTTTGGAATAGGTATTCCATGTTTTTTTGCATAATTTATTAAATCTCTTCTGGATTTTAATTTCCAAATTCTCCAAGGAGCAACAATTTTTATCTTTGGGCCAAAATAATGATAGCCTAATTCAAATCTTACCTGATCATTACCTTTTCCAGTCGCTCCATGAGATACTGCATATGCTTTGAATTTTTTCGCTATTCTTATTTGGTCTTTTGCAATTAATGGTCTTGCTATAGAAGTTCCTAATAAATAAACTCCCTCATAAATCGCATTACCTCGTATCATCGGAAAAACATAATCTTTTACAAAAAGATTTTTTAAATCTTTAATTATAATCTTTTTAACACCAAATTTTTTAGCATTATTGATTATTTTTTTTCGATTAATCTCTTGCCCTATGTCAGCAGTGTAACAAATGACTTCTGCATTATAATTTTCTTGAAGCCATTTTAGAATTATAGATGTATCTAATCCACCCGAATAAGCTAAAACAATTCTTTTTTTTGATTTCATTAATTAACTGCAAGCTTTTTTTGCAGAATTATAAGCTTTTGTGAAACCTAATAATGAATAATGATCTATGGTTTGTGAACCTTTTTCATTATAGCCAGTAACCATAATTCTTGATCCTTTTTTCATAACTTTAACCATTATATTTTCTTTTTTATTACTCGTCATCCAGGCAAAACCCTGTTGTTTGATATCAAACTTAAATTTATTATTTCCTGAAGTTGCTAAAACAGTATTATTCTTATTAAATTCATATCCAGCAGTTGCACTTATCTCATTAGAAATTTTTTCGTTCGGTCTGAAAGTAACAAATAATCTAGCTTCTCTCTTATTTGTTTTTGGCGCCTGTAAAACCGGGTAAGATTGAGCAAAGCAGACCTTACCGGAACTTTCATTTAAAACAATTGTTTCCCAGTCTTTAAATTTCCCAACTTTTTTAATATCAGCAAAAATATTTGTAATTGATACAGTCCATAAAACAAAAGAGCAAATTATAATCTTTTTAATTATGGACATGGATTTGGATAATATTTTTGAATTTCATTAATTTCATGAATAATTTCATCAGTTAAAATTATATTTACACTTTCTATATTACTTTTCAACTGCTCCATTGTCGTTGCACCAATAATTACAGAAGTTACAAAAGGTTGAATTTCTAAAAATTTTAAAGACATTTGCGCCAAGTCTAGTTTATATTTTTTTGCTATTTCATAATAAGCATCAATTGCTTTATTTGAGTTAGGCTTTTGGTATCTTGTCCAAAAATCTCCATCACGTTCAATTCTAGAATTTTTAGGCATTTGATTATTTCTATATTTTCCAGAAAGATATCCACATGCCAATGGGGAATAAGCTAACAACCCTGATTTTTCCCTGACAGAGATTTCTGCCAGACCTACTTCGTAAGTTCTATTAAGGAGATTATAGGGATTTTGAATTGAAAGTACTCTCGGAAGATTTTTATTTTTAGATATTTCTAAAAATTTAAATAAACCCCATGGAGTCTCATTGGATAAACCAATATGCCTAATTTTTCCTTGCTCAATAAATTTTTGAAGGTTTTCTAAGATGTCTTCAAATCTAGTCCATGAACCATCATCATCGTGTTCATAGCCTAATTTACCGAAAAAGTTTGTATTTCTCTCTGGCCAGTGCAGTTGATATAAGTCAATGTAATCTGTTTTTAATCTTTTTAAACTACCCTCCAATGCTTCAGTAATATTTTTTTTTCCAAACTGGTTTCCACCACCTCTAACGTATTCTCTCATAGGTCCACAAACCTTTGATGCTAGAATCACATCATTTCTTTTGTTTGTTTTTTTGAACCAATTTCCAATTATTTCCTCTGTGCTCCCAAAAGTTTTTTCTTTAGGAGGAATAGAATAAATTTCTGCTGTATCCCAAAAATTTACTCCTTGGCTCAAAGCAAAATCCATTTGTTCGAAACCTTCTTTTTCTGAATTTTGTTCACCCCAGGTCATTGTACCGAGACAAATTGTACTTACATCTAGATCAGTATTTCCCAATTTTTTGTAATTCATTAGTATTTCACAACATTAGTCATTTATTGTTTTTTTTGATAACTTGAATAATTAATAAAAGATTATATATGTTACAATATGGAATTTGATAAAAAAGGTATTTTAGGTAGAGCAAAAGAAGCTGCCCAACAATCAACGACAGTAACGGATGAGGGGTTAAGAGCCTACATGTTGAAAGTATATAATTATATGGCAACAGGGATCCTTATGACTGGGATAATTGCTCTTATAACTTTCAAAATGTCAGTTGTGACTGATAGCTCAGGATCTATAGTTGGATTAACTCAAGTGGGTAACGCAATCTATATGTCAGGTTTAAAGTGGTTAGTAATGCTAGCTCCACTTGGAATCGTGTTTTACATGAGCTTTGGGATAAATAAAATGAGTGCAGCTAAAGCGCAAACAACTTTTTGGATTTTTGCTGCATTAATGGGTCTGTCTCTTTCATCGATTTTATTAGTTTATACTGGAATGAGTATCACAAGAGTATTTTTCATCTGTTCTGCTACATTTGGAGCGATGAGTATATATGGATACACTACTAAGAGAGACTTAACAAAATTAGGATCTTTTTTAATGATGGGTTTAATTGGAATTATAATTGCATCAATAGTTAATATATTTATGAAATCTTCAATGATGTATTTCGTGATTTCTATTTTAGGAGTTTTAATTTTTGTAGGACTGACCGCTTACGACACTCAAAAAATTAAAAACATGTATGCTGCTAGCGACACTGGTGAATTAATGGGTAAAAAAGCTGTAATGGGTGCATTAACGCTTTATTTAGACTTTATTAATTTGTTTATTATGTTGCTTAGACTTTTTGGCCAAAGAAGATAATTTAAAGTTTTTTCCAATTAATATTTTTCAACAAAACATTTAAATCATAAGAATTTCTAAATATTTTACCATTAGCATCGGTAATTAGATATTTAAGGTTTTTATTTTTTGGATTAAAATTTTTGCAAATTTTATATAAAGCATTTTCTGTTGTATTTTTAAAAACACTAAAACCAACTTGTTTAGTTGAAATATTAAGACCGTAATCTTTCCATGATCCCTCAGATACCATTTTGGCGTATAGGTCTAAAATAATCTTTAATTCATCTTTCTCAAAAAAATGTTTTTCCTCAATATTCTTTTTATTAACATTATCAATTATTAGACGTAAATTATTATTCATTTGTCTTATACTTATTTATTAAACTTATTTGAAAAGCGGTAAATATAAATGTAATTGGTAATAGTCCCCATACTTTAAAGTTAACCCAAAATTCTTCAGATTGAGTTCTCCAAACTATTTCGTTTAGTATTGCAAGGCCAAAGAAGAAATATATCCATCTTTTATTTAAGACTTCCCATCCTTCATCAGTAAGCGAAACAGACTTACCCATTAATTTTTTTAAAACAGGTTCATTTGTGAAGTATCTTCCAAATATTAAAGCGAATGCAAATAGGATATTTATGATTGTTGGTTTAATATAAATAAAAACTGGATTATCAAAGTAAATTGTTAAGCCACCAAAGAAAGTAATTAAAACTCCACTTAACAAAGGAACTTTTGGTATTTTTTTTTCTAAGAACCAAACAATTGCCAATGCAATTATTGTCGCAACAATAAATGGGGGAATGGCAATTTTTAAGTCTTTACCACTATCGTAATAGTAGTAAAAAAAAATTACTAAAGGTCCAAAATCTGTTAGAAACTTTAAAAAAGATTTGTTCACAAGCAAGATATTAACATAAATAATATTTTCATAAAAACTTTTAATTTTTCTTATTGATTTTTATTTTTAAATACCCATACTAAACTCAATGGCAATTCAGAAAGCTAAATTTTCAATTGGTGATATAGTGAAGCATAAACACTTCGACTTTAGAGGTGTGATTTATGATGTTGATTTTGAATTTAATAATTCAGAAGAATGGTATCAATCTATTCCAAAAAATGTGAGACCTAGAAAAGATCAGCCTTTTTATCATCTGTTAGCAGAAAATGATGAAATAACTTATGAGGCATACGTTTCAGAGCAAAATCTTTTAGTTGATGATTCAGATGAGCCAATAAAACATCCTTTAATTGAAGAAATTTTTTCTGGGAAAAAGGGATCTAGCTATTTCAAGCTATCAAATTAAATAAATCACTTTTTTAACACATTTAGTTCAAACCTTTGACACAGCTATTTGCTCTAATGAAGTCAATTCTGGTCAAGGGTGCTACTTATTTACCCTTCGTTATTATCTCCCTCTGGCATTCTTGATCAGGCAACTTTTTCATAATAAATATAATCCCATATATGTTTAAATATTTTGAACCGAATAAAATTTTTTCAATAACCTCGAAAGCTCCTAAATATGTATTATTTTTATTTATCGTCATTCTCTCTATAGGATTAACAGAAGCATTAATATTATCTCCTGAGGATTATAAGCAGAGTCACTCTGTAAGAATTATGTATGTTCATGTTCCAGCAGCTTGGATTTCACTCGGAATTTTTTCCGCTATTACTTTTTTGTCTATAGTTGGGTACATTTTTAAAATAAGAAATTTTTTTTTAATTGCAAAAAGTTTGGCACCTTCTGGACTAGTATTTAATATAATAGCTCTGGTGACTGGTTCGATATGGGGTAAACCTACATGGGGAACATGGTGGGCTTGGGACGCAAGAATAACTTCAATGTTAATACTAGCACTGTTTTATATAATGTATCTTATTGCATGGAGAATTTTTGAAGATAATGACAAAGTATTTAAAGTCACATCAATTATAACAATTTTGGGAATAATTAATGTTCCTATAATTAAGTATTCAGTAGATTGGTGGAATACATTGCATCAACCAGCTTCAATCAATATTCTTTCGAAGTCGTCAATTCACATATCAATGCTCTTTCCTTTATTGACAATGACTGCGGCATTTGCCCTATTTTCTCTACTAATTTTTTTAATGAAATATAATACAGAACTGATAAAAATTAAGAACAAAGGGTTAGATAGATTATGATTGAAAATTTATTTTTTATGAATGGATTTGGACTGTATGTTTGGTCAGCATTTGCGTTTACTCTAGTAAGTTTTTTGACGCTTTTTTTGGTCATCAAAATTCAATACAACAAAGAAAAAAATAAATTTATAGCAAAATTTGGATCTTTAAATTCTGAGAGAGCAGCTTTTGCAAAATCTCAAAGTATAAATAAAGAAATTTTGTCAAATACTTCAAACATTTAACTTTTGAAACATGTATGGGCGAAAAGTTAAATTAAGATTTTTTTTCGTATTATTAATATTAATAACATTAGCGTTATCAGTTTTTTTATTAATTAAGTCTCTAGAGGAGAATGTTATTTTTTTTAAGTCTCCAACTGAAATTAAAACTTTAAGTGAAATTGGTAAAAAAAAAATTAGAATAGGTGGGATGGTTAAAAAAGACTCTATAACTATAATTTCAAAAGAAATAAAATTTATTGTTACAGATTTTAAAAACGAGATAAATGTTGTTTATTCTGGGGTTGTGCCAAATCTTTTTGCCGAGGAAAAGGGTGTTGTTGCTGAGGGATATTTAAAAGATAAAAATTTTTTTTTAGCAACAAAAATTTTAGCTAAACATGATGAAAATTATATGCCGCCAGAAGTTAAGGCTGCATTAGAGGAGAAATAAATTTGGCGAGTTTAATAGGTTCTTATTCATTAAGTTTTGGACTTTTTTTATCAGTTTTTATTATTTTTTTTTCAGTTAGAAATTTAAGGGATACTGAAATTTTAGATAAAAAAATAATATCTTTTACATTTACCCAATTTTTTTTTGTAGTCACAAGTTTCTTTGGATTAATTATTTCTTTTGTTAACTCAGATTTTAGTAATGAAACTGTATTTAATCACTCTCATACGACCAAACCATTATTTTATAAAATCTCAGGAACTTGGGGCAATCATGAGGGTAGTTTATTGTTATGGTTGCTAGTATTAACTTTGTTTATTTCAATTTTTTTAATTAAATCTAGTCAACAGCCAAAAAATTACAGAATTTTTACTTTATTATTTCAACAAATAATAATCATAGGGTTTTTTATTTTTTTAATTAAAACCTCAAGTCCATTTAATTATATTGTTCCAACACCAAATGAAGGCTTAGGTCTGAACCCAATTTTGCAAGATCCTGCTTTAGCAATACATCCACCAATTTTATATTTGGGTTATGTGGGTTCTTCGATAATTTTCTCATCTGCTCTTGCTGCCATGGTTACATCACATGTATCAAAAGAGTGGGCAAAGCATATTAAACAATGGGTTTTAGCATCTTGGGTTTTTCTTACACTAGGAATTTTACTTGGATCTATTTGGGCATATTATGAATTAGGCTGGGGAGGTTTTTGGTTTTGGGATCCAGTTGAAAATGTATCTTTAATGCCATGGTTTGCACTAACAACTCTACTTCACTGTATTTTAGTCTTAGAGAAGAAGAAAATTTTAACTTCATGGGCCATGATACTGTCAATTGCAACTTTTGCCTTGAGTATGAGTGGTACTTTTTTGGTAAGATCTGGAATTTTGAATTCAGTTCACACATTTGCCAATGATCCAGAGAGGGGATTGTTTATTCTAATTTTTCTTTTTACACTTATTTTTTTATCTATTTTTATTTTCATTTTTTTTCATTCAGGGAAAGAAAAAATAGAAAGTAATTTTTTTTGGCTAAGTAAAGAGACATCTATTTTGATTAATAATTGGTTTATGATGTACTTTTTATCAGTAGTTTTAATAGGAACGATTTATCCAATATTTTTAGAAGTTATAACTGCAAATAAAATATCTGTTGGACCACCTTTTTATAACAAACTCATATTGCCTTTCTTAATTCCATTTTTAATAGCTATGGCAATTGGGCCAAATCTTAATTGGGTTAAATCAGATTTTAAAGATAAGTTTTATATGATGATATTTTTAATAATATCATTTTTATTATCAGCATTAATAATTAAACAATTTGATATAAACTTTCTAGTTAATACCATTTTAGTTACATCTGCTTTTTTTTTATTTTTTTCTACTTCGAGAGAATTTTTTGTCAAAAGATTTAAAAATTTATCTCAGAACATTGCTCATTTTGGTTTCAGCTTATTAATTTTAAGCATTTTATTTAATAACATTTTTTCTAATGAGGTAATTACCAATTTAAAAATTGGTGAAACATTTAAGGCTGAAAAGTTTACAATTAATTTTGAAAATATTGATCAAGAGGATGAAAAAAATTTTAAGGCAATTATAGGCAAATTTAATATCCAATACTTGGATGGATCATCAGATATCCTCAATCCTGAGTTGAGAATATATAATCAACCAAATATAATCACTAGTGAAGCTGACATTAAAACGAACCTATTCACAGATAAATTTATGACAATGAATTATGTTCAGAATCAGGAATATTTTAATATCAGATATCAAGTTAAACCTTTTATGATCTGGATATGGATTTCAGTATTATTGATAACTTTTGGAGGTTCTTTAAGTTTTTTCAACAAAAGATATGAAATCTAAATTTATTCCACTAATTTTAATTTTAATTTTTATAATAACTTTTGTAATTTTTTTTAAAGGTTTAAAAAATCCAAATATTTATACTCCGAACACCAATCTAGAAAAAGAAGTTCCATCATTTAAATTAAAATCTTTTGAGAACGGCTCGATTATTATCTCAGAAAAAATTTTTAAAAATAATGATTATCATCTTATGAATATTTGGGCATCATGGTGTATCCCTTGTAAAGCGGAACATGAATTTTTGATGAAATTAAAAAATAATGAAAAAATTAAATTAATAGGATTAAATTATAAAGATAACTTTAAAAATGCCTCAAGTTTTTTAAATGATTTGGGAAACCCTTATGATTTAATTGTTTCAGATAAGGATGGTACAGCGTCAATAGAATGGGGTGCTTATGGGGTTCCAGAAAGTTTTTTAATATATCAAAGTAAAATTATAAAAAGATTTATTGGACCAATTAACAACGAAGATTTATTAGAAATCCAGAAATTAATTAGATGAAATTTATCAATATATTCTTGATTGTAATTAATATTTTAAATTTTAATTTATTAATGGCAGGTGAAATTAAGTCTGAAAATGAGATAGCAAAAAATTTGAGATGTTTAATTTGTCAAGGTCAATCAGTACATGACTCTGACTCAGAATTCGCGATAAGTCTTAAGTTGGTAATTAAAGATAAAATCCAACAAGGAATGAGTGAGGAAGAAATATATAGTTTCTTAAAAATGAAATACGGAGAGTGGATATTGTATGATCCAGTTTTTAATCAAAATACCTACTTTTTATGGTTATTGCCTATCTTGATATTCTTAGTGGGTGGTGCCATAATCATTAAAAGGTTTTATTATAAAAAATAATTTTAATTAAATATTATGATTTTAAAAAAATTCTTTTTAGTTCTTTTAATTTTGACTTTGCCCACAAAATTATTTGGGGACACTGATATTGATGATAACAACCATCAATTTAATTTATATCTTGGAAATTTTGATTTTAGTGATGATAAGCAAAAAGCAACATTGCTTGGTTTCCAGCATCAAAATGAAAATTTAAATAGAAATACATTTTTAGGAAATGTTTCGCCAGTTACTGGAGGATTCGTTACAGAAAATTCTGCTGCATACATTTACACAGGTGTGGAATGGAATATGGACATGGGACCATTTTTTTTCACTCCAAGCTTTACTCCTGGACTTTACCATGAAGGCGATGGAAAGGATCTTGGACATGTTCTTGAATTTAAGTCAGAATTACAGCTTTCTTATAAAACTACAGATACGACAAATTTTGCTGTATCATATAATCATGTATCTAATGCTAGTTTAGGGGACAAAAATCCTGGGGCAAATAGTTATATGTTTAACTTCCTCAAAAAGTTCTAAATAAAATTTATGAATTTAAAAGATTGCCATAATTTTAGTGACTTTAGAAAATTAGCTCAAAAAAGACTACCATCACCAATCTTTCATTATATTGATGGTGCAGCAGATGATGAAGTTACATATGCTAGGAATACTAGTGCATTCGACGATGTGGATTTAGTTCCTAATGTTTTGAGAGGAGTTGAAGAAGTCGACCTGTCTACTACAATATTTGGAAAAAAATTAGATTTACCTTTTTATTTATCACCAACAGCTTTGCAGAGACTTTTTCATTACGATGGAGAAAGAGCGGTTGGAAAAGCTGCAAAAAAATTTAATACAATGTTTGGTGTTTCTGCTTTAGCTACAGTAAGCGTTGAGGAAATTTCTTCAATGATTGATACACCTAAAATGTTTCAGTTTTATTTTCATAAAGATAGAGGTCTAAACGACTCTTGTTTAGAAAGAGCTAAAGCAGCAAATTTTGATGTGATGGCATTAACAGTTGATACTATTACTGGAGGAAATAGAGAGAGAGACTTAAGAACAGGATTTACCTCTCCACCAAAGTTAACTTTAGCAAGTTTATATAGTTTTGCTACTAAACCGATGTGGGGAATTAACTATCTAACCAAAGGTAAGTTTGAATTACCTCATTTACAAGATTTTGTGAAAGAAGGTACCGATGTTAACTCATCAATTGGAAATTATTTTTCAACTATGCTGGATCAATCTATGAATTGGAAAGATGCTGAAAATCTTTGTTCTAAATGGGGAGGTCATTTCGCTCTCAAAGGAATTATGAGTGTTGAAGATGCAAAAAGAGCAGTAGACATAGGATGTACAGGTATAATGGTATCAAATCATGGCGGAAGACAGTTAGATGGATCTAGAGCGCCTTTTGATCAACTTGCAGAAATTGTTGATGCAGTTGGTGATAAATTAGATGTCATTTGTGAAGGTGGAATTCATAGAGGTACTCATATGCTTAAAGCATTATCATTAGGTGCTAAGGCTTGTTCAGGTGGAAGATTATATCTTTATGCTTTAGCAGCTGGAGGTCAAGCAGGTGTCGAAAGAGCTTTAGAAAAATATAAAGCTGAACTAGTGCGTGATATGAAACTTATGGGGTGCACCAAGATTAGTGATCTAAATAGAAGTAATTTAAGATTCAGAAAATAGTGGCTTTAAAAGATTGCTATAATTTTAATGATTTTAGAAATCTAGCAAAAAAAAAACTTCCTTCACCGATTTTTCATTATATTGATGGCGGTGCCGATGATGAGACGACCTTAAAAAGAAACACTGAAGCTTTTAACCAATGTGATTTAGTTCCAAATATCTTGGCAAGTGTTGGCAAGCCAGATTTATCAACCACCATATTTGGCAAAAAAATTGATATGCCAATTTTTTTATCTCCTTGTGCAATGCAAAGATTATATCACCATGACGGAGACAAAGCTTCAGCTAGAGCAGCTGAAAAATTTGGAACTTTTTATAGTATGTCAACAATGGCAAACAATACTATAGAAGAGATTTCAAATATTTCTGGTGGGCCAAAATTGTTCCAATTGTATGTGCACAAGGATCAATCAATAACCGATGATTTAATAGATAGATGTAAAAGATCAGGATTTAATGGAATGTGTTTAACTGTTGATACATTAGTTGCAGGAAATAGAGAAAGAGATCATAGAACCGGATTTACAACACCACCTAAATTGACTTTGCAAAGTTTAATGAGTTTTGCATCACATCCTAGTTGGGTTTTTAATTATTTAACACATGGAAAATTTAAACTAGCTAATGTGGCATCAAAGACTGATAAAGGGACTAACATAGCTAAATCTGTTATAGAATATATTAATGAGCAATATGATCCTTTAATGAATTGGAAAGATGCAGAGTATTGCATTAAAAAATGGAATGGTCCTTTTGCATTAAAAGGAGTCATGAGTGTTGATGACGCAAAAAGAGCAATTGATATTGGTTGCACTGCAATTATGATTTCAAATCATGGAGGTCGTCAGCTGGATGGATCTCGATCACCTTTTGATCAAATTAAAGCAATTTCAGATGCAGTTGGAGATAAGCTGGAAATAATCCTAGACGGTGGAGTAAGGAGAGGGACACACGTCTTAAAAGCCTTAGCAGCTGGAGCAAAAGCCTGTAGTTTTGGAAAAATATTCTTGTTCTCTTTAGCCGCAGGTGGACAGCAAGGAGTTGAGCATTTATTGAGAAACATGCACGATGAGATAAACAGAAATATGGTATTAATGGGGTGTAAAAATTTAAAAGAGTTGAATAGTTCAAAATTAATTTATAGAAATTAGGTTTAAAAATAAAAATTATGAAACTAGCTAAAAGTTTAGAAAGATTAGGAACAGAGTCTGCATTTACAGTCCTTGCAGAGGCGAAAAAATTGGAAGCTCAAGGTAAACCAATGATCCATTTAGGATTGGGGCAACCAGACTTTAAAACTCCAAAACATGTTGTTGAGGCAGCCAAGAAAGCACTTGATGACGGACATCATGGATATGTAATGTCGAATGGAATTCCTGAATGTCGACAAGCTGTTACGAGGTGGATAAAAAAACGTTACAATGTTGACATCAATTTTGAAAGAATTTTAATCATGCCAGGTGGTAAGCCAACAATGAGTTATGCTATTCAATGCTTTGGTGAACCTGGAGCAGAGATTATACACCCAACACCTGCTTTTCCAATTTATGAATCAATGATTAATTATACAGGCTCAACTTCAGTCCCATATGACTTAACAGAAAATAAAGATTTGAAATTCGATCCTGACAAAATATTATCTATGATAACAGATAAAACTCGTTTGTTAATTTTGATAAATCCTAATAATCCAACAGGGAGCTTTGTTGATAAAAAAGACGTAGATGTTTTGGCTGATGGTCTGAAAAAGCACCCTCATGTAACAATATTAAGCGACGAAATTTATAGCAGACAAATTTTTGATGGAAAAGAAATGCCAACATTTTTTAATTATCCTGAATTGAGAGAAAGATTAATTGTATTGGAGGGATGGAGCAAAGCTTACTCAATGACTGGGTGGAGACTTGGTTGGAGTTTTTGGCCAGAGCATTTAGTTGAACATGTTAATAAATTATTAATTAATAGTGTTTCATGTGTTAATGCTGCAGCTCAATTTGCTGGTATTGCAGCATTGGATGGACCAGATGATTCAATTGATGCGATGATGGAAAAATTTACTCAAAGAAGAGACCTAATTTATAAAGGTTTAAATGATTTACCAGGTGTAGAATGTAGTCTACCTGGAGGAGCTTTTTATGCATTTCCTAAAGTAATCGGCACAGGTATGAATGGTGCAGAGTTTGCAAGAAAGGCTATGCATGAAGCAGGAGTAGCAATAGTTCCTGGATCAGCTTTTGGTGAAACTTGCCAAAATTATGTTAGATTTAGTTTTGCTGCATCAAGAGATAATATTTCACAAGCATTGGAAAACATAAAGAAAATGCTATCTAAATAAGGTATATTTTTTTAGCATTATTTATTAATATCACTTCTTATGAATGATCAAGTGCAAGCTGAGCTAAAAAAAATTTTTAATGGAAGATTTTCAACTTCTGTATCCACGAGAACAAATTATGCAAGAGGTGAAGACACTTATGATCCAATTTTATCAAAAGCTGTAGTATTCCCAGAAACTAATCAGGAGGTTTCACAAATATTAAGACTATGTAATGAACATAAAATTCCTGTGGTGCCATTTGGTACAGGTACCTCTTTAGAGGGTAATGTGGTTGGAAATGAAAAAGGGATAACCATAAGCCTCGAAAAAATGAATAAAATTTTAAGTGTTAATGCTGAGGACTTTGATTGTAGGGTTCAAGCCTGTGTTACAAAAGAACAATTAAATGAATATCTTAGAGAGGATGGTGTCTTTTTTCCAATTGATCCAGGTGCTAATGCAGCGATCGGAGGTATGGCTTCCACATCGGCTTCGGGAACAATGGCGGTTAAATATGGTACTATGAAAACTGTAATTACTGGTCTGACTGTTGTTTTGCCTAATGGAGATATTATTAACACAGGAGGAAGAACGAAAAAAACCTCAGCGGGTTATAATCTAACTAATTTATTTATTGGTTCTGAGGGAACTTTAGGAGTTATAACGGAAGTTCAATTAAGACTTTCTCCCATTCCAGAGAGTATAATGTCAGCTGTCTGTCACTTCCCGACTTTAGAAAAAGCAGTTCAAACCGCGCAACAAGTTATTCAATATGGGGTCCCAATCGCAAGAATTGAAATGTTAAATAAAGACCAAATGGGAATAAGTATAAATTATTCAAAATTAAAAGATATTGAGGAAACGCCGACATTATTTTTTGAATTTCATGGATCAGAATTATCTAATAATGAAAATATCAAAATAGTAGAGGAAATATCTAAAGATAATAATGGGAGCTCTTTTAAATGGGCAAAAGATTTAGAGGAAAGAAATAAACTCTGGCAAGCAAGATGGGACGTTTACTATTCTGTAAAAGCTTTGATAAATAATGGAAGAGTTTATTCAACAGATGTGTGTTTACCTATCTCAAATATAACAGAATGTGTAAATTATGCAGAGGAACAAGCTAAAAAGTTCGGACTTAGAGCTCCAATGGTTGGCCACTTAGGAGATGGAAATTTTCATGTATTATTACCTTTTGATCCTGAAAAAAAAGAAATGTATAAAAAAATAAGAGAATTTAATGACTTATTAATAAAAAAGGCCTTAGATCTAAAAGGAACGATCACAGGAGAACATGGTGTAGGCCTTCATAAAAAAGAATATCTTTTAAAGGAGCATGGAGACAACATTCCTGTTATGAAATTAATTAAAAGAAGCATTGATCAAAACAATATAATGAATCCAGGCAAGATATTTGATCTTAATTAACAAAAATATTTTATGAAAAAAATTTTGATTACAAGAAAATTAATCAAAGAAAGTGAAGATAAAGCTTCAAAAACATTTGATCCAATATTCAATTCTAATGATGAGTTATACTCACAATCAAAAGTTATAGAGATGAGCCAAGGTTGTGACGGTATACTATCCTCTTTAACCGAAAAGATGGATAAAGAGACTATTGATAAGTTACCAGATACAATAAAAATTATTTCAAATTTTGCAGTTGGTTTTGGAAATATAGATTTGAAAGCAGCAAAAGAAAGAGGAATTGCAGTTACTAATACACCAGAAGTTTTATCAGATGCAACAGCTGAGATTGGTATTCTTTTAATATTAGGAGCTTGTAGAAGGGCCGCAGAAGGAATTGAGTCTGCCAGAGAGGGTGGATGGAAATGGTCTGCAGATTATTTGATTGGTAAACAATTAACTGGAACAAGGCTTGGAGTTTTAGGAATGGGTAGAATTGGACAAAAAATTGCTAGGATTGCTAAATCATTAGGAATGATTATTCACTATCATAACCGGTCAAAACTGAGTGAGGAGAAAGAGCAAGGTGCCATTTATCACGATAATTTAAAAAGTCTTTTTTCAGTGTCTGATGTTTTATCTATTTGTTGTCCAGCAACAAAAGAGACTGAAAATATGATAAACAAAGAGACAGTTGAGTATTTCCCTAAAGGAGCAGTAATCACTAATGTTGCAAGAGGTGATATAGTTGATGATGATGCTTTGATAGATGCACTTAATAGAAGAAAAATTTATGCTGCAGGACTTGATGTTTATAAGAATGAGCCAAATTTAAATCCAGGATACTTAAAAATCAAATCAGCTTTTATTTTACCTCACTTAGGTAGTGCAACTAAAGACACTAGAATAGCTATGGCAAACCTTGCGATAGATAATATTGATGAATTCTTTAAGACGGGAAATTGCACAAATAAAGTAAATTAATTCTACTTCAGATTGAAATTAATTTAAATTCTGCGACATCTACCCCATTTTTTGGAAAGACTCTAAATTGAATCTGTGCTTAAATTGATCGAGTTAATTAACTTTAATAGGAGTAATAATGACAAAAGAAAATAAATCATTGAAGGTGAAAACATCTTCAAGACGTAAGTTCTTTAAAACTGCCGCTAAAGCAGGTGCTGTAGCTGCAGCTGCTGTTGCAATGCCAAACATAGCAACTGCGGGCGGTCATAAAACTTTAAAGATGCAAGCTGCATGGCCAAGTGGAGCAAACATCTTTTTTGAAATGGCCGGAGACTACTGCAAAATGGTAGATGAGATGTCTGGAGGTACACTTAAGATTGATCTTCAACCAGTTGGAGCAGTCGTAAAGACTTCAGAAATCGGACAAGCAGTAAGTTCTGGTGTAGTAGATATGGGTCACTGGGTGACTGCATATTGGTATGGTAAAAATCCAGCTGCATCATTATTTGGAACTGGTCCTTCATACGGTATGTCATCTCAAGAAGTTATGGGATGGATGGAGTATGGTGGAGGAAGAAAACTGTATGACGAAACTCTTGCAAAAGTAGGTTTTGATTACATTGGTTTTTTCCATATGCCTATGCCAGCACAGCCTTTTGGTTGGTTCAAAAAGAACGTAACAAAAGTATCTGACGTTAAAGGTATGAAGTACAGAACAGTTGGTCTAGCGACTAACGTGTTGACTGCAATGGGAATGGTAGTTAGACAATTACCAGGTGGTGAAATTCAGCCAGCTATGAAAACTGGTTTGATTGAAGCTGCTGAGTTTAACAACCCAACTTCAGACTCTCAATTTGGTATGCAAGACGTTTCTAAGCACTATCACTTAGGAAGCTTCCACCAATCTCAAGAGATGTTTGAGATTCCAGTTAACAAAAAAACATATAATAGTTTATCACCTGCGCACCAAGCGATATTGAAAAATGCTGCTTATGCTGCAAACAGTGATAACTACTTTAAAGCTTTAGTAAGATACTCAGCTGACTTAGCTAAGTTGATGAATGAGCATAAAGTAAATGTTTACCAAACTTCAGATGAGATTTTAGCTCAACAATTAAAAGGTTGGGACAAAGTAATTGGTGACTTTAATAAGAAAGATCCTTTCTTTAAGAAAGTTGTTGATTCTCAAAAATCTTATGCGAAGAGAGTAATGAAGTACTTGCTGATGAATCAGCCTAATTACAAACTTGCATATGAAAATGAGTTTGGTCCAATTGCAAAAGTTAAGATATAATTAACTTTTACAAATTTTAAGGAGGGGGCTTCGGCCCCCTTTTTTATTTGATTAATTTAGAACAATTCAATAAGAGTCTATATCTATGATGAGATCTTACATAAAATTCGCTGATCGTTTGAGTGTCTCAATGGGTAAAGCATTCTCGTGGTGTATAGTAATTTTGATGGGCGGAACATGCTATGAAGTTTTTATGGCGTATGCTTTGAACGCCCCAACCTTATGGAATTTCGATTTTAGTCTTCAGATGTATGGTGCAATTTTTATGATGGCAGGAGCTTATACTTTATGTACTGAAGCACATGTCAGAGGAGATGTTATATACAGATTATTTTCTCAGAGAACACAAGCTTGGATAGATGTTGTTTTATATTTTATTTTCTTCTTCCCTGGCGTTATTGCTTTAGCTTTTTATGGTTACGAATATGCAGCATTAGCATGGAAAATTAAAGAAACAAGTTGGAATAGTCCTGCACAAATTCAAATTTATATGGCAAAATCTTTAATACCATTATCTGGAACACTTTTAACACTTCAAGGAATTGGTGAGGTATTTAGATGTATCATCTGTATTCAAACAGGTAGTTGGCCTGAAAGAGGAACAGAGCGTGATGCTGAGGAAACTGAAAAAGTATTAATGAGAACTTCACAACAAGGAAACAAAGAAGATGTTATTTAGTTTAACAAATCCAGAAGTAGCAATCATGATGATGGGGATATTTCTATTTGCCGTCTTATTAGGTTTTCCTATTGCGTTCACTCTAATGGCAATGGGTTTAGGTTTTGGATACTACGCTTATTTTGATCCAACCAAGATGGAACATCTATTCGATAACAGAATATTTCAACTCTTTGTTCAAAATACTTATACTGTTATGGATAACAATGTGTTGACCGCAGTCCCCCTCTTTTTATTTATGGGATATTTAGTTGAAAGAGCTGGAATTGTTGCAAAATTATTTTTCGCAATAAGATTAGCATCTCACAAACTTCCAGCTTCAATGGCAGTTGCTGCATTAATTACTTGTGCACTATTTTCAACCGCAACAGGTATCATAGGAGCAGTAGTAACATTGATGGGTCTTCTTGCTTGGCCAGCAATGATTAAAGCTGGTTATGATAAAAAATTTGCATCTGGAATTATTTGTTCAGGTGGTTGCTTAGGAATTTTAATTCCACCTAGTATTATGTTGATTGTCTATTCTGTTATTGCTCAATTGTCGCCTTTACGATTATTTGCAGCTGCAATTTTCCCAGGATTAATGTTAGCAGGACTTTATATTGGTTATGCAATATTCAGAGCTTGGATGAATCCTTCGATAGCTCCAAAACCTGCAGCAGAAGAGATACCTCCTACCGCAGTAATTTTGAAAGAGGTTTTGGTCTCTTTCTTACCGTTATTTTCTCTAATAATCCTAGTTTTAGGAACAATACTTGCAGGTATAGCAACTCCGGCAGAGGCAGCCGCTGTTGGTGCATTTGGTTCATTAGTGCTGTCATATTTTTATAAAACCCTTAAATGGAAAAATTTTAAAGAGTCAGTTTTTCTTACAGCAAAAACAACAGCTATGATCATGTGGTTATTTATTGGATCTTGGACTTTTGCCTCAGTATTTTCATATTTAGGTGGTCATGAAGTTTTTGAGCATTTTTTTAAATCTTTAAATTTACAACCTTGGCAGTTTTTAGTTATTACCCAATTAATTATATTTTTATTAGGCTGGCCTCTAGAATGGACAGAGATATTAATTATATTTGTGCCAATATTTTTACCATTAGTTGAATTTTTTGGTGTTAACCCATATTTTTTTGCAATGCTAATCGCTTTAAACTTACAAACTTCATTTTTGACACCCCCCATGGCAATGTCAGCATATTATTTGAAAGGAGTTCAATCAAAGAATGTTGAACTTATGCAAATTTTTGGAGGAATAATGCCTTTCTTAGGAATTGTAATTTTAGCGATGGTTTTAATGTACTTATTCCCAGGAATAGCACTTTGGTTGCCAGAGACATTATTTGCAAATTAATTTTAAATGACAGATATATTTTCTTTAAGTCTCGAGGAACTAGCAAAAAAAATAAAAGATGCTCAACTTACATCAATCGAGGTTTGTGAAAAATATATTGAACGAATAGATAAGTTTGAAAAAGATGTAAAAGCTTGGGCACATTTTGATAAAAAAGTTTTATTAGAAAAAGCATCTGAGGCTGATGATCATAGAAGATCAGGAAAACCAGTAGGACCACTGCATGGAGTACCTATAGCAGTGAAAGATATCATAGGAACTGTTGATATGCCCACTGAGTGTGGAACTGTAATCAGGAAAGGAAAATCATATTCTCAAAATGCTGAAATAATTGATTTGCTTCATGCATCAGGAGCAATTGTTATGGGCAAAACAGCAACTTCAGAACTTGCCTACTTAGGACCTCCAGCTACAACTAATCCTCACGACAAAGATAGAACACCAGGTGGTTCATCTAGTGGATCAGCAGCTTCGGTTGCTTCCTTTATGGCACCAGCTTCTATTGGCTCTCAAACAGGAGGATCTGTAATAAGACCAGCGTCTTATTGTGGTGTAGTTGGTTATAAACCAAGTTATGGACTAATTTCAAGAAACGGGGTTCTAAGAACCTCATACAGCCTAGATCAAATTGGTATGTTTGGTCGTAAAGTTGAAGACGTAGCTATGCTAGCAAAAGTATTAATAAAGAAAGACAAATATGATCCAGCTACAATCCATTACTCTACAGAAAATATTTTAACTGAAACTAAGAAAGGTCCAATTTTTGAGCCTAAGTTTATTTTTTATAAAACTGATCATTGGAAAATAATTGATAAAAAATCAAGAGAGTCTTTTGAATATTTTATAAAATCTTTTAACAAAAATATTGAGATATTTGATACTCCGTCATATTTTAAGGATATCCACAAATATCACCAAATTATTCATGAAACAGACTTAGCCAATAATTTTTCTATCTATTATCAAAAATTTAAAAAGAAACTTTCAAAGTATATGCAGGATGCTATTTCAAATGGAAATAAATACACCGCAAAAGAATATGCTGAGGCAATCGATTTCATGAAAAGAAGTTATGAGTCTTATGAAGAAGTATTTGAAGATTATCATGGAGTATTATCGCCATCTAGTCCTGGTGTTGCACCTAAAGGATTAAAGAGCACTGGAACAGCAGAATTTAACAAAGTCTGGTCTTATCTAGGTACCCCTTGCGTATCACTGCCTTTACTTGAGGGTGAAAATAATCTACCATTAGGAGTTCAATTAATTGGCAACAAATATGATGATCATAGATTTTTAGGTGTTGCTAATTGGCTTGAAAAGGAGTGTCAGGATTAATTGTATGAATAAAATAACAACAATAATAGGTTTGTCATTTGCTGTTTTCTTTTTAATTGGTCTGGCGACTACTCTTACTAGATCAATGATGATTGGTTTTTTAGATGTAGTACCGGTTTATTTATTAATGGGTGCTGCCATCATAATGATGATTTACGAAGCCTTCTTTGATAAAAGTTAATCTATCGTAAATTGAATAATTCGAAAAAAAATTTTTTTTCATTTTCCTTATTATTTATTCAGCCAATTTTTATGGCTAGTAATCTTGTTGTAGCTAGGGGTGGTGTCGAGTTTGTACCTCCAATATCATTAGCTTTTTGGAGATGGACAATAGTTTTTTTGATATTATTACCCTTCACATACATAACATTAAAAAAAAATTTTAAGATTATTAAAAAAGAATATAAAAAATTATTTTTTTTAGGCTTAATGGGATGTGGAGTATGTGGAGCCTTTCCATTTTTAGCAGGCGAGACTACAACTGTGACTAATATGGGAATTATTTATACATCTTCACCCGTGTTCATAATTTTGATTTCATACTTTTTTTTTCATGAAAAAATAAATTTTACAAAAATAATTGGATTAATCGCATGTTTAATAGGAGTCTTTACAATCATTATAAAAGGAGATTTAAATTTATTAATAAATTTACAATTCACAATTGGTGATTTATGGATGTTAGCTGCCGCTATTGGATGGGCATTATATTCAATTTATTTGTTTTACTGGAATTCAGAACTAAAAATATTTGAAAGATTTACCTTAATATCATTTTTTGGAGCTTTAAGTTTATTACCATTCTATATAGGTGAGGAAATATTTTATAAACAGACAGTTTTTATGCCTGAATTTTATTTTTGGGTAATCTTTGCTGCTATTTCGCCAGGAATAATTGCTTTTACACTTTACACTGTTGCCCAAAAAAAATTAGGTGCGTCTTTAACAGGCTTCACTCTTTACGTTTTTACAGTCTATGGAGCAATTTATGGTTATTTTTTATTTGATGAAAAATTTGAAAATTATCATTTCATCGGAACAATCCTGGTGTTTTTTGGCATATACTTAGCAAAGAAAAAAAATGTTAAAAAAGTTTAGGAATATTTTGTTTTTATTTTTTCAAATAGTTATTTTTGTCTATTTTTTAATCTTAGTTTTTTTATATTTTTATCAGAGAAATTTATTATATCATCCTAATGAAAATAATTATTCTGGTGATCAAATATCAGTCCCTATTGAAAAAGTAAAAATTAAGACGGAGGATAACATTGATTTATTGGGCTGGTTTCATGAAAAAGACTTAGAAAAATATAAAACAGTTTTATTTTTTCACGGAAACGCTGGTTCCCTTGAAAATAGAATTCATAAATTAAACCATTTCCATAAAATGAATGTTAATTTTTTAATAATTGCCTGGAGAGGCTTTAGTGGCAATAAAGGTAAACCATCTGAGGAAGGCCTTTATAAAGATGGAAGAAGTGGAATAAATTGGCTAGTTAGAAAAGGTGTAAAAGAAGAAAATATTGTTATTTATGGCGAGTCATTAGGAACTGGTGTTGCAACTCATTTGTCACAAAATAAAAATTTTGCTGGCGTTGTATTGGAAACTCCTTTTACTTCTATGATTGATGCAGCCAAAACCTTTTATCCGTATGTACCTGTAAGTTTATTATTGAAAGATAAATTTGATAATAAAAGCAAAATTAATAATATAAATGTTCCAATTTTAATAATGCATGGTGAGGCTGATCAAATTGTTCCATTTTTTATGGGAAAAAAAATGTATGAAAAAGCTAATGAACCGAAATATTCTTATTTTACAAAACATGACAATCATATGATGGAGTATGATGAAAATCTTGTTAAAGCCCTTAACTCATTTTTAAAAAGTTTAAATTAAGCCACAATATCAACAAATATACTTCAGAATTTGATTTTATTAAAAGATAATGAAAAGATTATCTGTTTTGTTTATTGCTTTCTTTGTTTTTACTACCAACGTTTATTCACAAGATGAATTTTTTCAACCAGACGATTTATTTCACATAGATCACATGGATTCACATAACAAAGAATTTAGCTTATATTTTAAAGGTAGAGAAAAATCTATTTTAGCAAGAGGTGAAAATGAAAATTATATAAATGATTATCCAAAGGATCTTTATATTTATAATCATTTAACAAAGTCCTCTTCACCTCTAATTTCTTATGAGTGGTTTCCATCACAAGCTAAATATCTTTTACAAGAATATGATTTTCCAGTGTTTCCAGATGATTTTGCATATTATTTATTAAAAGACGATAAAACATTAGTATTGATTAGCGCCGTGAAAAGCTTAAATGCTAATTTTAAATATGACATTGCCAGTAAAAAACTAGAGCTTTACCCAACCACCGGTAAATTTGACTTTATAATCTCCTCATTTTCTAAAGATTGTGGTCATTATAAATTTGATGATAATTATAAATGTAATATCTACAAACCTTTGATCTCTAGCAATTTAATCAATTAATTTGAGTAAAAGCCTCGGCAAATTTTTCTGCTTCGAACAACTGTAAGTCGTCTTCTTTTTCACCCAAACCTAGTGCAATAATTGGAATTTTATATTTTTTTGCTAGCGCTAATAAAATTCCTCCCTTGGCTGTGCCATCTAATTTTGTCATCACGATACCTGTTATTGGGATGATTTTATTAAATTCTTCGACTTGATTTAATACATTTTGTCCTGAGGTTGCATCTAAAATTAAGATAACATTATGAGGTGCGTTGGGATCTATTTTTTTTGTGACATTCGCTATCTTTTTATATTCTTCCATTAAATTTTTTTTATTTTGGAGTCTCCCCGCAGTATCTATTAAAACTTGATCAAAATTATTTTTAATAGCTTCATCTAATGCTTTAAAAGCAACTGAGGCGGGATCAGCTCCTTGAGATGATTTTACTATTTGAACATCTACTTTACTTGCCCAATTTTCTAGTTGTTCAATTGCAGCGGCACGAAATGTATCTGAAGCTGCAAATATGACTTTATTGCCGTTGTTCCTTAATATCTTTCCTATTTTACCGATAGTTGTTGTTTTCCCAACGCCGTTTACCCCAGAAATTAATGTTGCATTAAGCTTTTCTTTTTTTTCGAAAAAGGATTTATTTTCTAAAGGTTTCATCAAAGAAATTATGTATTCTTTTAAAATAGAGTTTATCTCTTTAGAAAGATCTTTATTTGGATCAATTTTTTTTCTAGAAATTATTTCTTTTATTTCAGAGGCAGCTTCAACCCCCACATCTGATTGAATTAAAAATTCCTCAATCTTATTTAAATTTTGGTCATTAATTTCTTTTTTGACAATTATTTCTTTAAGTCCTGATGTAAACGCTGATGCACTTTTCTTAAATCCGATTTTAAATTTATCAAAGATTCCCATTATAATTTTATATTTATTTCTTTAATATTTGAAACAGGTCCTTTCATGTGAATAGAATCATTTTCATCTATAGAAATTGATAATTTTCCAGTTGCAAACTCTATATCAGTTTTATTTTCTGTAAGATTATTTAATTTACCTGCATATGCTGTAGCACACGCTGCAGTACCACAAGCTTTAGTAAGACCGGCTCCTCTTTCCCAAACTTTTAATTTGATCAAATTTTTATTAAAAACTTGTGCAATTGATACGTTACATTTCTCTGGGAAGATTTCGTGATTTTCTATTTCGGGGCCAATTATCTCTATATTGAAATCCTCAATCCTTTTAACAAAAAAAACAATATGTGGATTACCCACACTAATTGCAGTACCACCTAAATGCTCATTATTATTTGTATCAATAATTTTGATATTTAAGTTTTTTGTATCCATTTCTTTTGATAAAGGTATTTCATCCCATTTTAACTTTGCTTTACCAATTTCTGTTGTAACAATTTTTTTCTCTAAAATTTCAGATTTTAATTTTCCAGATAGCGTATTTAGAATTATTGACTTGTTATTTTTTTCATTTGAAAGCAAATTTGCAACACATCTAGTTCCATTTCCACATGCTCCAGACTCTCCTCCATCTGAATTAAAAAATCTTAAATTTGCATCTGCAGAACTATCTGACTCAATAAATATTAGTTGATCACAGCCAATAAAATTTCTGTCACAAATTTTAACTATTTGATCTTTCGTCAAATTGGTAATTTTTTCTCTATTATCAATTATCACAAAATCATTACCTAATCCGTCCATTTTAAATGCTTTGATGTCCATATATAGTTATTTAACTTATTTATTGACTTTTTGAACCTCTATTATAGTTTGTGGCGGTTTCCGCAAAAACATTAAATTTGCGGTGTCTTTGGAAACAAAGAGATCGACACTAGTCAGCGAGGGTTCGCCCACTAGTGCGATTACTGCTGTGTGTAATAAATATGTTTGAAAATTTAACAAATAAATTTGAGGAAGTTTTTTCCTCTCTAAAAAAAGCCCCATCACTTGATGAAAATCAGGTTGATGAAGGATTGAGAGGAATAAGACAAGCTTTATTAGAAGCTGACGTATCTCTTGAAGTTGCTAAAGATTTTATTGAAAAGGTTAAACCAAAAGCATTAGGTCAAGAAATTATTAGATCAACATCACCTGGCGATATGGTGGTAAAAATTGTTTATGATGAATTAGTTAATCTTTTAGGTGAAAAAAATAATGATGTAAATTTAAATGCAGTTCCACCAGTGCCAATGATGCTTGTCGGGCTACAAGGTTCTGGTAAAACAACAACAACTGCTAAACTTGCGAGATATTTAGAGAATACAAAAAAAAAGAAAGTAATGATGGTCAGTTTAGATATTTACAGACCAGCCGCTCAAGAGCAGTTAAAATTTTTAGGTGAACAAAATAATATATTAACTCTTCCAATAATTGAAGGTCAACAACCCAATGATATATGTCAAAGAGCAATTAGTGCAGCAAACTTGAATGGCGCAGATATTATCTTATTCGATACTGCTGGTAGAACACAAATAGATTTGCAGATGATGAGTGAAATTAAACAAATTGAAAATGCCATTAAACCTGCAGAGACGTTTTTAGTTGCTGACTCTCTTACTGGACAAGTAGCTGCATCAGTAGCAAAAGAATTTAATAATACAGTAAATTTATCTGGAATAATTTTAACAAGAGCAGATGGTGATGCGAGAGGCGGGGCTGCTGTAAGTATGAAATTTGTTTCACAGGTTCCAATTAAATTTTTAGGTATTGGCGAAAAGATCGAAAATCTTGAAGTTTTTCACCCAGATAGAATTGCAAATAGAATTCTTGGGATGGGAGATATTGTTTCTCTTGTCGAAAAAGCAGCTCAAGATCTTGGGGAAGAAAATATAAAAAAAACTGAGGAAAATTTAAAAAAAGGACAATTCTCAATGCAAGATTATTTAACTCAACTGAGACAAATGAAAAAAATGGGAGGGATTGAAGGCATCATGTCTTTCATGCCAGGAGTTTCAAAGGTTAAATCTCAAATGGATGCTGCAGGTATTGATGAGAGTGTTATTACAAAAAATGAGGCAATAATTTTATCAATGACTAAAAAAGAAAGAGAGAACCCAAAGATAATTGATGGCTCTAGAAAAAAAAGAATTGCTAATGGTTCAGGAACCGATCCAGCCACTATCAATAAATTGTTGAAACAATTTAAAATGATGTCTGAAATGATGAAGAAGATGTCAAAAGGAAATCTGAAAGGTATGTCTGATAAAGGAATACCTCCAGAATTATTTAATCAATTAAAATAAAAAGGAGAGTAAATGTTAAAATTAAGATTATCAAGAGGTGGCACAAAAAAGAGGCCTGTTTATAAAGTTGTTGTAGCCGACAGTCGATTTGCAAGAGATGGTAGATTTATAGAGAAAGTAGGTTTTTTTAATCCATTGTTACCAAAAGAAAAAAAAGAAAGAATTGGATTAGAGGCTGAGAGAATAAAATATTGGTTGGGTCAAGGTGCACAACCTACGACAAGAGTAGCTAGAATTTTAGGTGAGAATGAATTGATGCCTATGCCTGCTAATGGAAATAACCCACAAAAAGCAATTCCAAAAAAAGATAGAAAAAAAGAAGGTTCGGAAGA
>CACHTQ010000002.1 GCA_902582845.1 uncultured Pelagibacteraceae bacterium | reverse complement strand
AGAGAATTAAATTGTCCTGGCCCTGTTGACGAGTATCTAACATACCAATATGGTGATTGGAAAACACCAAAAAGATCATTTATTAAAGAGGAGTATTTAACAAAGTCCTTTTTTAGAAAAAAAAATGGAATCATCGAGAATATAAAAGATAAGTTAAGATCGTTAAAAAAGATTTGAAGATGATTAAAGAATTTTTATACTTAATGAAGCTTACTTTCTTCAAAGTCAGTTTAAATAGAATTTTTCAACAAATATTTGCAAAAAATATGACTGCGGGCAAAAGGATTGTTGAGTTTGGTTCTCATAAAGATTCAAAGAAAAATTTTACTAATTTTATAAACGTAAAGGATAGAAATAACATAATTTACGCAGATAAATTTGATGATGTTGATAAAAATATTTTAAAGCAAGATCTTGAGGGAAAATTAAATTTTAAAGATAACAGCTTAGATAGTGTTGTAATATTTAATGTTTTAGAGCATGTATATGATGTAAATAATGCTGTTAAAGAAATTTATAGATGCTTAGACAAGAATGGAAATATCATTGGATCGACACCATTTATTCATAGAATACATGGTGCGCCAGAGGATTTTAATAGATACACTTCACAATTTTTAAATACAGTGCTTGAGAGACATAATTTTGTTAACATTCAAATAAAATCTCATGGTTATGGACCTTGTACTGCGTGCTATGCAATCATTTTTGACTATACAAAAATGATACCTATTTTGAACAACATTCTGTTGGCATCATCTATTCTGGTTGACAAATTTATTAATGTCTTTGTAAAAACAGATTTGGGTAAAATATACCCAATCACTTATTGTTTTTATGGAGAAAAAAAATAGAGATATCAAATGAAACCGTATTACTTTGCTGAAATAGGATTAAATCACATGGGTGATACAAAAATTTTAGGTACTCTAAAAGAAAAATTACTAAAAAAAGATATTCATGGAATAAGTATTCAAATTCTAAAAGATGATTTTTATAAAAAAAAATTTTCTAAAATTAAAACTAAAGAATATCACACTTGTTAATTTTATAAGAAATGTTAAAAAAAAAGGAAAACTTATAGGCGTAGCAACAAATGATGTTTCAAGAATAAAATTTTTTAAAAAATTAAATATTGATTTTTATAAAGTTCTAAGTCCAGATATCAAAAATATAGATTTAATCAAAAACCTTATTAATACAAATTGTAAAAAAGTTTTTCTTTCAACAGGCCTCGCAAATTTTAATGAAATTAAATTTACATTAGATAGGATTAGTAAAAAAAAAATTTCATTGATACACACATCTTTCAAAAAAGAAAAAATTGATCTTAATTTTAAAAGAATGACTAAACTAAAAAAAAAATTCGGATTACCAATTTGTTATGGAAATCACTCAAAATATCTTAAATCTCTAATTGATGTTAAAAAATATAAACCTTATGGGATTTTCTTTTATGTTAAATTAGACAAAAAATTAAATTATCCTGATAATATACACGCATTAAATGTAGATAAAATAAATAGTTATTTATAAATTTTATGAATATAAGTTTTAAAAATAAAACTGTATTAGTAACAGCCGGATCTAAAGGTATAGGTCTCGAAATCGCAAAATATTTTATCAGTTCTGGCGCAAATGTTTGTATTTGTAGTAGAAAAAAAAAAAATCTTAATAATGCAAAAAAAATTTTTTCAAGAATTTCAGAGAAATCAAAATTTTTATGTCTTCAAAAAGATATCTCAATTCCAAAAAATCATCCAATAATAATTAAAAAAATTAAAACAAAATTTAATAAATCTATTGATATTTTGATAAATAATTCTGGTGGTCCACCAGCCAAAAGTGTTGAGAAAACTACGTTTAAAGATTGGAATTTAGCGATAAGCAGTAATCTTATGAGTGGAGTTTTATTAAGTAAACTTGTTATTAAAAGTATGAAGAAAAAAAAGTGGGGAAGAATTATAAATCTCACATCAACTACTGCAAAAGAGCCAGCCGATAATATGGCTTTATCAAACGTCACTAGAGCAGCACTTACTTCATTTTCAAAAACATTATCTCGAGAGGTAGCAAAATACGGTATTACAGTTAACACAATTTTGACTGGAGGGTGTTTAACAGATAGATTTTATAATCTTTTAAAAAAATCATCTAAAAATAAAAAAGATTTTGATATAAATTTAAAAAAATTAATTAGTTTATCTCCAATGAAAAAAATTGCTAAACCTGAGGAATTCATTCAGTTAATAATCTTTTTAGCATCTGAAAACTCTAGTTATATAAATGGTTCAGCAATACCTATAGATGGTGGTTCATCAAGAACTATTTTTTAAAAATTATTTTATGTGTGGTATTAATGGTTTTAATTTTAATGATCCTGAATTAATTAAAAAGATGTCAAAAATAACCTCTCAAAGAGGTCCAGATTTTACAGGTTTTTTTTTATCAGAAAATTATTCAACAGCACATAATAGACTTTCGATCATTGACCCTGAGGATAGATCTAATCAACCTTTCATTTTAGAAAATTTTATACTCTCATTTAATGGAGAGATTTATAATTATTTAGATCTAAAAAAAGGATTAGTGGAAAAAGGTTACAAATTTAAAACAAAGTCAGATACAGAGGTCATTTTAAAACTTTTTCAACAATATGGAAAAGAATCTTTTAAGATGTTATCAGGTATTTTTGCTTTGTCTTTATTCGTTAAAGATCAGAATAAGATTTATTTGATTAGAGATCAAGTTGGTGTCAAACCTCTTTATTATAGTTATGACACATCTAATAAAAGGTTAATTTATTCTTCTTTAATAAAACCAATTATCCTTGCAAGTGATAAAAAGGAATTAAATATTAATGCAATCAAATCTTACGCAAATTTTAATCGTAATGATTTTAGAGAAACATTTTTTAAAAATATTTTTAAAGTACTTCCAGGTGAATTAATTGAGTTCCAAAATGGTGATTTAAAAAAAACAAAGTTTATTAATTTCAATTTTTATAAAAATGTTTCTTCTCACGAAATAAATAAAGATATAAGTGAAAATTTTTCTAAACAATTTTTATCCGATGTTCCTGTAGCCCTTTCTTTATCGGGGGGGTTTGACTCAAATTTAATATTTCATGAATTATTGAAAAATAAAGGAACTAATTTTGTAAATTATTCAGTGTATTTTAAGGATTCTGCAAAATTTTCTGAGGACTTTAAAATAGCTAAAAATGTATCTAAATCTTATGGCGTAAAATTTAACGCGATCGAAGTATCTTCCAACAATTTCTATGAAAATGCTGAAAAAGTTGTTGATATAGCTGAAGAACCAATAGGAAATACAAATTCAATATCAAACTATATTTTAAGTAAGAATATATCAGAAAAGGTAGTTTTCACTGGAGATGGTGGAGATGAAATCTTCACAGGATATAATAAATATAAGTCAATATTTATTATATCTCAATTAAGAAAATTAAATTTATTTAAAAATTTTGGACTTAAATTTAAAAATAAAAATCTAAATAGACTTTTCATTGATAACTCAAAAGAATTATTCCTATCATTTAGTGAACAAAATCTTTTTAAAAGTGTAAATAAAGTTTATAGAAATTTTGAATATATTAAAACTAATAATATCAATGAAATACTTAATCACACAAAAGAAAATGATTATAGTCCAAATTTATCAAATGTAATGTTTCATGACTTAGACACTTGGATACCTAATGATATTTTACTAAGAAATGACAAAATTTATGCTAATGAAGGTATTGAGGCAAGAGTACCATTTTTAGATAGAAATATTATCGAAAAATATTTAATGATTAGTGATTTTTCAAAATTTGGAATTTTATTAAAAAGCAAAAATTTACTAACTACAAATTATAAAGAGATATCAAAGAGAATAGTCAAAAAAAAATTAGGATTTAATTCCCCTTTTTCGAGATGGTTAAGAAATGAAATTTTCGAATTTGCAGAATTGATTTTAAATAAAGATTACTATGATTCTTCAAATTATATTGATTTAATCGAATGTGGAAAATTAATAAAAAAACACAGAGATACTTTTTACGATCCATATTTAATATGGAATTTGATAAGTTTACAGATCTTCCTAAGAAAAAATAAATTTTGAAATGAAAATTTGTTATTTATCTAATTCAGCAATACCTTCTTCAGTTGCCAGCTCAATTCAAATAGTAAAAATGTGCGAAGCATTTTCTGAAATCAAAAATGAAGTTTTGTTGATAACAACTAACGTAAAAAAAAAAAATGTTGATATATTTAAATTTTATGACGTAAAGAGTAGATTTACAATAAAAAGAATTAAAAATTATTCTGAATTTCCTTTAGGTGTAAAATATTATTTATTTTCCCTATTTTCAATTTTAGAAAGCTTGAAGTTTAGACCTGATATATATATTACTCGAAATTTTTTTACTTGTTTTTTATTAATTCTTTTTAGAAGAAAAACTATAATTGAACTTCACCACGACTTAAATACAGAGTCAAGAGTAGTGAGATTTTTAGTGAAATATTTTAAATTTTTGAATTCAAAATATTTAAAAAAAGCTGTTGCTATAACAAATGGCGTGAAAGAAGAATATATTCGTAAAAAGTATTTAAATAGAAAAAAGATTATAGTCCTACCGAGTGGATCATCTTTAAAAAGGATAAAGATTTTTCGTTGTAAAAAAAAACACTTTAAAATCGGTTATTTTGGATCTTTATACAAATCGAGAGGATTAGACTTAATTATTAAATTAGCAAAAATTGATCCAGAGAATGAGTATTTTCTATACGGGAATTTGCAAAATTTAAACAATTTAAAATACAGATTTTTAAATAAAAACTTACATTTAAATGACCATGTACCATATAGAGAGATACCAAAAAATCTATCAAAAATGGATATTCTCATCTTGCCTTATGTTTCGTCTATAACAGTTGCTGGCGATGTCGGAGATGTAACAAAATATACTTCTCCTCTAAAATTATTTGATTATTTGAGTGCAGGTAAAATTATAATTTGTTCTGACTATAAAGTTTTAAAAGAAGTAATTGATAGAAATAATGCTATTTTTGTTAAGAACTATAAAAGTATATATTCTTGGAAAAATGAGATTAATAAACTGAGTAACCAACCACAAAAACAATTTATAATATCAAAAAATAATTATAATTTAAGTAGAGGCTTTACTCTAAAAGAAAGAGCCAAAAAAATATTAAAAGAAATATATTAAAAAGATGTATTTGATAACAGGTTGTGCAGGATTTATAGGATTTCATATGTCTAAATTACTGCTAAAAAAAAATCATAAAATTGTAGGTATTGATAACTTAAACTCCTATTATTCAGTAAATTATAAGAAATACAGGATTTCTGAGCTTAAAAAAAATAAAAATTTTACCTTCTATAAATTTGACTTGAGTCAAAAAAAAAATGTGGAAAAAATTTTTTTAAATTACAAATTTACTAATGTTATTCATTTTGCTGCTCAACCAGGTGTAATATACTCTTACAAAAATCCAAAAAGTTATTATACCAATAATGTCATTGTTACAGATTTATTAGTAGATCAAATTAAAAAAAACAAAATTAAGCATTTTATTTTTTCCTCATCAAGTTCTGTATATGGTGATCATAAAAAATATCCGATCAATGAAAACTTTAAATTTAGGCCAAAAAATTATTATGCTAGGACTAAAATAACTTGTGAAAAGTTAATAAAAAAAAAGTTAAAAAACACAAATACATCAATTAAGATAATCAGACCGTTTACTGTTTATGGTCCATATGGACGTCCAGATATGTTAATTTTAAAATTGCTCTCCTTAATTGAAAGAAATAAAACTGTCAAAATTTATGATTTTGGTAATCAAATGCGAGATTTTACTTACGTCAAGGATGTAGTAAATATAATTTATCTCCTCAGTAATAAAATTGATAGAAATCTTAAAATTTTAAATATTTGTGCCTCTAGGCCAATTAAAATAAATGATACTATTTTATTAGTGCAAAATATTTTGAATAAAAAAATTAAATTACGTTATGAAAATAAAAGAAAAGGCGAAATGAAAATAACTTATGGATCAAATAAAGAATTAATTAAATATATTAAGTTTAAAAAATTTACGACTATAAAAAATGGACTACACGAAACTATAAAATGGTTTAAAAAATTTAAGAATAAAAACTTATTTATCAAGATTAAATGAAATTAAAAAAGATAATCATTTTTTATCCATCTTTTGAACGAGGCGGTGTAGAAATAATATTAATGAATCTTATTAATTTTTTTTTAAAAAAAAAAGTTAAGATTGTATTAATATCAAATATACCCAAAAAAAAATTACCAAAAAATACTAATTTTTTGCAAATTAATCCTAACTATAAGACGAATAGTCTTTTTTCAGATAGAATATATAAAGCTTTTCGTGCAACGACGATACTTTCAAATATTCTAAAAATCTCAAATCCCAAAGAAACCATTATATTCTCATTACAGAGTAGTTCACTGGCAATCTTAGTTTCAAAAATAAAAAATTATTCAATAGTTGTGAGGAATGCAGAAGACCCAATTTATTCAACTATCTATAGTGAGAATAAATTATTATCGTTATTAGCTATTATGTCTAAGATTTTAACTTATAATTTTTCAGACAAAATAATTTGCAATTCTGAGGGATCAAAAGTCTCACTACAAAAACTTCTTTTTAGCAAATCAAAAGTGATTTCAATTTATAATCCATATTTAAAAAAAATTTATCAAAAAAAAAGTTCTTCCAAAAGAAATTTCATCATCACTGTCGGTAGATTAACAAAACAAAAAGATCATCAATCATTAGTAAAAGCAATGCAGATATTGATTAAAAAAGACTGCAACTTAAAATTACTAATTATTGGTGATGGTGATCAAAAAAGAAAAATTCAACAACTAATAGAAAATTTAAATTTAAAAAAAAATATAAAGATATTAGGATGGAAAAAAAATCTTGATAATTATTATAAATCAGCAAAAATTTTCGTCTTATCATCACTATATGAGGGTTTAGGAAATGTAGTAATAGATGCAGTAAACTTTAATACACCTGTAATTACAACAAATTGTAAAAGTGGGCCTTCAGAGATTGTTAAAAAGAATAAAGGTGGATTTATAGTTCCAATTTCAAATCCAATGCAAATAGCAATGAAAATTCTTTACTGCCTAAAAAATTATAAAATAGCTATAAATAAAGCAAAATATGCAAAAAAACATATCTATAGATTTAGTGAACAAAAAAATTCCGAAAAGTATCTTAATGAATTAGTTAAAGTTATACATGAAAAGTATTAGAGTTTATTATTGGTCACCATTTATAGATAAAGTTGCAACAACTAAAGCTGTTATTAACTCTGTATTATCACTTAATAAATATTCAAAAAAAAAAATTTGAAGCAATTATAATCAATGCTTTTGGAGAATGGCTTAACTATGGTGCAAAGAATAGCCAACATTTAAAATTTTATAATTTAAATAGTTTAAATTTTTTAAATAAATTTTCCTCACGGGGATTTATTAAAAGTAGACTGAAATACTTTTTAATATTTATTTTATCTTATTTTCCATTAAAAAATTTTATTCAAAAAGAAAAACCAGAATATTTAATAATCCATCTTATAACTTCATTACCATTATTTTTAAATTTAATAAATAATTTCGATACAAAAATTATCTTAAGAATATCTGGTAAACCTCAGCTTAATTTTTTAAGATATTTATTTTGGAGACTGACATTAAAAAAAATATATAAAGTTACTTTTCCAACTAATGAGACTTTAAACTATTTTAAAGAACTAAATATAATTGATGAAAATAAGTTAGAATTATTATACGACCCAATAGTTCATACTAGATATTTGGGAAAAATAAAAAATGATAAATTTCTTAAACAAAATGAATTTTATTTAGCTATTGGAAGATTTACAAGACAAAAAAATTTTTTCTTTTTAATTAAGTGCTTTGAACAAATATGTAAAAAAAATCAAAATATAAAATTAATCATATTAGGTGATGGTGAAAAGAGAAAAAATTTCCAAAAATACCTAGAAAAAAAAAAATTAGAGAAGAATATATTTCTACCTGGATATGAAAATAATGTTCATAAATATTTATCAAATTGTAAATTATTCATTTTATCCTCGTTATGGGAGGACCCAGGATTTGTTTTAGTCGAGGCGATGTTTTCAGAGGCATTAGTTTTATCTAGCGATTGTCCTAGTGGGCCCAAAGAAATCTTATCAATTAACAAAAAAAAGAGGGGTCTTATTTAAAAGCAATGATACTAAGGATTTTATTAAAAAGTTTTATGAAATAGAAAAACTTGGGGATGATGAATTAAACAAGATGAAACTAAACGCAAAAATTTTTACAAAAAACTATACACTTTTTTATCACTATAATTCATTAATTAAGATATTAGATTAAAGAGCACTATGACAAAAAAAACAATCGGTATTGTAGTATTATTTTGGAATGATTTTGAAAAAACAATTGAGTGTATTAATTCAATTTATAAACAAAAAAATCTAAATTACACTCTAATTTTAGTAGATAATAATTCTCAAAAAAAATACTCAAATGAAATATTTAAATGGCTTAAAATAAATAAAAAAAAAATTATAGTTGTAAATAAAAAAACATATGAGGAAAATAAATTTGGGTTTTCAAATATATGTTTTTATATAAAAAATAAATTCAATTATGGCTGTGGTCTTGGTCATAATCCAGGATATCAATTTTGCATTGATAATAATTTAAAATATGTAGCAAGAATTGATAATGACATGATTGTACCTAATAAGACATTGAAAAATTTAATTAATAGACTTGAAAAAAATAAGTTAATAAATGGAATAAGCCCTAAAATTATGTTTGTAAAAAAACCCAATTTCATTTGGTGGAGAGGTTCAGAGGTAGGTAATAATTTAAAATTTCAAAAAAATTGTGCTTCTTATAGTGCTACTGGTCATTTAGATGATAAAAAATTTAGTGGGATGATAAAGACCGATGCTATTTCTGGTTGTGCATCAATTATGAAAACAGAAAGGCTTAGAAAGATTGGACTTTCAGATCCAGATTTTTTTTATGGTGAAGAAGATATTGAATTATCCTATCGGTTAGCTGAAAGCAAAGAGTCTCTCTGGGTTGACCTGGATGAAAAGATATATCATCACGTATCAGGCACTGTTGGAAAAAATTGGGCTAAAAACGTCTATTATAATTACAAATATAGATTAGTTCTTATTAAAAAAATAGGAAATATTTTTGATAAAATTTTTGGCTACTCTTTTGCTATATTAAAATTATTTTTTTCTATATTTATAATTTTTAATAAACATCACTCATCTAGATTTTTACAAAGGTATTATGCGATATGCCATTTTTTTCAGAAAAAATATGGTACCTATGACAGAGAAAATTACTCTAAGATAGATAAATTTTTTGGTGATATAAATAAAAAAACAAACCTAAGTTATATTTTTAAAAAAATTAATAATGATAAACTTTAAAAAGTTATGACTACAAAAGAGAATAAAAAAAATAAAAAATTCTGGACATTAAACCCAATGACATATGTTGATTTTAAAAAACCACTGAGTGAGCGGTTACCTAAAAAAAAAAAACATTTTGATATTATTAATAAAAAACTAATTATCTCAAATCCCGATTTTCTAAGTATAATCCATAAATATAAAAAAAATATCAAAGGAAAATTAGTTTTAGACCTAGGATGCGGCTTTGGTGCCAGCACAGTAATTTTAAGTAAATTTGCAAAAAAAATTTTTGCAATTGACCTGACATTACCAGCAATCAAAAATGCAAAAATAAATATAAAATTAAATAAAATTAAGAATGTAAGTTTGAAACAAATGGATGCTGAAAATTTAGATTTTAAAAATAATTATTTTGATTTCGTTTTTAGCTGGGGCGTAATTCATCATAGCCACAATCCTACAAAAATTTTAATGAACATAAAAAAGAAATTAAAAAAAAACGGTTCATGTTTTATTATGGTTTATAATTTGCTATCTTTTAGATATATCTTTCTTTCAATATATTATTTGTTTTTGAAGGGATACATATTTAGAGGATATAATTTTACGTCAATATGTAAAAAATTTACAGATGGTCACTATAATAAACACTATAGTGTCTTTGAAATGAAAAAAGTTTTAAGAGAAATAGGATATAAAAACATAAAAATTTCTTATGGGCACCACAATGGGAGAATTTTACCTTTTTTTAAATCGCATAACACTTGGTTAGGAAAATTTTTTTCAAGATATTTTGGCTATTTTTTATATGCGTATTTTGAAAAAAATTAGAAGATGTTTTTTAATTTTAAGAACTTTATCAAAAAAAAAATTTCATACAAATTCTGGTTAGATTTAACTTTTTTTTACCAATATTTTAATTTTAAATTTCTAAATAGATATTCTTGCCGAGGCAATATAGACAAAATTTTAAAGGATATAATAAATGCTCATAAAAATGGTTTCTTCTTAGAAGTTGGAGCTTACAATGGCTTTTCTGAGTCAGTTTCATTAAGATTTGAAAAGGAACTAGATTGGAAAGGTTTATTAATTGAGCCTAACCCTATACATTTTAAGTATTTAAAAAGAAATAGACCAAAAAATATTTGTTTAAATTCAATTTGTTTAAGTAAAGATTTTTTAAATAAAAAATTATTTATAAAAAATTTAAATCAAATGTCATATATAGTTGATGATAATGATAAATCTTATTTCAATCATTATCCCACTCAAAAAATTAATAAGTTAGCAAAAGAGACTCGATCTGGAAATTTTGAAAAATTGACTTGTAAAGTTGAAACTCTTCAAAATATTTTTAAATCTTATGAAATTAAAAAAATTGATCTTGCAATTATTGATGTTGAGGGTTCAGAGATAGAACTGCTGAAAGGAATAGATTTTAGTGAAGTTGATATTGAATATCTATGCATTGAAACTTATAATTTCAATGAATTAAATAGTTTTATGACAAAAAAATTAAATTATACTTTGATAAAAAAAATCCATAAAGAGGATTATGTTTATAAAAAAATTAGTAGATAAAAATTATTATATCAATAATGGTTATGCAATAATTGATACGGATTTAAAACTTAATAAAGATTTTAATAACTTAATTGATAAAATTAATGATGATTTAAAATTAAAAATTAATGAAAGCGAATTAAAAAAAAATGGTGGCTTCATAATGGGAAATTTTGGCATTAATCAAGGACCGTACGGACCACAGCTTTATTCATTAATTTTTAAAGAACAACTTATAAAAATATTTGAAGAATTCACCGAAAGTAATTTAGAGGATTTTAAAGTGTTTTACGGTGGCAATCTTGTATTACCCAACAAAGGAAAACAGCATTTTCATATTGATGGTTCATACAAAAAAAAAATGTATATGGTATCAATTGTTACTGAAGATATTGATCTAAATAATGCACCTACAGAAATTTGCGTAGGTTCTCATAAAAAAGAAATGAAGTTCTGGGAATTTTTTTTGAGCAAAAAAGATAAAAAAAAAGTTACTTTAAAAAAAGGACAAATTTTTATTAGACCTCACAATTTATGGCACAGAGGCACAAAAAATAAATCAAAAAAACCAAGATTGTTATTGTCATTTTCTTTGACGCCAAAAATTCAGGATGAGCAAATCCAAAATTACTCTTCAAATGTTAAAATTTTACCTAATTTTTTTAAGTCTAATTTTATTGGAAGAATACATGAATTTTCTTATGTATATTTAGGATCAATACTAATATTTTTTAAATTATTCTATTCAATTTTTAAAAAAAAATAATTTTAATTTAGCAAAATGTTAAGATAATCATCTAACCTACTCTTATAATCAAATCTTTTAAGTCTTTTAAAAGCATAAGCTTTTTTAAAATTTAAATTTTTTTTATTTTTTATAAAAAATTTAATTTTTTCTGAAAGCATTGAATAGTCACCAACTTTAAAAAGTTCCCCTCCTTTTCCGTTATCTAAAATTTCTCTTGGACCTGTAGGACAGTTTGATGAGATCACAAATTTTCCTAGAAAAATTGCTTCAAGCAGCACATTAGGTGAACCCTCGTATTTTGAAGATAAAACAAATAAATCACTTTTCATAATAAAAGGATAAGGATTTTTTTTAAAATTTATTATCTTTATATTTTTTGATAGATTTAAATTTTCTATTAAATTTTTAATTTTATTTTTCAGCGGACCTGATCCCAATAGTATAAGTCTTATGTCATAATCGTATCTCAAAATATTGATTGACCTAATTAGACATTCATGATCTTTTTGATCAGCAAATCTAGCGACATTAATTATATTGAGACTTTTCTTTTTAAAAAAATCTAATTTAATTTTTTTTTTTGAATTTTTATAAATTTCTTTTTTGTTTAGTGGATTGTAAATACATATACTTTTTAATTTAAATTTAGAATTTAATTCTTTTTTAAAAGATAAACTGTTAACAATAATTTTATCGGCTAACCCATATATCTTTTTATAAAAAAATTTTTTTATTACATTTTCAGACCAACCAGAGGGTGAAGAGTTTGATCTAATGATAATTTTTGTTCCTGTTAATTTACATAATAACGTACAATAAACAATTCCCTGAAAACAAAATACAGTTGAATTTTTATTATTAATAATTTCTTTAAATAAAAATATTAATGATATTAAAAATTTAGCTCTCCTACCAAAATTTTCTAACAAATTAGTTTTTGGACATATAACCTCTACTTTTCTATTTAAACTTTTTTTAATAGATCTAGAAAGACTTATTACTGTAATATTTTTTAATTTTGTTGATAAATAATTAGTAATAATAAAAAAATTTTTTTCAACACCCCCACCAATGTCAACTGTAGGCATAAAAATGATAAATTTTTTTTCAGTCATTAAAATATAATTATTTAAACAAAAATATTTAAATTAGAAATATAATTAGATATATTTTAGTTGTTTAAAATACATTCTAAAATTAATAATGCAATGGACCTTGTTTCAATAATTATACCTTATTTCAGAAAAAGAGAATATATTAGAGATACTCTTAACTCAGTTTTGAAACAAACTTATAAAAATTTAGAGGTTATTATTGTTTATGATGATCAAGAAAAAGAGGATTTAGATTACATAAAAAAATTAGTTAAATTAGATAAAAGAATATCTCTTATGATTAACAAACGCTCTTTGGGTGCTGGAATTTCAAGAAATAATGGAATTAAAAGATGCAAAGGTAAATATGTTAGCTTTATTGATGCTGATGACATTTGGAAAAAAAATAAATTAGAATTACAGATTAAATTTATGAAAAAAAAAAATTTATCAATAAGTCATACAAATTATGAAACTATCGATAAAGAAAATAATATCATAAACTTTAAAACTGCCAGAACTTTTAGTAATGTAAATGATCTTTTAAAATCCTGTGACATTGGCCTTTCATCAGTGATTGTAAAAAAGGAAATTTTAAAAAAAGAATGTTTATTTGCAAATCTAAAAACAAAAGAAGATTTTGTATTATGGTTAAGTATATTAAAAAAAAATATTAAAATAGGTGGTCTACAGAAAAATTTAATGCGCTGGAGAAAACTTGATAATTCTTTATCATCCTCTGTTATACAAAAGATAAAAGATGGCTACTGTGTTTATAACAAATTTATGAAATTTAATTTATTCAAATCTTTATTTTTTTTATTTTTATTAAGTTTTAATTCTTTATTAAAATAATGGAAAAATTGATAATTATCATAATTGGCCTCTTATTATTTATTTTATTAAATAATTTTTTGATTAAAAAAAAAATTTTGCTCAATTATAGTGGATCAGCTCATCAAAAGTTTGCTGGTTTAACAACTGTACCATTGACTGGTGGTATACTCATTTTTTTTTCAATATTATATTTCTATTATATTGAAGTTGAATCTATTATTTATTTTTTTTCTATTTTGTTTTTATTAGGCTTGGCTACTGATTTAAAAATAATAGCTTCACCCAAAATAAGATTTTTAATTCAAGCAATATTATTATTTGTAATTGTTTACCTGCTTGATTTAAGAATTTCTTCTACGAGAATTTACATAATTGATGTGTTAATTTCTAATATTTTAATAAGTTATATATTTTCCACGTTTTGTCTTTTAATTTTAATTAATGGATCAAATTTTATCGATGGACTTAATGGTCTATTAGTAGGTTATTATTTATTAATTTCTTTAATATTTATTAAGTTAAACTTTTTTAATTTTTTAGATATTGAAGTTAATGACTTATTATTTTTTTCATTAGTATTATTCATCTTATTTTTATTTAACCTTTCAAAGAAGTCTTTTATGGGAGATACAGGCGCTTATATTTTAGGTTTTTTTTACGGGTACTTATTAATCAAAATTTATTCTGAATATCAAATATTTTCACCTTTTTTTGTCATATTACTTTTATGGTATCCATGTTTTGAAAATTTATTTTCCATAATAAGAAAATTTCAATTAAAAAAATCTCCAATAAAACCTGATAACAATCATTTACATCAACTGATATATTTTTATTTAAAAAAGAAATATAAAGTAAATAATCTTTTTGCTAATAATTATGGATCGTTGATAATCTTATTATACAACTTAATTATTTTTGGTATTGGAATACAAAACATTTCAAATACTCAACATCAAATTATTTTACTTATTCTGAATTTATTTGTTTATTGTGCGGTATATTTTAAACTTTTCGCTTATAAATATAAACTTAAGGTTTAATATTTAAATAACTTTTTAAAATAATTTATAAATTTTATTTGGTAAGTTTAAAAATCAATATTTGATAATTTTAATTGATTTATTGATATTAAAAATTTTTTTTTTAACAAAATCAGAAATATTCCATGTGGAAAAGAAAATATTTGCTCCTTTAATATTTGCAAGATCCTCGTCTTTTTTAATAGGAATTTTTTTATTAGGGAAAAATTTACCAATTTTGTACTTTGAATTATCTGTAACAAATAGAATATCTTTATTATCAAGATCAAAAAAGTTTAAGACCGAACTAGTCTTTGCACTGGCACCAATTGCGATTATCTTTTTATTAAGTTTTTTTAATTTTTTGAGTCTTTTTATAAACTTGGATTTTCTATTATTTAGACTAATTTGAAAATGTTTAAAAAGATTTTTGTTACTATAATACTTTCTTTCCTGAGATAAAATTTTTTTGTAATTGAATTTATTTTTCTTTTTAGAGATTATAATCCTTAACATTTTACCATGGTAATTAGTAAAATAAAAATTTTTTATATGAAGTTTGTTATCATCACATAATTTTTTAAAAGTATTTAAATTAAAATAATTTACATGTTCTAAATAAATTAATTCAAATTTTTTTTTTTGTATCATCCAATTTGAATATGGAACTTCAATAAAAATTAAACCATCTTCATTTATCAGTTTATAAAGATTGAAAAAAAATTTTCTAACATTGTGTGAATGATTAAAGACATTGTTTGCAATAATTATATCAAATGAATTTTGATGTTTAGTTTTAAATGAGTTTGGAATTTTCTCAAATATTTTATTTATATTTTTAATTCCAATTTTTTTTAAAAAATTTGACCAATATTTTGATGCCTCACAACTAAAAAGCATGTTATTTTTTTGCTTAAATTTTTTAATTAAAAATCCATCATTTGCTCCTATCTCTAAAACTTTTTTTTGTTTTTTTTTTAAATTCTTTGTTATTATTTGAAAATATTTTGTTAAATAAATTTTAGATTTTTTTGAATTTGAAGATGAGTATGAATAATCAGTTAAATTATATTTAGTATTTTGATTGATAGTTTTTTTGAGTTGTATATTAAGACAATTATCACAAAAGTAGCAACTTAAATCAACCTCATCAATTGGTAAATTAATATCTTTATTACTTAGGAATGTGTCTGCTGGAGTATGTTTTCCTAAATTAAAAATTTTTTTGATCTTTTTTGAATTACAAACATTACACTTTGAAAAATTCTCATATTTGCTTTTATTTTTTTTTTGTAATATTAACATCTTATGAAGTCTGATACTGATATTATACTCATAACAGGAGGAAGTGGATTCATTGGGAAATATATAACAAAATTTTTCATAAAAAGAAATTTTTTTGTTATTAATTATGACATTAATCCAATCAAAAATTTTACATCACCAAACTACAAGTTTATCAAAGGAGATGTTGCAAAAATTAAAAATTTAAGAAAAGCCTTTAAAAAAAAAATTAAATATGTATTTCACTTAGCTGCTATTAATGGAACAAAGAATTTTTATGATTTTCCTGTGAAGGTTTTAGAAGCTTCTTCATTTGGCATCTTAAATGTATGTAAATTGTGTGAAGAATTTAAAGTAAAAAAACTTTTCATATTCTCAAGTTCAGAGGTTTATAATGAGAGTAAAATTATACCTACTAATGAAAAAATTGAAATTAAGATACCCGATATAACTAATCCAAGATTTTCATATGCTGGTGGAAAAATTTTATCTGAACTTGTTGGTTTAAATTATGCATTGGAGAAAAGAATAAAAAGTGTAGTTATAATTAGACCACATAATGTTTATGGTGCCGATATGGGTTTTGGGCATGTGATCCCAGAACTTTATAAAAAAATATCTTTAAAAAAATTAAAAAAAAATATTAAATTAAAAATAATTGGTTCCGGAAATGAAATAAGATCGTTCATTTATATTGAAGATTTTTTAAATGGTTTTTATAAAGTTTTCAGAAAAGGTAAAAATAGGAATATTTATAATATTGGAAATAATGAACCTATTAACATACGTAAATTAATTTCTATTTTTGCAAGAATACTTAATATTAAAATAAGTATTTCTGGTAAGAATGGTCATTTAGGTGGTCCCAAAAAAAGAGTACCAGATATCACAAAAATAAAAAAATTTGGATACAAAAAAAAATATAATATTTATAATGGTATTAAAAAATTCATAGAAAATGAAAAAATTAACTAGAAAAATAAATTTTAAAGATAAAAGAGGATATATTCTAGATATTTCTTATAAAGAGGATTTTAACCATAGTACATTAATTTCCTCTAATAAAAATTCTGTAAGGGCTAACCATTACCATAAAAAAACAACACAAATTTCTTTTATTTTAAATGGCTCATGTTTTTACTTTTCAAAAAAGTTAAAACAAAAAAAAATTAAAAAAATAAAATTAAAAAAATTTGATTATCTAATAACCAAACCAAATGAAATTCACGCTTATAAATTTATAGAAAAGACCGAAATGCTTGTATTAAGTAAAGGATTAAGAGGTGGAAAGGATTACGAAAAAGATACTTTCAGGGTTCAAAAAAAATTAATATAATTTATTTGTTTTATAACTTATATTTTAAACCTAGAAATTGAAATAAAGGAGGTTTTAACATCTGCCAATATTGGTAAAATGTTTGGATTTTAGTGTTTACTTTATTTTTAGAATAAAATCTTGTTACTGGTATTTCACATACCTTAAAACCTGACCTTGAAGCAAGAAAGCATATATAGAAATAAAACTCATAGTAAACTAACTTTTGTCTTTTTAATTTAACATAATTTAATTTTAAAAACTTATAACTAAAAGATCTAAAGCCATTTGTTGTATCAGTAAATCTGTATCTACACGATAATGATGTTAAGGGTGCATGAACTATTTTAATCAATAATTTTCTTAATATAGGAGTATTTCTTTCCATATTTTTTTTCAAATATCTTGATCCTTGAACAAAATGATATCCTTGGTCAATCTTCTCTAAAAATTTACTTACAAATTTTGGGTGATCCTTACCATTACCATCACTAATAACTATACCTTTTAAATTCTTAAATTTAACCAAATAACTCATTGTATTCATTAAAGTTATAGAATGATCACTCCTCACATTCATTCTTAATAATATATCAACTCCAAGTTTTTTTAATTTATCTTTTTCTGTCGAACCGTCAGTGCTTGGGCTGTCAGAAACAATAACCCCAAAATTTCTTTTTAAAGGTATTTTTTTTAAAAACTTGTGTAATAAACTACCCTCATTATAAACATTTATTACAAGGTACGACTCGTATTTTTTTTTTGAAAGTTCGTAAATTTTGTATTTTTTTTTCATATAATAGTATATTACAAATAAGTTTTTTTTAACTTTATGAAAATACTTATAGTTGGCTTAGGATATGTTGGTACAACTTTATTTGCGGCTATACAATCTAAATTTAAAAATTCTTACATTGTAGGTTTAGATAAATCAAAAATTTTGATCAATAATTTTAAAAAATACTCTTATCCCACTTATGAAATAAACCTTAAAAAATATTTTAGACTAAAAAACTCAAATAGATTAAATTTTATAACAAAACTCAAAGATAAAGAGAAATTTGATTTTGTTATTATTTGTGTTGGTACACCTTTAAATCAAAGCAAAGAAATAAACAATTCAATCTTGTTTAAATCAATAAAACAGATAAAAAAAAACTTGAATAGAAACTCTTTATTGATTGTTAGGTCATCAGTAAAAGTTGGAACGATGGAATTAATCAAAAAAAAATTTTTTAAAAAAAATTTTTGTTCTTTTGCTTATTGCCCTGAGCGAACAATAGAAGGTAATGCAGTTAAAGAAATAATGAAGCTTCCTCAGCTGATAGGTACCAAAGATAAAATTTCTAAACTTAAAGCTAACTTATTTTTTTCAAAATTAACGAAAAAAATTATTAATTTTAATTCTTTTAAAGAACCTGAATTTGTAAAATTAATGGATAATTATCACAGAGACACAAAATTTGCTTTTGCAAACGAAATATCAATTATTTGTGATAAATTAGGAATAAATGCTAAAAATTTAATTCAGAAAGCTAATTATGAATTTAAAAGAAATAATATACCTTTTCCAGGACCAGTGGGTGGACCTTGTCTAAGCAAAGATCCATACATTTTAATGAATAGTATTAAAAAAAATAATTTTAAAACTAGAATTTACTCAAGAGATACCAATGAAAGTTTTGTTAATTTATTTATAAAAAAAATATTAAGAGAAATACAATTAAAGAAGAACAGTATTAGCAAAATTTCTTTACTAGGTATAACATTTAAAGGAAAACCAGATACTAATGATACCAGAAACTCTACTGCCATTACCATTATAAACAGGGTAAAAAAAAAATTTCCTAAAATAAAAATTTATGTTTATGATAAATTTGTTGATAATAATGAGATAAAAAAGTTGAATTGCTTACCACTAAAAAGAGTTGATGACTGTTTTATTAAATTTGATTTATGTATAGTGCACGGTAACAATAAATATATTAAAAATTTAAATATCAATAAAATATCTAATAAAATGAAAAAAAATTCTGTTATTTATGATATATGGAATAATTTTAATATAAAAAACATAAATACGGATAAGATTTCATACAAAGGGGTCGGAATTTAACCGTTTTTTTTGTGATTGATAAGTTCATTAATTATATTTTTTAAAGAAAATATTTTTAAAGATGGCTTAGCAAGCAAGTTAGTTTCACGCTTTATAAACTTGCTTTTTGAATTTATGATTTTAGCTAATTCAAATAATTTTATATTCTCATAACTTCCAATTTCGTGAATTTTTTTTTTTGAATTTAAATTTTTGAAAATATAGTAACAAATTTGATCAATCGTGACAGGATTAACAATTGAATTTCTGTTTGAATAGATTTTTTTATTTTTTAATAGATCATATAAAATTCCTCTTTGGAATTTAGTATTTAAAATTAAAGGTAGTCTAAAAATAATATTTTTTTTTGAAGATTTTAAGATTATTTTTTCACATAATTTCCTATTTTTTGAATATATATTATTTTCAGTTCTACATGAAATTGTACTAATTAATATTACTTTCCTATCTTTAAATGTTTTAGCTATCTTATTTGTAAGCTTAACTGAATTTTCATAATCTAATTTTGGATTTTTTTTTGCCTCAAATTTTTTTCCTGAATTAGCTGCATGTATTATTATTTTATATTTTTTCTCTATTTTACTAAATCTAAAATTTTTACCTACTTTTAAAATTTTAATTCCTTTTTTATTAAAATTTTTTACAAGTTGTTTGCCAATTAATCCTTTAGGTCCAATGATAGATATAAACATATATTTTTTTTACAGAATTTATAATATATTATAATTAGATGTTAAGGTCAGCTTTAAATTTTATAAAAAAATTTGTATTTTCAAAAAAGAAAAATCATGATGAATTAGACTCTCCCGCCACAAATGAGACAAATAAAGAAATTTTAAATAAAAACTTAATATTAAAAAGTTTTTACAAAGATTGTTATCAAATTTTTAAGAGAGAAATAGAAAATTATGATCAATTAAAAATTCTTGAAATAGGTAGTGGCGCAGGATTTATCAAAAAATTTATACCCAATGTGATCACCTCAGAAATAATCGAATTAGAAGGTGTAGACTTAACAATTAATGCAGAACGTTTACCTTTTGGGGATAAAAGTTTAGATGTGATTATTTTATTAAATGTAATACACCATATAACTAATTCAGAAAAATTTTTGGAAGAATGTCATCGAGTATTAAAATATGACGGACAAATATTACTAATAGAACCAGCAAATACATGGTTTTCAAGAATTATTTATAGGAATTTTCATCATGAGGATTTTGATGAGAATGGTGGATGGCATTTAAAGAAAAATGGGGGAAGATTATCAAACGCTAATCAAGCTATACCTTATATAATTTTTGAAAGAGATTTAAAAATTTTCAAGGAAAAATTTCCGGGTTTCAGTTTAATCAAGAAACATAAATTCAAACCTATCCACTATGTTCTTTCTGGAGGTTTTAGCTACGAGCCAGTTTTTAATAATCAGTTATTTTTAAAAATTATCAAATTTATTGAATTTATTTTATATCCATTTAACAATTTTCTTGGATTATTTATGTTTATTAAGATAAAAAAAAATAAATAAATTAATATTAATATTTACATTTTCATATTTTCTGTGTAGTTAATGCTTGCTGGTAACTATTGCGAAAGTGTTATACCCGATCCCATTTCGAACTCGGCAGTCAAGCCTTTCTGCGCCGATGGTACTTTGTCTTAAGATATGGAAGAGTAGGTCGTTGCCAGCATTACAAAATTTATGAAAATTAAAAGCTCATTAAAATCGATAAAAAAAAGAGATCTTAATTCTAAGTTAGTTAGAAGAAGAGGAAGAATCTATATAATTAACAAGACTAACCCAAAGTTTAAAGCAAGACAAAAATAATTTATGGATAATGAAAGCCATAAAAATACTTGGAACAATTTTACAAAATTTGTTTTGTGGGGAACAGTTGCGGTAATTTTAGTTCTTGTTCTAATGGCAATTTTTCTTTTATAATAACTGATGATTATAGCTTCACTTTCAGAAAATAAAGAAAAAGAAAAAAGACTAGCTGTTACACCAGAAATTACAAAAAAATATATTGATTTAGGTTTAGATTTATTGTTACCCAAAAATTATGGTTCTCATTTAGGTTTTGATGATAGTGAATATAAAAGTCTTGGAGCAAATTTTTTTGATAGTGATGAAAAAATAATTAATGAGGCAGATATAATTATTCAATTAGGAATGCTTGAGGAGAAAAAGTTTTCACTTTTGAAAGAAAATCAAACTTTAATTGGATCATTAGACTCTTTTTCTAATAAAGAGAAAATAAAAGCATTAAATTCCAAAAAAATAAATTGTTTTTCATTGGAAATGTTACCTAGAATTACCAGAGCACAATCTATGGACATTCTTTCATCACAGGCAAATCTTGCAGGTTATAAAGCCGTCATTGAAGCTTTCCAAGTTTATGAAAGAGCGATCCCAATGATGATGACCGCAGCTGGAACAATACCGGCAGCTAAAGTTTTGGTTGTCGGTGCGGGTGTAGCAGGATTGCAAGCTATCGCTACCGCTAAGAGAATGGGCGCAATAGTATTTGCAACTGATGTAAGAGCAGCATCTAAAGAACAAGTTGAGAGTTTAGGTGGAAAATTTTTGATGGTCGATGGTATGGAAAATCTTGAGACAGAAGGTGGCTACGCAAAAGAAGCTTCTGAGGATTTTAAAAAAAAAACAAGAGGATCTTTTATCTGAGACACTTAAAAAGATTGATATTGTAATTTGCACAGCTTTAATACCTGGAAGAGAAGCTCCAAAAATAATCAAGGAAAACATGTTTAAAAATTTTCAGAAAGGCTCAGTAATATACGATTTAGCAGCAGTCCAGGGAGGTAATACGGTATTTACGGAGGTGAATAAGATTGTTGATAAAAACGGTGTGAAAATTTTAGGTGAGGCAAATATACTAAATAAATTACCAGTATCTGCTTCTAATTTATATGCTAAAAATGTATTTAATTTTATTTCAAATTTATATGACAAGGAGAATAAAAAATTGAATATAAACTTAGAGGATGAAATAATTGAGAAAACTTTAATAAAATAAAATTATGGAAATTGATCCTTTTATATTCAGATTAAGTATTTTTATATTGTCAATATTTGTAGGCTACTATGTAGTTTGGAGTGTTACTCCTTCACTTCATACTCCTTTAATGTCTGTTACAAATGCAATTTCGTCTGTGATTATTGTAGGTGCAATAATTGCATCTTTATCAGGTAAAGATGAAGCAGTATTCACCTCATCTAGTTTATTTGGATTCTTCGCTATTATTTTAGCTGCCGTCAATATTTTTGGTGGATTTCTAGTAACACAAAGGATGTTGGCTATGTATAAAAAAAAGAAGAAAGATAAATAATGTCAGCGAACCTTTCAGCCATACTATATCTTATATCAGGGGTATTGTTTATTCTTGCCTTAAGAGGGTTATCTTCACCAGAAACCTCAAGACAAGGGAATTTGTTTGGGATTATTGGGATGATAATTGCAGTTTCGGTTACTTTTCTTTCGGTTGGTAATTTTTCCTCTGGTTTTATTTATGTGCTAATTTTTTTAGCTCTCGGTGGAAGTATCGGAGCATTTATTGCGTATAGAATACCAATGACAGCTATGCCAGAACTAGTTGCTGGTTTTCATAGTTTAGTTGGTCTTGCTGCTGTATTTGTTGCAATTTCTGCATTTATAAACCCAGAAGCTTTTAATCTTGGCACACCAGGTAATATAAAACTTGCAAGCTTGATTGAAATGGCAATTGGAGCAGCAGTAGGTGCGATAACTTTTTCTGGCTCCGTAATTGCCTTTTTAAAGCTTCAAGGATTAATGTCTGGAGCTCCAATCACTTTTAAGGGTCAACATTTTCTTAATGCTTTAATTTTAATCTCAATTTTTGTCTTAACCTTTTATCTTTGCACGACGCAGTCATCAAAACTATTCTGGATTTTAATTGCTATATCATTTTTAATCGGCTTCTTAATAATTATACCAATTGGTGGTGCAGACATGCCAGTTGTAATTTCAATGTTAAATTCTTACTCAGGTTGGGCAGCTGCAGGTATTGGTTTTACTTTGGAAAATACAGCATTAATCATTACAGGAGCATTAGTTGGATCATCTGGAGCCATTCTTTCCTATATAATGTGTAAAGGAATGAACAGATCTTTTTTTAGTGTAATTTTAGGAGGATTTGGAGGTACAGAGCAATCAACTACTAACAAGAATAAAGAGCAAAGACCTGTTAAAAGTGGCAATGCAGACGACGCAGCTTTTTTGATGAAAAATGCCTCATCAGTTATTATTGTTCCAGGTTATGGTATGGCAGTTGCTCAAGCCCAACATGCATTAAGAGAAATGGTAGATACTTTAAAAAAAAATGGAATTAAAGTTTCATATGCGATTCACCCTGTTGCAGGACGTATGCCTGGACACATGAATGTATTATTAGCAGAGGCAAATGTTCCATACGACGAAGTTTTTGAGCTAGAGGAAATCAATAATGATTTTGCTAATGCAGATGTTGCATTTGTGATTGGTGCGAATGATGTTACAAATCCAGTAGCTAAAACAGATCCTCAAAGCCCAATTTATGGAATGCCAGTTCTTGATGTAGAAAAGTGTAAGTCAGTTTTATTTGTTAAAAGAAGCTTATCCCCAGGTTATGCAGGAATAGATAATGATTTATTTTATAAAGAAAATACTCTTATGTTATTTGCTGATGCAAAAAAAATGACAGAGGATATTACTAAAAATTTATAAAAAAATTCCTATATGAAAACAAAAATTTACTGTGATATTGCAGATATAGATCAAATTAAAAAATTTAATAAAAAAAAAATTGTTAAAGGCTTTACGACGAATCCAAGCTTGATGAGAAAAGCAGGTGCAAAAAATTATGAGAAATATTCAAAACAAATTCTTAAAATTTCTAAAAAACCAATCTCGCTTGAGGTTTTTGGTGACGATTATCTATCAATGAAAAGACAAGCAATTATAATAAACTCTTGGGGCAAAAATATTTACGTAAAAATTCCTATCATTAATTCCAAAGGAAATTTTATGGGAAAACTAATTAATGAGTTAAGTCACAGAAATATAAAATTAAATATAACCGCTGTTTACAACTCATCTCAAACCAAAAAAATTTTGAAATGTTTAAATAAAAAGTCAAAAACAATAATTTCAATTTTTGCTGGTAGAGCTGGCGATGTAGGTAAAGATCCAATTCCAGAACTTAAAAAAAGCATAGTTTTGTCAAAAAAGTACAAAAATATTAAAATACTTTGGGCTAGTGTAAGAGAACCATATAATTTTTTACAAGCGAAACAATTAGGATGCCATCTGATTACCATTCCACCTAAAATAATTGAAAAAATAGAAAACTTTGGTAAGTCATTTGATCAACTAACGAAAGAGACAGTCACTGGTTTTCTTAAAGATAGCAAAAAATCAAAATTTAGACTTTAGATTTCTATTAAAACTAATCATTAAACCAAAACTAAACCAAAAAATTCCTCCGTAGAAAGTTGAAAATATACTACCAGAGGGAATCAAAGGGATTAAACTGGATAATATATAGATAATACATGATAATTGGTACGGATTTTTTTTGATTAAATAATTTTTTGTAGAAATAATAATTGAGAAAGAAATTAAAATTAAAAATAAAATATAACCTATTAATCCGATTTCGCTTAAAAGTTCTAGATGAATTTGATGAGGATGTGTTGCTTGCCTTTCATTAGTTTTTTTGTATTCGGGATTTTCATAAATATCTTTTTTACTTTCTTCTCTAAAATTTTTTAAACCAACACCAAAAAAAACATTATCTTTAAATATTTCATAAGCAGTATATTGATGAGCACCATATTGAGATTCTTTAAAGAATTTTCCAAATCCATCTAAAGAGTAAATAACACTTATTTGATTATAATATCTTTTCTTTAGATTTTCATTTAAGGTAAAAGTTGTTCCTAAAATTAATAAAGTTAAAAAAATTACAATAATTTTTTTAACATAATTGATCCTTAAAATGAGAAACGCTAATAGTAAAAGTGAAAGAAACAATTTTATAAAATTTGCTCTTTCTCCAATCATAAAACTTATGAAAATTATTAATAATATTAAAAAGATTATTAAAAAATTTGAACTCTTATTCTTAACAAAATATGACAGAACAATTAAAGAAAAAAAATGATAAAAAGTACCAACTACTAATTCATTACCAAAAAAACTTGAAATTCTACCATCTAAATAAGACTTAAATCCTAAAGTATTAAAACCAAATATCAATTCAAATATAACATCTATTGTTACGATAAAAAATAAAATAGCCCAAAATTTTACAATTTTTTCAAAATAAGTCTCTCTTTTATTATTAAAATTAAAAATTTCATTTATAAATAAGATTATTAGTAAAAATTTAATTACTCTGGGATAAGAGTTTGCAATATTGACAGAGAATAAAAGATTTATTGATAAATAGATAAGAAAAAATATTAATAAATAAAATACATTTGATTTAAAAAAATCTTTATCTTGATTGAAGTTTAAAATAGATAAAATTGATATAAGGATATAAAAAGAGTTTATTAAAAAATTTCCAGCAATGAGAAAAATTGGAAATAAAAGTAGTAATGAAAATGTTAATTTAGTCACTTTTTGGTTTTTTGTGGGTCAATTGGAAAACTATTAGAAGCTTCAATTAAATGGTTTTTTAGCTCATCTATAGAGGGTTGATATTTTTTCATAAAAATAATTGGTTGCGGGGGACGGATTTGAACCGCCGACCTTCAGGTTATGAGCCTGACGAGCTACCAGACTGCTCCACCCCGCGGTATACTTAAATTCTATTTTTAAGTTTATTTAATTTTTTTACTCTTTTAATATTTTCTTGGAGAATTCTTTTTTTCTTTTCGGATGGTTTTTCATAATTATTTTTTAATTTAATTATTTTAAAGAACCCATCTCTTTGGAGTTTTCTTTTTAAAACTCTCAAAGCTTGTTCAACATTATTATCTTTAACTTCTATTTTAATAATTACCTCCAAGAAAACGATTTGTTATCATCTTTAAAATTATATGTCTATCTATTTTATTCATTAGTTGGAATTTAGCTTTTGTTGTTTTTCTTTTTCTTTTTTCTCTCTTTTAATTCTTCTTTCTGCTTTCTCAATAGCTTCAAGTAAATCTTTTTGAGTAAATAAATTTAGAGCTATTGGATCTTTAGGATTTAAATTATTAAAATTCCAATAACTTTTATTCCTTATTGAAGTTACAGAATTTTTCGTAATACCAACCAACCTAGCTATTTGAGAGTCTTTTAAAATATTATGTTGTCTTATGAGCCATAAAGCTGAGTCTGGCTTGTCTTGTCTTTTGGAAAGTGGAATATATTTTTTTATTTTTTTTTCATCATTAGAAATTTCTACATCTGTGTTAGTAATTCGAAGTGGTCTATTCTCGTCTTTAGAAGAAAGTTCAATTTCTTCTCTGGAGAGTTGACCAGCTATAATAGGATTATAGGCTTTAATTCCTTTGGCAACTTCTCCATCTGCAATTCCTTGAATCTCTACTTCGTGCATGTTGCAAAAACTTGCGATTTGTTTGAAAGTGAGTGTTGTGTTTTCTACAAGCCATACGGCTGTAGCCATAGGCATTAGAGGAATATTAGACATTTAATTTTTTTTTTCTGATTTGAAATTTTGGAACTTTTTGTTAAACTTACTTATTCTTCCTTTATCCATAAGTTTTTGTTTACCTCCTGTCCAGGCAGAGTGAGATTTTGGGTCAATTTCTAATTTAAGTAAATCACCCTCCGCACCCCACGTAGATCTTGTCTCAAATTGGGTGCCGTCAGTCATTTCAACTTTAATTTTATGGTATTTAGGATGTATGTTTTTTTTCATTTGGAGATTTATAGCAAAAGATTTTTTTAAAACAATTAAAAGTTAGCAATTTTTTCTTTAAATTTTAGAGAAATGTTTGGATTTGAAGCCACAACATTTACATTTTTAATGTTATCTAAGTTTAAATCTTCAACTTTTCCACCAGCCTCTCGAACCAAAATTATTCCTGCTGCTACATCCCATAAATTGAGATTTTTTTGAAAGTAACCATCAAATCTTCCTGATGCAACATACGCCAAATCAAGTGCAGCACTACCTGATCTTCTGATTGTAAAATTTGGCTCATTTGCAATTTTTCCACCAATTGCAAATAAACAATCATCAAAATTATTTTTATTAGAAACTCTAACTCTTTGGTTATTCAAAAAAGCTCCATTATTTTTTTCAGCATAAAACATTTCGTCTTTTATAGGATCGAAAATTAAACCTGATACAATCTCATTGTTAGATCTTAATGCAATCGAAATTGCAAAATGAGGAATTCCATGTAAGAAATTAATTGTTCCATCTATCGGATCAATTATCCAAGTGTTATTAATATCTTTATTTTCTTTGATGCCTTTTTCCTCACTTATGAATGAGAAATTCGGGCGAGCTTTCTCTAATTCTTCAATAATAATTTTTTCTGCCTTAAGATCTGAATTTGTTACAAAATCGGAGGGACTTTTTTTTGAAACCTGTAATTTTTCTATTTCCCCAAAGTCTCTAATTAAAATTTTTGAGGCTTTTTCACTTGCCTTAATCATTATATTCATATTGGATGAAATTGAATTCATAAAACTAAATCTTTTTAATATACTCTAGAGTTCTTGTATCAATTATAATTTCATCTCCGGTTTCAATAAAAGGGGGAACTTGAATATTAACACCATTATTTAATGTTGCTGGTTTATATGACGATGAGGCTGTTTGGCCCTTTAAAGCAACATCAGTGGTTGAGACTTTACAAGTGACTTGATTAGGTAAATCAACAGCGATAGGTTTATCATTATAAAAACTTACAGACACTTCTAAATTCTCAGTCAACAATTTACCTTGAACACCCACTAAGTCTTTTTTTATTTCTATTTGTTCAAAAGTCTTAGGTTCCATAAAAAAAAATTTTTCATCATCTTTGTATAAGTAATTAAAAACTGTTTCTTCCAAAGAAGCTTTTTCCACAGTTTCATTAGACCTAAATCTCTCATTTATTTTTGTATTTTTATTTAAATTTTTCATTTCAACTTGAGCAAATGCTCCCCCTTTACCAGGTTTGACATGTTGTGTTTTGAGAACTTGCCACAAATCATTTTTATGTTCTAACAACATCCCGACTCTGATTTCACCTGCATTAATTTTCATTTAAGTTTTCTAATTGTTTCTATTGGTTTAAGTTTTTTATTATTCCAAACGTATCCTGAAATAGCTAAAAAGTTTACCTTATTCAATAAAAGTTTTTTATAATTGTCTGAGTTTATTCCTCCAATTGCGACAGTTGGAGTTTTTGTTATCTTTTTAATCTTTTTAAGCAAATTTAAATTTGCTTTGAATTTAGTTTTTTTTGTTTTTGATGGGAAAAATGCGCCAAAAGCCAAATAGTCTGCTTTATTCTTAATAGCTATTTTTGCAAGATTAACCGAATTATGGCAAGTAACGCCAATTATTTTTTTTTTAAGAATTTTTCTTGCTTCAATTAATTTCATATCTTTTTGACCTAAATGACAACCATCAGCATTTAATTTCTTAGCAATAAAAACGTCATCATTAATTAGAAATTTAACATTAAATCTTTTACAAATTTTCTTAATTTTTTTACCGATGATTAATTTTTTTTTAAGAGATTGTTTTTTAAGCCTCAACTGGAAAAAACTAACTTTTTTTAGTTGAAGAACTTTAGTTAAATCTTGATAGAATGACTTATTAATTTTGGTTGGTGAAATGAGATAAATGAATTTTTTTCTATTAATTCTCAAGTTCTTTAGACCATTTACCCTGAGCAGCTAATGTATTCATTTTTGCTCTTTGGTTAAAAATTTTTTGAGTTCCTTCAACATTTTTTGTGTCCTGGGACCAAAATTTTAATGCGCTTTGTTGAAGAGCTCGTCCATAAGAATAGCTCATTATAAAGTTGGTGTCATTGTATTTATTAATAAGATTTAAATTTTCTGTCGCTTCAATTTCTGATTGACCACCAGATAAAAATGCTATTCCTGGTACCTCTGATGGAACTGAGGCTTTTAAACATTTAAGAGTTAACTTTGCAACTTCCTCATTCGATATCTTCTTTTTACATTTATTACCATCTAAAATCATATTTGGCTTTAGTATAATTCCTTTCAAATCAACTTTATGTAAGATTAATTCTTCAAAACATTTTTTTATTACTTCGGAAGTCTTTTCATAACAATCTTTTGCTGAATGATCTCCATCCATCAAGACTTCAGGTTCAACGATTGGTACCATATTACATTCTTGAACTAATGCAGAGTATCTAGCTAAAGCATGTGCATTAGATTGAATTGAGAGTTTACTTGGATGCTCTTTTGATATGTTATAAACACCTCTCCATTTTGTAAACTTGGCTCCTAATTTATAATATTCTTTTAATCTTTCTCTTAATCCATCCAAACCTTCAGTAATTTTTTCATTATTTGAGCCAGCTAAAACTTTTGCTCCTGTATCAACTTTAATACCTGGGGCACTGCCCATAGCAGAAATTAATTCTGGAATTTTATTTTTTTTTGAGGTTATTTGATTTATTGTTTCGTCGTATAAAATTACTCCTCCGATATATTCAGTCATACCAGACGCGCTAAATAATATTTCTCTGAATAATAAACGGTTTTCAGCTGTTGATTGAACTTTAACCGACTCTAATCTTTTAGTCATAGTTGCAGTACTCTCATCAGCCGCAAGAATACCTTTTCCATTGTTAAGCATTTTTAGTGCTATGTTATTTAATTCAGACATATCAGTTTAAAGCTTTTATACCAGGTAACTCTTTTCCTTCAAGATATTCTAAAAATGCTCCACCGGCAGTTGAAACAAAGTTAAACTTTTCTATTAATTTAATTTTATTAATAAGGGCTATCGTATCTCCACCCCCTACAACTGAATAAAATGAGTTATTTTTATTTTTTTTTGTGATTGCTTTGGCAATATTGTAACTGCCATTAGCAAAATTTGGATTTTCAAAATAACCTGCTGGTCCATTCCAAAGAACTGTTTTACTATTTTCAATAATACCCTTTATCTTATCTAATGTCTTAGGACCAATATCCAAAATGATATCATCACCTTTTATATTTTTTAGTTCTTTTATTTGAGGTTCATCATCTAAATTTTTTCCAATCAGAACGTCCTCTGGGAAAATAATTTTACAAGAGTGACTTTCTAAAGTTTCAAAAATCTCTTTGATCATTAGATCACAATTTTCCTCTTTAATTGATTTACCTATCTGGTTTCCTTTGTATTTAATTATGTTATTAGCCATTCCACCAACGATAATAATATTATCAAATTTAGATATTAAATTTTTGATTATTCCAATTTTTGATGAAATTTTTGATCCCCCAATGATACAGGTGATAGGTTTTTTGATTTCTGATGTAACTTTTTTTAAAGCACTAATTTCTGTTTCCAACTGCAATCCAGCAAAAGAGGGAAGAAATTCAGTTATTTTACTCACAGAAGCGTGTGCTCTATGAGAGCAAGAAAAAGCATCATTTACATACAAATCAGCAAGTTTAGCTAAATGTTGTGCAAAATTAGCATCATTTTTTTCCTCCTCTTCATAAAATCTAATATTCTCTAAAAAAACTATTTGATCCTTTGGATCTTCAAATAAATTTTCTTTTTTTAATTTAAAAATATCTTCTTTTACCAATCTTATTTTTCTATTCATTTTTTTTTCAATATTTTCACAAATTGGTTTTAGTGAGAGATCTGTAATTACCTTACCTTTTGGCCGTCCTACGTGAGAAATTATTATGATCTTTGATTGTTCTTTTATTAAAAAATCTATGATTGGAATAATCTTATTTATTCTTGTTTCGTCGGTAATTGATCCATTTTTTAATGGGACATTTAAATCCAATCTTAACAAAACTTTTTTTTTATTAAGATTTTTTTGATCTTTTATACTATTCATCAAGAAATCTTATGAATATATTCAGCTATATCACACATCCTATTTGAAAAACCCCATTCATTATCATACCACGCTGAGATTTTTCCCATATTTTTGCCAACTACATTTGTTAAACTTGCATCAATAATTGATGAGGCAGAATTATGATTAAAATCAATCGAAACAAGTTTTTCTTTGGTGATTTCAATAACTTTATTCTTTTTACTAAAATCTTCAAATACTGAATTTATTTTTTCAATACTTAAATCTTTTTTTGTACAGAAGACAAGTTCAATTAATGAAACATTTGGGGTTGGTACTCTCATTGCTACACCTTCTAACTTTCCTTTAAGGGAGGGAATTATTTCACCTATAGCTTTTGAAGCACCAGTAGAAGTTGGTACGATTGATTGACTAGCAGATCTAGCTCTTCTAGGGTCTTTATGTGAATTATCTAAAATTCTTTGATCGCTTGTAAATGCATGTATGGTTGTCATAAAACCTTTCTCTATTCCAAAATTTTCATTTAAAATATGAGCAACTGGCGCTAGGCAGTTCGTTGTACAAGATGCAGCAGAAACAATTTTATCTTTTTTTTTTAATTCAGATTCATTTACTCCAAAGACTATAGTTTTATCTGCATTTTTACATGGAGCTGAGACAATTATTTTTTTTGCTCCATTAAGCAGATGTGGTTGCAATTTATCTTTAGAATTAAATTTTCCAGTACATTCAAATACATAATCGACCCCATATTTTTTCCAATTAATTTTATTTAAATCTGTTTCTTGACCAAAAGAAATTTTGTTTTTATTTACAATAAGATTACTTTCGTCATAGCTTACATCAGCTTTAAATTTTCCATGGATTGAGTCATATTTTAAAAGTGTTGAACAAGTCTCAGAATTTGTTCTATTATTAATATGCATAATTTCTATTTTTTTATTTCCTTCATAAATAGAGCGAAGAATCATTCTTCCTATTCTCCCCATTCCATTAATACCAATTTTTATTTTCATAATTTTTCTTTGATTTTTTTTACAATACTTTCAGGATTTAATTTAAAATAGTTATAAATTTTTTTATATGGTGCACTTTTTCCAAAGTCATTAATTCCAAAATTTAATCCATTTGTACCAGTATATTTTTTCCAATAATTCGTTTCAGAGGCCTCTATAGATACTACTAGTTCAGTTTCACCTAATATTTTTTTTTTGTATTCTTCACTTTGATGATCAAAGATTTTTTGACAAGGCATTGATATGATTTTGGAATAAATACCATCTGTGGCTAATTTATGACCTACATCATTTGCTAAACTAGTTTCAGATCCAGTTGCTAAAATTGTTACACTTATATTATCCCCAGTTCTCAAAACTTCATAAGCACCCAAAGACGATTTATTTTTAAGAGAATTTTCAAGTCTAATTGGATTGACGTTTTGTCTAGTTAGTGAAATTACACTTGGGGTATTTTTACTTTCGAGAGCTAATTGCCAACATTCAAAAGTTTCAATGGTATCTGAAGGTCTAAAAACGTTTAAATTCGGAATAGATCTTAAACTTGTTAATTGTTCAATTGGTTGATGAGTTGGACCATCCTCACCTAAGCCAATAGAGTCATGTGTAAATACATATATAACTCTTTGTTTCATCATTGCAGCTAATCTAATAGATGGTTTGCAGTAGTCACTAAATATTAAAAATGTTCCACCATAAGGAATTAAGCTACTGTGAAGAGCTATTCCATTCATTATTCCACACATCGCGTGCTCTCTAACTCCATAATGAATATAATTTCCAGAAAAATTACCTGGTTCAATTATTTTATGATCTTTAGTTTTGGTGTTATTTGATCCAGCTAAATCAGCTGAGCCTCCAATTAAATAAGGAAATTTTGATATAATGTTTAAAAATATCTCAGACGATTTCCTAGTAGCAATTGGTTTTGTATTTTTAAAATATTCAATTTTTGCTTTTTCAATTAATTTTTTTAATGAGTTAATATTTGAAATATTTACTTTATTTTTCCTAGCCCTTTGTGAGGCTGTTTTACCAATTTTTCTCCATTCACTTAATAATTTAGCAGGGATCTTGAAAGGTTCATATTTCCATTTTAATTTCTTTCTTACAAGTTTTATTTCCTCATCACCTAATGGACTACCATGCGATGAAGCCTTACCCCCTTTGTTTGGAGAACCATAACCAATCGTAGTTTTACATGAAATCGCGATAGGTTTTTTTGATTTTTGTGCTTTTTTTAAAGCTTTAGATATCTCTTTAAAATCATGACCATTAATTTTTAAGTAGTCCCAACCATAGCTTCTAAATCTTTTTTCATGATCATCCGAAACAGCTAACCTTGTGGGACCATCGATCGAGATAGAATTATTATCAAATAATAAAATAAGATTTTTCAATTTCAAATGTCCAGCTAAGCTCAATGCCTCGTGACTAATACCTTCCATTAAGCATCCATCGCCAGCTAGAACATAAGTTTTATGATTAATTTTTTTTTTTCCTAATTTTTTTTTTAAAATTTCCTCTGATAGTGCAAACCCAACTGCATTTGAGATTCCCTGTCCCAATGGACCTGTAGTAGTTTCAATGCCAGTATTCCGATGATATTCTGGATGTCCCGCACATATGGATTCTAATTGTCTAAAGCTTTTAATATCATTTAAAGAAACACTTTTGTAACCAGTCAAATAAAGAAGCGAGTAAAGTAACATTGATCCATGGCCAGCAGAAAGAACAAATCTATCTCTATTAATCCAGCCAGGATCTTTTGGATTAAATTTTAAAAAATCTTTAAAAAGTACTGTAGCAACATCAGCCATCCCCATTGGCATTCCAGGATGTCCCGAGTTTGCTTTCTGAACAGCATCAATTGAGAGAAATCTTATACAATTAGCTAATTCTTTATAAAGTTTATTCAAAATTATCCTGTCTAGACTTAGAAGATTCTATTTAATAATATAAATATATATATATGAATTCTATTCTTGAAAAAGAAAAAAAGCTAAATTTAGCTTTGACTAAACTAAAAAGTTTGAATTTAGAAAATCCAGATATAAAAAAAAATATTGAAATTCTTGGTGAACAAAAAAATCAATTAGAAATTGAAAAATCTGAAATAGAGAAAAAATATAAAACTTTGGTAGATGAACATGAAAATTTAACAAGAAAATTGCAGGAATTGGAAAACAAAGAAAAAATTGAGGAAAAAAAAAGATTAGAATTTTCAGAAAAAATAGATGAATTAAATCAAGAAACTAATACTTTAATGGACGAAATTGATAAATGGCAAACGTAACTATAAAATTCAACGGCAAAGAGTTTTTGTTATCATGTGATGATGGTCAAGAAGAACATCTTGAGGAGTTGTTAATTCAAATCAATCAAAAATTTAATGATTTAAAAAATGATTTAGGAAATATCGGTGAAAATAAACTTTTATTGATTACTGCAGTAAAAGTAATGGATGAATATTACGAAACAAAAAAAAAAGTTGAACAAAAAAAGATTGAATTAAAAGAACTTTCAAATAAATTTAGAGAGCTAAAGTCACTAGTTTATGAATACAAAGACAGAAAAGAAAAAGAAATTAAAAATTTAAATAAAAATCACTTAGAATTAAAAGATGAAATTGAACTAAATCAAAAACATTATGAAAAGTTAATTGATGCTGCTGCTGATGAGATTTCAAATTTTGTTGAAAAAGCAAATATAGATAAAATATCTTAATAGAATTTTGTGAACAAATCTCAAATCAGAAAAAAAATACTAAAAATAAGAAAACAAAAGACGATTAAAAAATTTATTTTTAATTTTGATTTAATTTTAGATATTTTAAAAAAAAAGAAAGTTTCAGGCAAAATAATCGGCGGTTATTATCCTTATAACCATGAAATAGATATTTTACAAATCTTAGAAAAGTTTGAGCAAAAAAAATTCATTATAACATTACCAAAAATAAAGAAAAACTCACAAATGGACTTCTTCCAATGGTCAAAAAATGATCCTTTATCAATTAATAAATTTGGGATACCAGAACCAATTTCTAAAGTTGTAAAATACCCAGATGTTTTATTAGTACCCCTTTTAGCTTTTGACAAAAATTTCAATAGGATTGGTTATGGCGGAGGGTTCTACGATCGCTATATTAAGAAAATTAGAAAACAAAAAAAAGTTTTAACAATTGGATTTGCTTACTCTTTTCAAAAAGTAAAAAAAATACCAATTAATAATTATGATATTAAGTTAGATTTTATTATAACAAATTAATAGTTTTATGAAAATTTTATTTTTAGGCGATGTTGTTGGATCATCTGGATGTAGAAAGATAACTAATGATTTATCAAGTCAGATTAAAAAAAATAATATCGATTTTGTAATTATAAATGGTGAGAACGCTGATGATACTGGTGTTGGTTTGACCAAAGAAATTTGTAAAGATTTCTTTGAAAATGGAGTTGATGTTATTACAACTGGAAACCATGTTTGGGATCAAAAAGACATAATGAATTTTATTGATAATGAAAACAGACTATTAAGACCAAAAAATTTATTTGAACCTGCTCCTGGTAATGGATTTGAGATTTATAAAACAAAAAAAAATTACAAGGTAGGAGTTTTAAATTTGATGGGAAATGTTTTTATGAAAAAGTGCGATGATGTTTTTAAAATATCAAAAGAATTTTTAGAAAAATATGATTTGAAAAAAGATTATGATTTTCTAATCGTTGATTTCCATGGAGAAATAACAAGCGAAAAAAATGCAATTGGTCATTATTTTGATGGTAAAGCAACACTCGTTATTGGAACCCACACTCACATACCCACTAATGATGCAAGAGTTTTAAAAAATGGCACTGCTTATCAGACAGATGCAGGTATGTGCGGAGATTACGATTCAGTTATAGGAATGAATAAAGATAATTCTCTTAATAGATTTATGAAAAAAGATTCTATTAAACATTTTCCAGCTGATGGAGAAGCCTCTTTAAGTGGAGTTATAGTAAATTGTAATTTAGAAACAGGCTTAGCAGATAGTGTAGAAAGTTACATATTTGGAGGTCTTTTAAAAAATACTTAATTTTTTTATGGCAGGACATTCTCATTGGGCAGGTATAAAACATAAAAAAGGTAAAGCTGATAAAGAAAGATCAAAAATTTTTTCCAAACTATCTAAAGAGATTACAGTTGCGGCTAAGTTAGGAGATAAAGATCCAGCTATGAACCCAAGATTACGTTCTGCTGTTCAAGCGGCAAGGTCAGCAAATATGCCAAAAGATAACATAACTAGAGCTATCGATAAGTCCTCAATGAGTAATCAGTCAAATTTTGAAAATTTGAGATACGAAGGCTTTGGACCTGAAAAAGTTGCTGTCATAATTGAAACTTTAACTGATAACAAAAACAGAACCGCTTCCAATATAAGAACAATTTTTCAAAAATCAGGGGGAAGCCTCGGAACTAAAGGCTCAGCATCACACAATTTCAGTCAATTAGGTGTAATTAAAATCGATAAAAATGAAATTTCAGATGAAGACATATTAGAACTCGCTATTGATGCAGGTGCAAATGAGTGTAAATCAGATAAAGAATTTCATGAAATTCAATGTTCAATAAATGATATCTATAATGTTAAAAAAGAGTTAGAGAAGAAAATAAGTAATTTTATTTCAACGGGAATAGAGTGGGTGCCCTTAAATGCTGTTGAAATTTCAAACGAGAGAAAAGATGAATTAATTAATTTTTTTGAGACATTAGAAGAGGATGATGATGTACAAAATATTTATTCAAATGTTAAATTTTCAAACTAGATTTAAAATATGCTTATAATTGGTATAGATCCAGGTACTTCAGGCTCGATTTGTTTTTTTGAAGATGGGAAAATTCTTGAAGTAATTGAAATGCCAGTCATGACTGATGGTAAAAAAAATAAAAAACAAGTTAATGGTGCTCAAATTTATAACGAATTTTCAAAAAGAATTAATAAAAAAAAAGATAATGAAGTGAGAGTGGTGATAGAACAAGTTTCTGCTATGCCGGGGCAAGGCGTAACAAGTATGTTTAATTTTGGTCAATCTTTTGGGATATTAAAAGGAATATGTTCTGCAATGCAATTACCAATGTTTTTTGTTAGACCAGCTAAATGGAAAAAATATTTTAATTTAATTAATTCTGAAAAAGATGCTAGCAGAACAAGAGCAATCGAAATATTTCCTTATTTTTCAACACAACTTTCAAAGAAAAAAGACTCTAACAAAGCTGATGCTATTTTAATTGCGAGTTTTTACCATGAAACTCACCAAAAAGATGATTAATCCTAGATTTTTAAAGTCAAATTCATGACACATTTAAGTGTGAGAAGACCTTATGGAAGCTGATATTTCATCACAAGCAGTGGGACTTGCATCAAGTGCTGACTTTTCACTTATGAACTTATTTATAAGAGCTGATATAATTGTTAAATCAGTCATTATTATTCTTATTGCATGTTCAGTTTATTCATGGGCGGTAATCATTGAAAAATTTAAATTATTTAAAAAAATAAATCAAAGTTCAGAAGAATTTGAAACTAAGTTTTGGAACTCGAAATCTGCGGAGTCTTTTTATAATAATCTTCCAGGTAATATTAATGATCCAATGGCCCTTATTTTTAAAGATGCTATGCAAAATCTTCTTAAAAGAAGATCTAAGACAGATTTGAATGCTAGAATGACTTCAATGTTAGAGACTGGGATAGAGAAACAAATGTCTAAAATTACAAAAGGATTTACTTTTTTAGCAACTGTTGGATCAACGGCACCTTTTATAGGATTATTCGGAACTGTTTGGGGTATAATGAATTCTTTTCAATCTATTGCAATTTCAAGAAACACTAGTTTAGCGATTGTAGCTCCCGGAATTGCAGAAGCTCTTTTCGCTACAGCATTAGGTTTGTTGGCAGCTATTCCTGCAGTAATTGCTTACAACAAGTTTAACAATGACTCTTTGAAATATTCACAAAAGTTAGAAAACTTTTCTAAAAGATTTTTAACAATTATTTAGAATGGCATTCAAGTTTAATCGTTCATCTAAGGAACCAATGAGTGAAATAAATGTGACACCATTTGTAGATGTGATGTTAGTCTTATTAATTATCTTTATGGTGACAGCACCTTTGTTAACTGTAGGAGTTCAAGTAGACTTACCGGAAAGTTCAGCTGACTCACTTCCAGAGGAGCAAGAACCTTTAACATTAACCATAAATTCAAAAGGTGAAATTTTTATACAAGAGTCAAAAGTTGAGTATGAAAAAATTATTGCAAAAGTTTTAGCGGTCTCAAAAAATCGAACTGATACAAGAATATATGTGAGAGGGGATAAAACTATAAATTACGGTAGAGTTCTTGAAATTATGGGTTTGCTTTCAGGTTCAGGATTTACGAAAGTAGCTTTAATTTCAGAACCGTATAAAGAGAGGTAATTTTTTTGTGAATAGGAGTATTGCAATTTCTTCTGTTTTACACCTATTTGTTATTCTTTTAACAGCAATGAGCCTTCCTTTTTTAGCAAAAAAACCAATTGATCTTCCACCGATTGTTTCTGTTGAATTAATTCAAATAACTGAAAAAACAAATATCCCATTTGCACCCAAGGCAAAAAAAATAATTGAGAAAATAAAAGAAAAAGAAAAAAAACTAGTATCAGAGCAAGCTCCACCTAAAAAAGTTAAGAAAATTAAGCCTGATGCTGTTCCGATGCCAGAGGATAAAGTAAAGAAAGTTGAAAAAATAAAAGAGGACAAACAAAACCCTGAAAAAATTGACAATGAGGTAAAACAAGTATCTGAATTTGAAAAAGAAGAATTATTTGATCCAAATAATATTGCAGCCTTAATTGATAAATCTAAAGAGAGTAAAGCGGAAACCTTAAAGAAAAATCCAGATTTAAGCCAAGATCAAAATAAAAATTTTGAGAATACAGGGTTATCCTTAAGTGAGGAGGATGCACTTAAAGCACAAATTTTTGGTTGTTGGAGTATCCCACTTGGATTACCATATAATGAAAATTTACTTGTTAGAATAAAACTTGAATTAAAACCTGATGGATCAGTAATTAAGTCAGAAATTTTAGATCATGCAAGAATGAATAAACCAGGACAAGGCTTTTACAAAGTATTGGCAGAAAGTGCTTTAAGAGCTATTAAATTGTGTCAGCCTTTAAGAGTTCCTAGTACTGGTTATGAAAGATGGAAGGAATTACAGTTAAATTTTGATGCAAGAGAAATGTTAGAAGGTTAATATAACTTTTAAAAAAATGAAAAATTTTATAATAACTTTAATAATAATCTTAATACCAGTTAAATCGTTTGGTTTAATAGAGGTAGATATAACTAGGGGTAATCTAAACCCATTACCTGTTGCAGTCTCTCCTTTATCTATTGATGAAGAATCAAGAAAAAATTTTGAGAAAATTCTAAAAAAAAAAAATATCGGTTCAGAAATATCTTCAATTGTAGAAAATAATTTAAAAGTTTCAGGTTTATTTAATCCATTAAATAAAGATGCGTTTTTGCAAGAACCAGACATTGCTAACTTAAAGCCTAGATTTGAAGATTGGAACTTAATTAAGGCTCAGGCTTTGATCACTGGAAAAGTTAGTTATGTAGAAGAAAAACTAAGAGTAGAGTTTAGATTGTGGGATGTGCTTGCAGGAAAAGAAATGATGGCACTTGCTTTTACAACTGTTCCAAATAATTGGAGACGCGTTGGCCATATCATTACAGATAAAGTCTATGAAAGATTGACTGGTGAAAGAGGTTATTTTGATACTAGAATAATTTATGTTGCAGAGGAGGGACCTAAAACTCAAAGAGTAAAAAAATTAGCTATAATGGATCAAGATGGTGCTAACAATAAATTTCTGACATTAGGAAACGAACTTGTTTTAACTCCAAGATTTAATCCAACAAGTCAAATGGTAACTTATCTCTCATATTTTAGAAATTTACCGAGAGTCTATTTGTTAGATATTGAAACAGGCACTCAAGAAGTTGTGGGAGATTTTCCTGGCATGACTTTTGCACCAAGATTTTCTCCAAATGGAAAAAAAATAATTATGAGTTTTGCTAAAGATGGTAATTCTGAAATTTACACAATGGATCTAGAGAATAGAATAGTGGAAAAAATTACAAATCATCCATCTATAGATACATCACCCTCTTATTCCCCAGATGGAAAATTTATTTCTTTTAACTCTGACAGAAGTGGTTATCAACAAATATATGTGATGAAGAGTGATGGGAGTAATGTTAAAAGAATATCTTTTGGCAAAGGAATTTACGGTACTCCAGTTTGGTCTCCTAGAGGAGATCTAATAGCATTTACTAAATTGCATAAAGGAAAATTTTATATTGGTGTAATGAGAACTGACGGAAGTGGGGAAAGATTATTAACTGAAAATTTTTATCAAGAGGCTCCATCGTGGTCTCCTAATGGTAGAGTATTGATTTTTTATAGGGAGACTAAAACGGACTCTAAAGGAAAGGGTTTTTCTGCAAAATTATGGTCTATAGATTTAACAGGCTATAATGAGAGACAGGTTCCTACTCCAACTGATGGATCAGACCCATCATGGTCATCTTTATTAAGTAATTAATAATTAATTCGCTTGATTTTTAGCCTTGAAAGATCTAATTAGTTGTGAAAAACTAAGATTAAAGAAACATTGATCAAGGAGTAATAATGAAATTAAGCAAAATTCTAAAAAATGGATTTTTAATAGTAGTTGCGTGTTTAGCACTTTCTGCATGTGCTACATCAAAAAAAACTACAGGGCAAATGCAAGGTGATGTTTATACTGGAACAGATACAGTTGAATACTTAGCTTCAGGTGTTCCTGATAGAGTATTTTTTGCAACTAACGAGTCAGTATTAACTACAGCTTCTAGAGAAACTCTTAGAAAACAAGCTGCATGGTTAAGAAAAAATTCTAAAATTACAATTGTTTTAGAAGGACACGCTGACGAAAGAGGAACAAGAGAATACAACTTGGCTTTAGGTGAAAGAAGAGCTAATGCAGCCAAAGATTATTTAATGACTTACGGAATATCTTCAGACAGAATTTCAGTTTTAAGTTATGGTAAAGAGAGACCAGTGGACTCAGGGTCTAATCCATTAGCTTGGTCAAAAAATAGAAGATCTGTAACAGTAAAAGCAAATTAAATATTCAATTAATATTTAAGACCTCTTAAATTATAATGATTTAAGAGGTCTTTTTTTTGCCACTATTTTAGACATAACCTAATCACATGAAATACTTTAAAGTATTATTTAAATATAAATTATTTTTGTTATTCAATTTTTTAATTTGTTATCCAAGTTTCGCTGATAACCATAATATTTATGATGCTCTTGAACTAATCAAAAAAGATTTAAAGACTCTAGAAAAAGCTGTTTACTCAAATTCAAATGAATTCAATAATACAAACTCAACTTCATCAAGTATTGATAGTAATTCGGAGGATGTTCTTACAAGACATTTATTGAAGTTATCTGAAATTGAAAATCAATTTCAAGAACTTACTAATAAATTTGAAGAAATAAATTTTAAACTGGATAAGTTATCAAATAGACTTTCAAAAGTTCAATCAGATAATCAATTAAGATTTCAAGATTTAGAAACTGCTTTATCAAATGGTGAAACTATAAATTTGACTTCAAAAAAAAGTTCAGAACAAGATGCAGAGATTTTACCAGGCTCATCTCAACCACAAGACCTAGGATCAATATCTTATAAAGACAATTCCACAAGCGATACGTCACAAAAAATACAATCAGTTGAAACAACAGCAACAATTGTTACTGAAACATTTCAGGCAGAAGAAAAAATTTTACCAGATGTTTCAGCGTCTGAGCAGTATGAGTTTGCAACAAGTTTTTTAAAAGTTGGAGATTACCCTACTGCTGAAAGAGCATTTAGAGAATTTGTAATTTCAAATCCTGATCATAAATTAGCGGGTAACGCACAATATTGGTACGCAGAAACATTTAGAATAAGACAGTTATACACTGACGCTGCTTCAGCTTATTTAGAAGGATATCAAAAATATCCAAAAGGGGAAAAAGCTCCTATTAATTTATTAAAGTTGGGTGTATCAATGATACAGATTGGAGAAAAAGATCAAGGCTGTAAAATGATCGGAGGTGTTGAAAAACAATATCCAGACGCAAATCAGTCTGTTATTCAAAAAGCAAAGTATGAGTCTCAAAAATTTGAGTGTAAGAAAAAAAATTCCTAAAATTTACAGATCAAAACTTTCAAACCAAAGATTAAATCAAATTTTTAAAAAATTTGAAAAGTCATTCAAAATAGATACTAATTTCGTCGTTGCTGTATCTGGGGGGTCAGACAGTTTGGCTTTAGCTTTTTTAACAAAAGTATACGCTTTAAAAAAAAACTTAAATCCATGGTATTTTATTGTAGATCATAAGCTTAGAAAAGAATCTACTAATGAAGCTTATAAAGTAAAAAGAATTCTTAAATCTTTTAAAATCAGCGCACATGTTCTCACCTGGAAAGGTAAAAAACCTGTGAATAATATTCAATCTTTAGCAAGAAATAAAAGATATGAGTTTTTATTTTCCAAATGTAAAAAACTTAAAATCAGCAACTTAGTTTTAGGTCATCATATAGATGATTTAATTGAAAACTTTTTTCTTAGAATGGCTAGGGGAAGTGGCCTAAAAGGACTTGTATCGCTAGGTATGAATACTCAAATAAAAGATATAAATTTAATTAGACCTTTAATAAAATTTGAAAAAAAAGATTTACTATTTATATCAAAATTTATATTCAATTTTCATGTAGATGATCCCTCTAATTATGATGTTAAATTCAATAGAATTAAAATAAGAAATTTAATAAAGGGATTTAATGATTTTGGCCTTGATAAGAAAAAATTTCAATTAACTATAGAAAATTTAAAAGGGTCGGATCAATCAATAAAGTTTTATGTTGAAAAGAATAAGAGGGAGAATTCAATTTTTAATAAAAGAAAAGTTGAACTGATTTTAAAAGAAAATTTTTTTAATAATTCACATGAGGTCATTTTTAGGTCTTTATCAGATTCAATTCATTTGGTGGGAAAAAAGGCAAATTTTGTGAGGGGCAAGAAAATTGAGAATATTTTGAATAAAATTAAAGAAAGGAAACTTAGAAAAGAAACATTGGGTGGATGCGTCATTAAGATGGTAAATCACACTGTGATTTTGACAAAAGAACAGTAAAAATAGACTTGTTTAATTAATAATAATTCTTATCTTATAGTCATGAATTTCAAAAACTTAGCAATGTGGGCAATAATCGTTTTTTTAACGATTGGTCTATATAATATGTTCAAGAATCCTCAGTCAAACATTAGAAGTTCCAATGAGGTAATTTTCTCAGAATTTTTGGAGTCTGTGGAACAAGGCGAGGTATTAAAAGTTGAGATTCAAGGAAATAATATAAATGGTGTATATGCAAACGGAAAAAGTTTTAAAACATATTCACCAAATGATCCTAATTTAATAGAAAAACTTTCAGAAAAGGGTGTAAGTATTTCTGCAGCACCTATAGAAGAAAAGATGCCTTCTTTGTTTGGAGTTCTACTTTCATGGTTTCCGATGTTGTTATTAATAGCAGTTTGGATTTTTTTTATGAGACAAATGCAAGGTGGAAAAGGTGGAGCAATGGGCTTTGGAAGATCTAAAGCAAAAATGATGAATGAAATGAAAGGTAAAGTGACCTTTAACGATGTTGCAGGTGTAGAAGAAGCTAAAGAGGAAGTCGAAGAGATTGTTGAGTTCTTAAAAGATCCAAAAAAATTTAGTAGACTAGGTGGAAAAATACCTAGAGGCGCACTTCTTGTAGGTCCTCCAGGAACAGGAAAAACTTTATTAGCTAGAGCTATCGCTGGTGAAGCAGGTGTTCCTTTCTTCACTATCTCAGGATCAGATTTTGTAGAGATGTTTGTTGGTGTGGGAGCATCAAGAGTGAGAGACATGTTTGAACAAGGAAAAAAAAATTCGCCTTGTATAATATTTATTGATGAAATTGATGCTGTAGGAAGAAGCCGGGGCGCAGGTTTAGGAGGTGGAAATGACGAAAGGGAACAAACTCTTAATCAGCTTCTTGTTGAGATGGACGGTTTTGATACAAACGAAGGGGTTATTATAATCGCAGCAACAAATAGACCAGATGTTCTTGATCCCGCATTATTAAGACCAGGTAGATTTGATAGACAAGTTGTAGTTTCTAATCCAGATATAATTGGAAGAGAAAAAATTTTAAAAGTTCATGTTAAAAAAATTAAAATGGCTCCTGATGTAAATTTGAGAACCATAGCAAGAGGAACTCCAGGATTCTCAGGCGCTGATTTAGCTAATTTAGTAAATGAGTCTGCATTATTAGCTGCTAGAAAAAATAAAAGAATTGTCACTCTAAATGAATTTGAAGAGGCGAAGGATAAAGTGATGATGGGAGCTGAGAGACGCTCAATGGTTATGACTGAAGATGAAAAGAAATTAACAGCGTACCATGAAGGTGGACATGCTTTAGTCTCTTTTAATATGCCTAGCTATGATCCAATTCATAAAGCAACAATTATACCAAGAGGTAGAGCTTTAGGTATGGTTATGAATTTACCTGAAAGAGATAAACATGGTCATTCAATTAAATATTTAAAAGCAAGATTAGCAGTCTGTTTTGGTGGCAGAGTTGCAGAGGAAGTAATTTTTGGAAAAGATAACATTTCAACAGGAGCAGGTGGGGGAAGTGGCTCAGATATAAATCAAGCAACTCAACTTGCAAGGGCTATGGTAACAAAATATGGAATGAGTGAAGAAATGGGCCCAGTTGAGTATGGTGAAAATCAAGAGGAAGTTTTTTTAGGAAGATCTGTAACTCAAACACAATCAGTATCTGAAGAAGTTGCTCAAAAAATAGACAAAGAAATTAGAAAATTAGTCGATGAGGGGTATAATAAAGCTAAAGAAATCCTAACTGAAAAAATTGATGATTTACATAAAATTGCAAAAGCTCTTATAACTTATGAGACTTTAACAGGCGAAGAAATAGAAAATATTATTACTAAAAATATATATCCTGCTGACAAACAAGACTTAAAAGTTGATGATGACAAGAGTTCTGCTTTAGGTGCTATGGGACTTAAACCTAAGATTGTTCATTAATTTTAATGCTTAGATATTACACAAGGGTGTGTAATTTCTATTACGGAAATCATTCAAAAAAACTAATTAACCAAAAGAAATCAATACCACTTAATGGGATTAAGGAAATCTCATTTGATCAAATAGAAATAATAACCAGAAATTCAAAAAAAAAAATTTTTATTAATCAGATAAAATATTTACCTGAATCAATAAGGAAAAAAATTAATTTTGATTTAAAAAAAATTAAATCGAAAAAAAAAAATTTCTCAAATTTAGATTTTAAAAAAATACCAAATATTTTAGGAGTATTAAACTTAACACCTGACAGCTTTTCAGATGGTGGGAAATTTAATTCAAAAAAAAAAGGAATTAATCATGCGATTCATTTACTAAAAAGTGGTGCAAATTTGATTGATGTTGGTGGAGAGTCGACACGCCCAGGATCAAAAGTAATTAAGGAAGATTTAGAATGGCAAAGAATTAATAAAATTTTAAAATCATTACTTAAGAAAAAAATACCAATATCTTTAGATACCAGAAAATCAAAAATTATGAAGAAAGGAATAAACTTAGGGGTGAAATTAATTAATGATGTTTCAGGATTAGATTTTGACTTTGAAACTAAAAATGTCTTAAAAAAATATAAAGTTCCATTTGTTATTCAGCATTCACAGGGAACTCCAGAAAATATGCAAAAAAGTCCGAGGTATAAAAATGAGTTACTAGACATATATGATTTTTTTGAAAATAAAATAAAACTACTTAGATCTAAAGGTATCAAACATGATAAAATTATTCTAGATCCCGGTATAGGTTTTGGAAAAAATTTGAAACATAATATGAGTTTGATACGCAATATTTCTATTTTCCATTCTCTTGGTTTTCCGATACTTGTAGGCAATTCAAGAAAAAGATTTATTAAGGAGTTATCTGGAAAAAATGACAGTAAATTTAGAAATGGTGGAACAATAGCATCATCAATATATCTTATGACGCAAGGTGTTCAGATTTTAAGAATTCACGATGTTAATGAAACAATACAAGGCATTAAGATCTTTAAGAATATAATAAACAATTAATGACAAAAAAATATTTTGGTACTGATGGTATTAGGGGAGCTATAAATAGTGAAAATATTAATGGAGATATGTTTTTTAAATTTGGTTTAGCAAGTGGAACATATTTTAAATCTCAAAAAAAAAAAAAACAAACTGCAATAATAGCAAAAGACACAAGATTATCTGGATACACTTTAGAACCAGCACTCGTATCAGGATTGGCATCAGCCGGTATGCATGTATATACTTTAGGACCCTTGCCAACAAATGGTTTAGCTATGCTCACAAAAGCAATGAGGGCAAATATGGGAATTATGATTACAGCTTCTCACAATCCTCATAACGATAATGGATTAAAACTTTTTGGACCTGATGGCATGAAACTATCAGATAAAATAGAAAAAAAAATTGAAAGTTTAATAGATAAAAAGATTATTAAAAATCTCTCGAAGCCTGAAAAACTAGGTAGAGTAAAAAGATTAGAGACAGGAACAAATGATTACATTGAGATATTAAAAAAAAATTTTACCAAAGAATTCAATCTAAGAGGACTAAGAATTGTAATTGATTGTGCAAATGGAGCAGGGTACAAAGCTGGACCAGAATTATTAAAATCTTTAGGTGCTAAGGTGATTGCAATAGGAGTTAATCCTAATGGACTAAATATCAACAAAAATTGTGGTTCTACATTTCCTGAAAAGATAAAATCTGCTGTTAAAAAGCATAGGGCACACATAGGTATTTCATTAGATGGTGACGCGGACAGGATAATTATGTGCGACGAAAAAAGTAATATTATAGATGGAGACCAAATTATCGCTGCACTAGCAACAAGATGGCAAAATAAAAAAATGTTAAAAGGTGGGGTTGTTGGAACATTAATGTCCAATTACGGGCTTGAAAGGTATTTTAAAAAAAAAGGTATAAAATTTATACGTGCTAATGTTGGTGACAGATATGTAAAAGAGTTAATGCAAAAAAATAAATTTAATTTAGGTGGAGAACAATCAGGACATATTATTCTAGGTAAATTTGCAACTACAGGAGATGGCTTACTTGTTGCCCTGGAGTCTTTGTTTGCTCTTAGAAAAGGAAAAAGAGCAAGCGAATTTTTTGAAAAATTTAAAAAAACACCACAATTACTTAGAAATATTGAGGTAAAAGATAAAAGCATTATTAATAAACCTGAAATTAAGAAATCTATTAAGTTAGCTTCAAAATTAATAAAAGGTAGTGGCAGAATTCTTGTTAGAAAATCGGGAACAGAGTCAAAAATAAGAATTATGGGAGAAAGTGAAAATAAAAAACTTCTTATAAAATGTGTTAATATTATTTTGAAAAAAATTAAATAATTTGAAAATAAAATCAAAAATTTTAATTATAGCAGGATCTGACTCATCAGGGGGTGCAGGTATTCAAGCAGACATTAAAACTGCTACTACTCTAGGTGTCTATTCTATGACGGCTGTAACTGCAGTTACAGTTCAGAATACAAAAGGTGTGAAATCGGTAATATCCATTCCACCAAATGAAATTTATAATCAAATAATTCACACAATTAAAGATATAAGGCCCAATGCTATAAAAATTGGAATGCTTCACTCTACAAAAGTAATAGCCAAGGTATTAAGATCATTGAGTGAAATGAAAGTTAAAAAGGTCATTTTAGACCCAGTGATGATAGCCAAAGGTGGTTCTAAGCTTATTACTAACTCAGCTGTAAAATTGATGAAAAAAAAATTATTAAATAAAGTTTCTTTAATTACACCTAATATTCCTGAAGCTGAAATTTTAACCGGTATCAAAATAAAAAACCAAAATGATATGATTCTTGCTGCAAATGAATTTATAAAACTGGGTGTACCAAATGTATTAATAAAAGGGGGCCATTTAAAATCAAAAAAGGTACATGATATATTTTTTAACAAAAAAGAGATTAAAGTATTTTCAAATAGAAGATTTAATACTAAAAATACTCATGGCACAGGCTGTACACTATCAACTGCAATAACTTCTTTTTTTTCATGTGGAAAAACACTAAAGAAATCTTGTGAGTTGGGAGTTAAATATGTAAATTCTGCAATATTAACAAACCCTAAAATTGGTAAAGGACATGGTCCGATAAATCATTTAAATTCTATTGAGCTAAAAAAAATATATAAATAATGAAAAATGTTGCAGTAGTTGGTTCGCAGTGGGGAGATGAAGGAAAAGGAAAAATTGTAGATTGGCTATCAGAGCAAGCTGATGTCGTAATTAGATTTCAAGGCGGTCATAATGCAGGACATACCTTAGTTATAGATGGAGTAACTTACAAACTTCGATTACTTCCCTCTGGAATAGTTAGAAAAAATAAAATTTCAATTATTGGAAATGGTGTTGTTGTAGACCCTTGGGCATTATTGGATGAAATTAAAGAGATTGGGGAAAAAGGTGTCGATGTAAATACAGAAAATTTTATGATTTCTGAGGCTGCAAACCTAATTTTACCATTTCACAGAGAAATGGATGAAATAAGAGAAGACGCAGCTGGTAAAAGCAAAATAGGAACTACCAGGAGAGGCATTGGACCTGCTTATGAAGATAAAGTCGGAAGACGTTCAATAAGAGTAATGGATCTTAGATCTGAGAAAAATTTAAATCAACGATTAGAAACAGTTTTATTGCATCATAACGCGATCAGAAAAGGTTTAGGAAAAAAAATATATGAGAAAAATCAACTTAAAGAAGATCTTTTAAAAATTGCTCCTGATATTTTAAAATTTTCAGCACCGGTATGGCTTAAGATTGATCAATTTAAAAAACAAAAGAAAAAGATATTATTTGAGGGTGCTCAAGGAATTCTATTAGATGTTGACCATGGAACATATCCTTTTGTTACCTCGTCTAATACTGTGGCTTCAAGTGCTGCAACTGGAACTGGATGTGGACCCAATTCAATTAATTATGTATTAGGGATAACCAAAGCATATACAACAAGAGTAGGCGAAGGACCTTTTCCCTCAGAATTAGTTGATGAAATAGGTGAGCTGTTAGGAACAAGAGGCAAAGAGTTTGGAACTGTGACAAGCCGAAAAAGAAGATGTGGATGGTTTGATGGTGTTTTAGTAAGGCAAACGATAAAAGTTTCTGGAATTGATGGCATTGCTTTAACAAAACTTGATGTTTTAGATGAACTAGATGAAATAAAGATGTGTGTAGAATATGATCTAAATGGAAAAAAAATAGACTATCTTCCTGCAGCAGTTGAAGATCAACTTAAAATCAAACCTATTTACAAAACATTTGATGGATGGAAAACCTCAACGAATGGTATCAAAAATATTGATGAACTCCCTGATAACGCTAAAAAATATGTATTTGCAATTGAGGATTTTATTGGAGCGAAAATATCAAGTATATCGACTAGTCCCGAGAGGGATGATACAATTTTAGTCGAAAATCCTTTTGAGATTTAATTAACAGGCAAAAGATTTTTTGATTTAGCTAGCAAAAGCATGTGCTTTTGTAATTTTTCAAATGCTTTATTCTCGATTTGTCTTATTCTTTCACGGCTAATCTTATATTTTTTACTTAAATCTTCTAAAGTAGATGGATTATCATTCAATCTTCTTGAATATAAAATTTCCCTTTCTCGATCATTTAAAACTTTAATTGAGTCTTTTAACAAATCTTTTCTTTGTTTCATTTCCTCTTGGTGAGCAAACTTAAGATCATGATCTAATTCTTTATCTACCAACCAGTCTTGCCATTCATCACCATCCTCACCAACTTGAGCATTAAGAGAAAATTCTTTTCCTGATAGCCTACGATTCATTGAGACAACCTCTTCTTTACTCACATCTAATTTTTCAGCTATTTCGTTTACATGCTCATTTCTTAAATCACCCTCAGCTTGTGGTGCAATTTGATTTTTTAATTTTTTAAGATTAAAAAATAATTTTTTTTGTGCAGTTGTTGTACCAATTTTTACCAAGCTCCAGGATTTTAAGATATATTCTTGGATAGAAGCTTTTATCCACCACATCGCATAAGTTGCTAATCTAAAACCTTTCTCTGGTTCAAATTTTTTGACTGCTTGCATAAGTCCAATATTACCTTCAGAAATCATTTCGTTAATTGGTAGTCCATAACCTTTATAACCCATTGCAATTTTCGCAACCAACCTTAAATGACTCGTTACAAGTTTTTCTGCTGACTTAATATTTCCAGTTGTTTTCCAATTTTTAGCAAGCATATATTCTTCTTCTGCATCAAGCATTGGAAATTTTTTTATTTGCTCAAGATATGCAGACAGACCACCTTCATTACTCAGGATAGGTAAATTGCTATTCATAGTTTTACTCATAAACATTTTATCTAATTAATATTCAAAATTTTTCAATGTTTTATTTATCTATATTTCTGAGCATTTTTAGTATTATTTCAAGTTCATTTGGCAAAATTGAATTAAAAATCATCTGCTTGTTTTTTTTTGGATGTATGAAGCCCAATGTTTTAGCATGCAGAAATTGCCTGTTTAATTTCATTAAAATTTTTTCTAATGATGGTTCTATATTCTTGAGTTTTTTAAATCTTTTTTTATATTTATCATCACCAACTATGCTGTTACCTAAATAATTCATGTGAACTCTTATTTGGTGAGTTCGACCTGTTTCCAACTTACACTCTAACAAACTTAAAGTTGGAGTATTTTCATTTTCAAAAATTTCTAAAGTTTTATAATTTGTAATTGCTTTTTTTCCTTTACTGATACTAACCTCCATCATTTGTCTATTTTTTGAGCTTCTTGTAATAAAGGTTTCTATTTTACCTTTAGATGGTCTAACTTTGCCCCAGATTAACAATTGATAAATTCTTTGAATTGTATGTTTATTAAATTGATTAGATAGGTGTTCGTGAGTTTCATTATTTTTTGCAATAACAATTAATCCAGATGTATTTTTATCAATTCTATGTACTATTCCAGGTCTTAGTTCACCTCCAATATTAGAAAAAGAATTTTTACTATAATTCATAAGCGCATTTACGATTGTGTTATCAAAATTACCTGCACCGGGATGTATTACTATTCCAGACGGTTTGTTTAAAACAATTAAATCTTTGTCCTCATATACTATATCTAAATTAAACTCATAAGGTTTTAAGGAAGCTTTTTTGGGTTCAGGTACGATTAATTTTATTTCATCATTAAAAAAAATTTTTTTCGATGGATCAGTTATTACCTTATTATTTACTCTTAACTTATTATCTAGAATAAGATTTTTTATTCTTGTTCGACTTATAATATCCTCTCTCTTTTTAATAAAAATATCAACACGGAGTTCATTTTCGGTCTTATCAACTATCAAATTTATTTTTTTTTCCATAAAATGATATATTAATATGATATGCGCTTGTAGCTCAACTGGATAGAGCGCCTGACTTCGGATCAGGAGGTTCTGGGTTCGACTCCTAGCAGGCGCACCAATTATTCACCCATATTTATTAAAGTCCCTTTTATTCTCGCTCTTAAAAATGATAGATAAAACAGTCCTATTCCAAAAATTAAATAAACTAAATTTAATAAATAAGCTTTTTTTATATTTTCGTAATCTACAAGACCATTTATTAAAATATTTCTTGTTTCATCAAAAATGTAAACTAATGGTAAACCTTTTGCAATTATTTGGAAAAATTCAGGAAGGATTTCTATTGGGTAGTAGATACAGCCTAATGGAGCAAGTAAAAATAATGATGACCAAGCTATATTTTCAAATGATGGTCCGTATCTCATTAAACCAGAGCTGACAAACAAACCTAATGTAATGCCAAATATGTATAAACTTAAAAATAATATAAAGAGTGGAAAACCTAATTTTAAAATTGAAACTCCAAACAATGGAGAGGTTAAAATAATTGCGGGCACTAGACCGATTAATGTTCTTATCAAAGCAGTAAAAATTAAAGATATAATTATTTCTTTAAGCTTCAATGGAGCAATAAATAAATTCGTAAAATTTCTACTCCAGATTTCCTCTAAAAAAAGCATATTAAAACTTATGCTTGATCTAAAAAGAATGTCGTAAAGAATTGCGCATGTAAGAATTATTCCAAGTGTATTATTATAATAATCACTATAAATTGAAAAAAATTTAGAAATAAAACCCCAAAGAATAATTTGTATTGTTGGCCAATAAATTAAATCTAAAATTCTTGGCAAAGAGCTTTTGATGAGATAAAAATGTCTTAGAAAAAGACCATACATTTTATTTAGATTCATATTAAATCCCTTGTAAGTTTTAAAAAAACTTCCTCCATATTTCTCCGTCCATGTTTTTTAATTAATTCTTCAGGTGTTCCTTGATCAATAATAGATCCTTTATTCATCATAAGAACTGAAGAACATAATCTCTCAACTTCTGCCATGTTATGTGAAGCAAGGAGAATAGAAGTTCTTTTTTCTTTTTGGTATTCCTCTAAAAAACTTCTAACAAAATCTCCTGTTTCAGGATCTAGAGATGCGGTTGGCTCATCCAGAAGAAGAACTGATGGATCATTAATTATTGATTTAGCCAGACTAACTCTATTTTTTTGCCCAGAGGAAAGTTCTCCTGTTATTTTATTAATAAATTCATTAAGCCTTAATTTTTCACAAAGATAATCAATTTTAATTTTAAGTTCTTTTACATCATAAAGTCGTCCATAAACTTCTAGATTTTGCTTTACGGTTAATTTTTTTGGTAACTCAATATATGGTGAAATAAAATTTAATTCGTTTAATAATTCGACTCTTTGCTTTTCAATTTCAATACCATTTATAAGAACCCTCCCCTGTGTAGGCTTTAGCAAACCAAGGATCATGCCTATTGTTGTAGTTTTACCACATCCATTAGGTCCAAGAATTCCAATGATTTGATTTTCATTTACTTTAAAAGAAATATTTCGAACAGCTTTTTTTAAGTCATAAGTTTTTGATAAATCAATTATTTCAAGAGGAATAGTCATTAAAATTTTGAAGCCCTCAATAATCTATCGTTAATGGTTTTGCCAATTCCTATATTTGGGATTTTGTCTACAGCTATAGATTTGTAATTATCTTTTTTTATCTTTCTTAAAATAGTGTAGAGATTTTTTGCAGCTTCTTTTAAATCGCCCTTCTTTGATAAAAAATAATAGTTTGTTTTGTTAACCTTATTTTTTTTAATTAGCAAAAAAGCCTCATCTTTTTTTATTTTCTTAGCATTAAGTCTGATCGGGATTCCAGGAGAATAATGAATTCTTAATTGTCCAGGAGCTGAAATCTTAGAAGGTTTTGTATTTATTGAAATTTTTTTCTTTATTATTTTTTGGATAGCCCCAACTTCTAAACCACCTAATCTTAAAACTTTTGGTTTTTTTCTGAGATCAATAATTGTAGACTCAACCCCAACCGAAGATCTTCCGCCTTCAAGTATATACTTAATTTTTTTTCCAAAATCGTCTTTTACATCTGAAGAAGTCACTGCACTAACTCTCGAAGAAATATTTGCACTAGGTGCTGCGATAGGAAATTTCAAATGTTTCAATAGAATTCTTGCTAATGGATGTTTTGGAAATCTCACAGCAAGAGTATTTTTTTTATTAGTTGCAACTTTTGAAATTTTTGATTTTTTTTTTTGATTTAGGATAAATGTTATTGGGCCAGGACAGAATCTTTTATATAATTTTAAAAAATCACCATTTAAATCACAATCATCTTTTAATCTTTTTAAATCATAATAATGAATAATTAGAGGGTTATTCATTGGTCTTTTTTTTAATCTAAATATTTTTTTACAAGCTATATCAGAATATGCATTCCCAGCTATTCCATAAACAGTTTCGGTTGGTATAGCAACACACTCTCTTTTATTTAAGAGATTCGTCGCTTTTTTAATATTTGCAAGATTAATTTTCATGTATTATTTGAGAGTATTATATGAAAGATAAAAATTTACCAAATGATTATAATTCGTTATCTCTTGAAGAATTAACCACTGAGGCTAATAAGATGATTGAAGAATTGGAAAATCAAAAGGATTTAGGGAACTCTTTGGATAAGTATCAAGATTTAATTAAACTTAATAATATAATTGAGAAAAAATTTCAAAAGAATATCAAAGAAATAAATGAGAAAACAAAAGAAATGATATTCAAGATTAATCAAAAAAAAGATGCAAAGAAAATTAAATAAAATTGCAAATGATACAAATTTGTTTTTAAGAAGATTTATTGCTAAACAAAAAAAATCAAATTTAATAGTTGCAATGAAATATGGTCTTTTTTCCGGAGGAAAAAAGATAAGATCAAAAATTTTAATTGATGTTGGGTCTTTATTTAAGTTAGATTATAAAACTCTTATCTTTATTGGTGCTGCAGTTGAATGTATTCACGCGTACTCATTAATACATGACGATTTACCATGTATGGATGATGACTCTATAAGAAGAGGCAAACCATCAGCACATATTAAATTTGGAGAGGCTACTGCAGTTTTAGCTGGAAATTCACTTTTAACAATGGCTTTTGAAATTTTAAGTCATAAAGACTTAAGAATTAGTGAAAAAATTAAGATTGATTTAATTAATAAAATTTCTGAAAGCTCAGGCCATCTTGGAATAGCAGGAGGTCAATATTTAGATTTAAATTATGAACGTAAGAAAATTTCTAAAAAAAAGATTGAAGAGATGGAAATTAAAAAAACTGGAAAACTTTTTAGTTTTTGTTGTGCAGCACCATTAATAATTAAGAAAAAAAACAAAAGTGATATTAAAAAATTTGAGAATATTGGTGCTGACATAGGTTTGTTATTTCAGGTCGCTGATGATTTGATTGATTATAAAGGAAGTTTACTTGTTGCAGGAAAAAAGACTGGCAAGGATAAAAAAAAAGGAAAAGCAACTCTAATTAGTTTACTAGGATATAAAAATACTATTAAATATGCTAATAATCTAATCTTAAGAATAAAAAGTAAATTAAAAAAATATGGATCTAAATCAAGAAATTTGTCAGAAACATTAAATTATATTTTAAATAGAAATAAATGAAAACAAAATACGAACTGTTAGATGAAATTAATTTTCCATCAGATTTAAAAAAATTACCTGAATCAAAATTACAAAAAGTTGCTGATGAATTAAGAGAGGAAATGATTGATGCTGTCTCGGTAACCGGTGGTCATCTTGGGGCAAGTCTTGGGGTTGTAGAATTAACTGTTGCTTTACATTATATTTTTAATACACCCAATGATAAGTTAATCTGGGATGTGGGTCATCAGTGCTATCCACATAAAATTTTAACTGGCAGAAAAGATAGAATAAGAACTCTTAGACAAGGAAATGGTCTTTCTGGTTTCACCAAAAGATCAGAGAGTGAATATGATCCCTTTGGCGCTGCACATAGCTCAACATCTATTTCATCAGCTCTAGGTATAGCAGAAGCAAACAGGCTGTCTAATAAATCAGACAATGTAATTGCAGTAATTGGTGACGGGGCAATCAGTGCAGGAATGGCTTATGAAGCTATGAATAATGCTGGTGCCTCAAAAACTAAGATGATCGTAATTTTAAATGATAATGATATGTCAATTGCCAGACCAGTTGGAGCAATGAGCACTTATTTAGCAAAAATTTTTTCAGGAAAGATTTATTTTAGTCTAAGAGAAACTATTAAATTAATTATGTCAGCTTTTTCAAAAAGATTTAGTGCTAAGGCTGGTAAAGCAGAAGATTTACTAAGATCAGCTGTGACAGGTGGAACTTTGTTCAGTTCACTTGGATTTTATTACATTGGCCCAATAGATGGTCATGATTTAAATTCATTAATTCCAATTTTAAAAAATGCTAGAGACTCTAAACATGAAGGACCAATTTTAATTCATATTAAATCAAAAAAAGGAAAAGGTTATACTTTCGCAGAGGAGGCAAAGGATAATTATCATGGAGTATCAAAATTTAATGTCAAAACTGGTGAACAACTTAAGAGTACAAGTAAATTACCATCATATACAAAGGTTTTCGCAAACACCTTAATTCAACATGCTAAAAAGGACAGTAAAATTGTAGCTATTACAGCTGCAATGCCTGATGGCACTGGTCTTGATATTTTTCGTAAAGAATTTCCAGATAGGACTTTTGATGTTGGGATTGCTGAGCAACATGCAGTTACATTTGCTGCAGGTTTAGCTACCGAAAACTTTAAACCCTATGCAGCTATTTATTCTACTTTTCTACAAAGAGCTTATGATCAAGTAGTGCATGACGTAGCAATTCAAAGTTTACCGGTTAGATTCGCGATTGATAGAGCGGGACTTGTTGGGGCTGATGGACCAACACATGCTGGAAGCTTTGATACAACATATTTAACTACTTTACCAAATTTTATTGTTATGGCAGCAAGTGATGAAGCTGAGCTTGTAAGAATGATAAATACCTCAACGGAGATTAACGATAGACCATGCGCATTTAGGTATCCAAGAGGAACAGGATTAGGTTCAACTCTACCTTCAATAAATGAAAAAATTGAGATAGGGAAATCAAAAATTATCAAAGAAGGAAAAAAATTAGCGATCCTAAATTTTGGAGCAAGATTGAACGAGACTTTAAAGGCTGCAGAAAATTTATCAAAAAAAGGTGTACCAATTACAGTTGTTGATGCAAGATTTGCGAAACCTTTAGACGAAAATCTTATTTGGCAATTAGCTACAACTCATGAAGCGATCATGACTATAGAGGAGGGTTCAATTGGTGGTTTTGGATCTCATGTGGTAAATTTTTTGACAAAAAAGGGTTTAATGGACTCTAATTTAAAATTTAGATCATTAACGTTACCAGATATTTTTATTGATCAGGATACTCCAGATAAAATGTATAAAGTGGCAAATCTTGATGCAGTTTCAATTGAGGAAAAAGTTTTAGATTTACTTAATTCTAATATTGTTTTGAAAAAACAAAATTAACTACACTGAGCTTTGTGTAGAAGATAATGATCTAATAAAACACAAGATAACATTGCTTCACCCACAGGTACAGCTCTTATACCCACACATGGATCATGTCTACCTTTTACTGATATACTTGTATTCTTTCCAAATTTATTGATTGTTTTTCTACTTTTTAAAATTGAAGAAGTTGGCTTTACAGCAAAAGAGACAATTATCTCTTGACCTGAAGAAATGCCTCCCAGAATCCCTCCAGCGTTATTAGATTTAAATTTTGTTTTTTTTCTATTTTGAGAAATTTCATCTGAATTTTCCTCACCTGATAATTGTGCTGAGTTCATACCTGAGCCAATATTAACTCCTTTAACAGCATTTATACTCATCATAGCTGATGCTATGTCAGAGTCTAATTTTGAGTATATAGGTGCTCCTAATCCAGCAGGAACACCGTTCGCTCTTACTTCGATTATCGCTCCACATGACGATCCAGCTTTTCTAATACTTAATAAGTATTTTTCCCAAATTTTTAACATTGATTTATCTGGGCAAAAAAATGGATTTTTAGAAATTATTTTATCATCCCATTTATTAGTATCACATCCTAATATTCCAAGTTGGGTTACAGCCCCAGTGATTTTGAATTTTTTTCCTAATTTATTTTCTAAAACTTTTTTTGCCACAGCACCTGCTGCAACTCTTGCAGCTGTTTCTCTTGCAGATGATCTACCACCACCTCTGTAGTCTCTTATTCCATATTTTTTAAAATATGTGAAATCAGCATGTCCTGGTCTAAATTTATCTTTGATATCATTATAATCCTTTGAACGCATATCCTCATTGTAAATTATCAATGATATTGGTGTCCCAGTCGTTTTTCCCTCAAAAACTCCTGAAAGAATTTGAACCTTGTCATTCTCCTTCCTTTGAGTAGTAAACTTTGATTGCCCAGGTTTTCGTTTGTTTAATTCTTTTTGAATATCGGCTTCTTTTAATGGTATTAATGGTGGACACCCATCTATAATACACCCTATAGCTGGACCATGGGATTCTCCCCAAGTTGTAAAACGAAAAGACTTTCCAAAAGTATTAAATGACATTATTTATATTGTATAGATTATTTTGTTAAAATTATGAATCAAAAAAACTCACTTGGGCTTAATAAATGCTTCTTAGATCTTGATAATCCATTTGAACTATTTCAAAGATGGTTTGAGGAGGCTAAAAAAAAAGAAATTAATGATCCTAATGCTTTAGCACTTGGTACAGCAAATAAAGAGGGTATTCCCTCAGTAAGAATGGTTCTGCTTAAAGGTCATAGTGAAAAAGGATTTGTTTTTTATACAAATTTAAACAGTCAGAAAGGTAATGAAATTAAAGAAAACCCGAATGCTACAATGTGCTTTCATTGGAAAAGTTTACTAAGACAAATAAGGATAGTTGGAACATTGAAACAAGTAGATGATCAAACTGCTGATGAGTACTATAACTCAAGAGCATATGATAGCAGAATAGGTGCTTGGGCCTCAAAACAAAGTAGTATTCTCCAAAATAGAGATGAACTTTTAGATGCTTTAGAGAATTATAAAAAAAAATATAATGACAAAGATAATGTGCCTAGGCCAAGCCATTGGTCTGGATGGAATTTAACACCTTCCACAATTGAATTTTGGTTAGATGGAGATAACAGAATACATGAAAGATTAAAGTATTCTTTAGATAAAAATGGTAGTTGGACAAAAAGTCTTTTAAGTCCTTAAAAATCTCTAGACAAACTAAATGAAGTTAAATTTTCAAGAATATTTCTTTCATTACAGTCTTTAAATATCGATAATGAGTTTGACGCTAAATTTATGTAATGATTTGCTTTTAGATAACATTCTTTAATAATTTCATATTGTTTGATTAAAGATAATGTATAATTAAAATCATTTTCATCTCTTCTATCTTTTAAAAAAATAACTTTCAGACTTTCCTTTTCTTTAAGATTTGCTTTTTGAAATAATAAGATTATTGGCAGAGTAATTTTCCCTTCATAAAAATCTTTGCCAATTTTTTTTCCAAATAATTTTGACTCAGAATTGTAATCTAAAGTATCATCAGCTATTTGAAAAGTTAATCCCAAATTCCTTCCGTAAAATTCTAAAGCCTCTTTTTCTTTTGATGACACATCTGACAAAATTGCACCAACTTTGGTAGCTGCTGCAAATAATTCAGCAGTTTTCGCAGAAATTATTCTTAAATAAGTTTCCTCCAACATATCTACCTCTCCTCTGTGTTGTAATTGAAGAACTTCTCCTTGTGCAATCTTAGAGGAAGTTGAAGATAATAATTTTAAAACCTCAATATTTCCGTCATCCACCATCATTTCAAAACATCTACTAAGTAAATAATCTCCAACTAAAACAGAAGAGTGATTATCCCAAACTTTGTTTAAAGTTTTTCTCCCCCTTCTAATAGATCCATTATCTATTACATCATCATGCATTAAAGTTGCTGAGTGAATAAGTTCTACACAAGCAGCCAAATTAATATCTCTAGTTCCTTTTGCATATCCACATAATTTTGCAGAACCTAAAGTTAGTAAGGCTCTTAATCTCTTTCCGCCTGTATCAAGGTGATAGTTTGTCATTTTCTGAACTAAGTCTACTTTGCTCTCTAATTTAGACTTTATTTTTTCTTCAACTAACATCAATCTATCTTCAACTGAATTTTTTAGTTGAAAATATGAATTATTAATTTTGTTTTTTAATTGTATGACACTTCCCATTAATTGAGCAAATTAGTATAATAGGTTGCTTTTTATACTTATCAATTGACGCACCTGAATCTTCAATTATAAGGTGTCTTTATATTCATAAAAAAATTCTATAAATATTAAAAATGCTCTCTTTTTTTAAAAAGAAAAAAATTATTCCACATATTAAGCTAAGTGGAGTTATTGGGAATGTAGGGAAATTTAAACAAGGTATAGATTTTTCTGGCCAAGAAGACATTATTACAAAAGCATTTTCTCTAAAAAAAGCACCATGTGTTGCTATAACAATAAACTCTCCTGGAGGTTCTCCTGTTCAATCACATTTAATTTACAGCTTAATTAGACAACAGGCAAAAAAAAATAAAAAAAAAGTAATAGTTTTTGCCGAAGATGTAGCAGCTTCAGGCGGATATCTTATAGCTTGTGCTGGAGATGAAATTTATGCGAACTCAAGTTCAATAATAGGCTCAATAGGAGTAATCTACTCTTCTTTTGGTTTTACAGAATTGATAAAAAAGATAGGTGTTGAGAGAAGAGTGCATACTGCTGGGAAAAATAAAAGTACATTAGACCCATTTCTAGATGAAAAAAAGGAAGACATCGAAAGATTAAAAAATATACAATTAGATCTACATAAAGATTTCATCGAGGTGGTGGAAAAAAGCAGGTCATCAAAACTTAAAAAATCTGAAGTAGAATTATTTTCAGGTGAATTTTGGTCAGGTAGAAAAGCCAAAGATCTTGGTTTGATAGATGATATAGGAAATGCAAATCAGATATTAAGAGAAAAATTTGGAGAAGATGTTGTTATTAAAAAATTTGAAAAATCAAAAAGCTGGCTTAGTAAAAAATTGTCGTCTTCAAATGATCATGTCGATCAATTAGCAAACATATTAGAGGAAAAATCAGTTTGGCAAAAATATGGCCTCTAAAAAAATTAAAAAAAAACCAAAATTTCAAACTTTCCAAGATACAATTATAAATCTTCAAAAATTTTGGAGTAAAAATGGATGTGTAATTTTACAACCTTATGATATGGAAGTTGGAGCTGGAACATTTCATCCAGCTACTACTCTAAGATCTCTTGGACCTAAGCCATGGAAAGCAGCATATGTTCAACCCTCACGAAGACCTACAGACGGAAGATATGGAGATAATCCAAATAGACTTCAGCATTATTATCAATTTCAAGTTATAATAAAACCCTCTCCAATTAATATTAAAAAACTTTATTTAAATAGTTTGTCGGTTATAGGAATTAATCATAAAGAGCACGATATTAGATTTGTTGAAGATGATTGGGAAAGCCCAACTCTAGGTGCTGCAGGTCTTGGATGGGAAGTTTGGTGTGATGGCATGGAAATATCTCAATTTACATATTTTCAACAAATGGCAGGTTTTGAATGTAAACCAGTGTCAGTAGAGATAACTTACGGTCTTGAAAGAATTTGTATGTTTACCCAGCAGAAAAAAAACGTTTATGATTTAGTTTGGAATGATGAAGGTATTGATTACAGAGAAGTTTTTCATCAATCAGAAAAAGAATTTTCAGCTTATAACTTTGAGCATGCTAATACAGAAAACTTATTTAAAATATTTGATATGCATGAGAATGAAGCAAAATCATTAGTTGAAAAAAATATATCTTTACCTGCATACGATCAATGTTTGAAAGCAAGTCATATATTTAACGTATTAGATGCTCGCGGAGCAATTAGTGTTGCGCAAAGAGCAGAATATATTGGTCGAATAAGAGAAATTACAAAACAAGCTGCTACAATTTGGGTACAGTCGCAAACATAGAATGTCAGAATTTTTTTTAGAGCTATTTAGTGAGGAAATTCCTGCTGGGCTTCAAAAAAATTTAAGAGAAAAAATTTTTGAAGATTTTAAAAGTTTATTTGAGGAAAAATCAATTAGATCAAAAAAAAATTTTTCTTTTTCAACTCCAAATAGATTAGTTCTTGTTTTTGAAGGCCTAGATAAACAAATTAAGATTAAATCTAAAGAGATTAGAGGCCCTAAAACTAGCGCTCCTGAACAAGCCTTGGAGGGTTTTTTGAGATCAAACAAAATTAACAAAAAGGATTTATTTAAAAAAAAAACCGAAAAGGATGAATTTTATTTTTACAAAACTGTAGCAACCTCATTAAAAACACATGATTTACTCACTGAATTCATTCCAAAAATTTTGAGTAACTATCAATGGAAAAAATCAATGAAATGGGGTGAATTTGATTTAAATTGGGGAAGACCATTAAAATCAATTTTATCAATATTTGATAAAAAAATTGTAAGTTTTAAATTTCATCATTTAACTTCCTCTAATTTGACTTTTGTAGATAAAGACTTTGAAGAAAAAAAAAGATCTTTTGAAAATTTTAAGAAATATGAAAAATTTTTTGAAGATAATGGAGTGATCGTTAATCAAAATAAAAGATTAAAAATAATTAATAAATCTTTTTTAAAGATATTAGGTAAAAAAGGGTTAAAAATTAATGAAAATCCTAAATTGATGGATGAGGTTGTAAATTTAGTAGATAGCCCAAATGTTTTATTGTGCAAATTTGATAAAAAATTTTTATCAGTTCCTAAAGAGATTTTGACCCTAACAATGGAGTCTCACCAGAAATATTTTCCAACATTTAATGACAAAAATGAAATTACTAATGAATTTTTAATTGTAACAAATAAAAAAGATAAAAAAGGTCTCATTAAAATAGGCAATGAAAGAGTAGTTGATGCAAGATTAAGTGATGCAGAATTTTTTTGGAATAAAGATAAAACTCAAAATTTAGTAAAAAAAGTGTCAGAATTAAAATCAATGAATTTTTTTAAAGGGCTTGGATCTTATTTCGACAAAGTTCAACGAATGAGAAAAATTGGTGGAATGATTTCAGATGAATTGTTAATTAGTAAAGACAAAGTAGAATTGTTAGCATCAATTTGTAAAACTGATCTTACTTCTGATCTTGTTGGTGAATTTCCTGAACTTCAGGGACTTATGGGAGGGTACTTTTCCGAATATCAAGGATTTGATAAAGATATATCTTTAGCTATTTCTGAGCAATATTTACCAATTGGACTTAATTCAATAGTTCCAAAAAAACCATTCAGTGTCACGTTATCAATTACAGATAAGATTGATACCTTAGTGGGTTTTTTTGGTATTAATGAGAAACCTACAAGTTCAAAGGATCCATTAGCATTGAGGAGAGTTGCTCTAGGTATAATAAGAACCATAATAGAAAATAGAAAGAATTTGAAAATAAATGATCTTTTGAATTATTCCTCACGCCTTTACGATGACCAGGGATACAATCTTGAAAACAAAGATCTACAAAAAGAATTACAAGATTTTTTAAAAGATAGGTTTAGATACTATCTTAAAGACAAAGAAATACGTTACGATATAATTGAGGCCACTCTATCATCATTTTCATTAAATAATTTATTTTCGTCTTTTGAAAAAGCAAAATGTCTTAATAAGGTAATTAACACCCAAATTGGTATAGACATCAATTCAAGTTATAAAAGAGCATCAAACATTTTAGATTATGAGATGAAAAATAATGAGATTGAAATAAATGATACAACTGATCCTGGTATTTTTAAAAGTGACTTTGAAAAAAACTTATATAAAAAAATTAATGATATTAAAAAATATTATTCTACCATAAACAGTGATGAAAATTGTGAAAAATCGTTATCAATTTTAGCTGAAACTAAAAAAGAAATTTTCGAATTTTTTGATAATGTAAAAGTTAATGAAGATAATGAAACTTTAAGAAAAAATCGTTTGGAACTTATTAATATGTTATGTAAAACGTTTCAAAATTATATAAATTTTCGATTTTTAAAAGCTCATAATGAATAAGTTAATTCTTAATTTTAAGTCTAAAGATTCAAAAAAAATAAAAGATCCAAAAAATTTTTTAGGTGGTAAGGGAGCAAATTTATCTGAAATGGGACGAATGGGTTTACCAGTACCTCCTGGTTTTACTATCTCAACAAAAGTGTGCGAAATTTTTTATAAGGATAAAAAAAAATTAAATTCCAAATTGATTAGCCAAATAAAAAAAGAAATTAAAACAATAGAAAAAGATGTATCAAAAAAATTTGGAGATTTAAAAAATCCTCTTCTTTTATCAGTTCGATCTGGAGCAAGAGTTTCAATGCCAGGTATGATGGATACAATTTTGAATTTAGGACTAAATGACAAAACAGTTGTTGCTTTGGCTAACAAAACATCTAACGGAAGATTTGCGAAAGATAGCTACAGAAGATTCATCCAGATGTACGGAAATGTAGTTATGGGTGTTGAAAGTTACAATTTTGAGGAATTGATAGAAAATTATAAGTTAACAAAAGGTGTATTGCTTGATACGGATCTCGATGAAGAGGATTGGGATGGTTTAATAAATGATTTTAAGAATGTAGTTAAAGAAAAGACTAGTAAAGATTTTCCTCAAGACGTTTATCATCAATTATTCGGGGCAATAAGTGCTGTATTTTTATCTTGGGAGAGCAAAAGAGCGAAAGTTTACAGAAAGTTGAATCAAATTCCTTCTGAATGGGGAACAGCTGTTAATGTTCAATCTATGGTTTTTGGAAATATGGGTAATGATTGTGCAACAGGAGTTGTCTTCACTAGAAACCCTTCAGATGGGTCAAATGATATTTATGGAGAATATTTGATTAATGCTCAGGGAGAAGATGTTGTAGCTGGAACAAGAACTCCACAGTACATTACAAAGAAGGCAAGAAAAGAAGCAAAAGTTGATGATGCATCTATGGAAGAGTCGATGCCAGAAGTATATCACGAATTATATAAAATTTTAAAAAAACTAGAGAAACATTATAAGGATATGCAAGATGTGGAATTCACTGTTGAAAGTAATAAACTTTGGATATTACAAACTCGATCTGGAAAAAGAACATCAAAATCAGCAGTAAAAATTGCTGTTGATATGGTTAGAGAAAAGTTAATCAATAAAAATGATGCTGTTTTAAGAGTTGATCCCAACTCTTTAGACACGCTTTTGCACCCTACTTTAGATGAGAAAAGTTCAATCAAAGTTATAGCAAACGGTCTACCGGCGTCTCCTGGTGCAGTAAGTGGTAAAGTAGTTTTCAGCTCAGAGGAGGCTGAAAGATTAAATGATATGATGCAAGATACAATTTTAGTTAGAGTTGAAACTTCTCCAGAAGATATTCAAGGAATGCATGCTGCGAAGGGAATTTTAACTTCAAGAGGAGGTATGACTAGTCATGCTGCAGTTGTAGCTAGGGGGATGGGAAGACCTTGCGTATCTGGATCAAGTGAAATTGAAATTAATTACGATAAAAAAGTCTTTAAAACATCCTCGGCTGAGATCAAAGAAGGTGAAACAATTACTATTGATGGTTCTACAGGAAGAATAATTTTAGGTACAGTTCCAACTATAAAACCTGAGATATCAGGAGATTTTTCAAAATTGATGAGCTGGGCTGATAAAATTAGAAAACTTAAAGTACGAACTAACTCTGAGACTCCTCTAGACACTAAAACAGCCAGAGATTTTGGTGCGGAGGGAATTGGACTTTGTAGGACCGAACATATGTTTTTTGATGAGGAAAGAATTTTATCAGTGCGAGAAATGATTTTATCAAAAACGTTAGATGATAGATCTAATGCTTTAAAAAAGATTCTACCACATCAAAAAAAAGATTTTATGGAGATATTCAAGATTATGCATGGTCTTCCAGTTACTGTAAGATTATTAGATCCACCATTACATGAATTTTTACCGAAATCTGATAAGGAAATTTCTGAAGTAGCTAATGTTGTTGGATCAGACAAAAAAGATATTGAGAGCAGGATAGAAGAACTTCATGAACAAAATCCAATGTTAGGACATAGAGGTTGTAGACTTGGCATTTCATTTCCTGAAATTTATGAGATGCAATGTAGAGCGATATTCGAGGCTCTTGCAGACTTAAAAAAAAACAAACAAAAATTTGCTTTTCCCGAGATAATGATTCCTTTAGTTTCAACCGAAGCCGAGATTAAAATAATGAAAGATTTAGTGATCAACACTGCAAGAAAAGTACAAAAAGAAAATAAAACAAAAATTGAATTTCTTGTGGGTACAATGATTGAGTTACCTAGAGCAGCAATTAAGGCTGATGATATTGCGAAACATGCTGAATTCTTTAGTTTTGGTACAAATGATTTAACACAAACAACTTTTGGAATAAGTAGAGACGATAGCGGTAAATTTTTAAATGATTATATAGATAATAAGATTTTTACTATTGATCCGTTTGTATCCATTGATGACGGAGTGAAAGATTTAGTCGAAATAGCAGTTTCTAAAGGAAAAAAACAAAATAAAAAAATTAAGTTAGGTATATGTGGTGAACATGGTGGTGATCCAAGGAGTATTAAATTTTGTTCAAAAGCTGGGCTTAATTATGTTTCCTGTTCACCTTACAGAGTTCCAATAGCTAGATTAGCAGCAGCACAGGCTGAGCTCACGAAAAATAAAAATTAAAAAAATCAAATAATCTAGATTTCTAGTTTGAAATCTATAGCTGGGGCGCTATGAGTGATGCTTCCAACTGAAATTCTATTTACCCCAGTTGCAGCAACAGATTTTACAGTTTTAAGATTTATATTCCCTGAGGCTTCTGTTTCATAATATTTTTTAACTAGTTTTACACCTGCTCTAAGATTTTTAATACTCATATTATCAAACAAAATAGTATTAAATTTAAGACCAATAATCTTTTTCAGTTGCTTTAAATTATCCACCTCAACTGTAATTTTTTTTCCTTTTTTGTTTTTTATTGCTAATGAAACTAATTCTTTTAAATCAGAACTAGCGATATGATTATCTTTTATCAAAAATTCATCACTTAAATTAAATCTATGATTTGTACCGCCTCCTAATTTAACTGCGTATTTTTGAATAACCCTATAATTTGGTAAAGTCTTTCTGGTGCAGCAAATTTTACATTTTTTTCCAGCTAGTTTTACAAATTGATTTGTTTTTGTAGCTATTCCTGAAATATGGGATAAAAAATTTAAAGCAACCCTTTCTGCAATCATTATAGAATTAGCTTGACCTTTTATAATTGCTATTACAGAATTTTTTTTGACTGTGGACCCATCTTTTTTTTTTAATATAAATTTAGTTTTTTTGTCAACTTGCTTAAAAGAGTGTTTTACAAATAACAAACCTGCAACAACTGCTTTTTGATTAGAAATTATTTTCGCCTCAATAATTTTATTATTGTTTATGAGGTTAGATGTTATATCTCCATGAGGATACAAATCTTCGGTAAGTGCAAGTTTTACTCTGTCTTTGATAAACGTTTCACTTAATTTAATTTTTGACACGAAGTGTTATCTACCGATAGCAACCATTTTTTCTACTGATAATCTAGCTTTATCAATTGTTTCTTGGTCCATGATAATTTCACCAGTTTCATTCTCTAAACAGTCTAAAATTTTTGGCAAAGTGATTTTTTTCATATGCGGACACATATTGCATGGTCTTATAAATTCAACGTTTGGATTTTCAACCTGAATGTTATCACTCATTGAACATTCAGTTACCATCATTACTTTTTTAGGTTGATTATTTTTAACATAATTAATCATTCCTGATGTTGATCCTGCAAAATCACTTGCTTTAATAACTTCTGGTGGACACTCAGGATGTGCAATTATTTTAATTCCAGGATTATTTTTCCTTATACTCTTGATCTCATTTTCGTTGAATTGATCATGAACAATACAAATTCCTTTCCATGAGATAATTTCAACATCAGTTTGTGAGGCAACATATTTTGCTAAGTAGTCGTCAGGTAAAAAAATAACTTTTTTCACACCTAAGGATTTTACAATTTTAACTGCATTAGCAGATGTACAACACACATCTGTTTCAGCTTTTACATCAGCAGATGTATTTACATACGAGACAACAGGAACTCCTGGATATTTCTCTTTTAACAATCTGACATCTTTACCCGTAATTGAAGAGGATAATGAACAACCTGCTTTCATGTCTGGTAATAAAACCTTTTTATTTGGACTCATTAATTTCGCAGTCTCCGCCATAAAGTGAACTCCAGCCATAACAATTATATCTGCTGAGGTTTTTGATGCTTCAACAGCAAGAGCTAAAGAGTCCGCAGAAAAATCTGCAATACCATGATAAATTTCTGGAGTTTGATAGTTGTGAGCAAGAATTACTGCATTCTTTTCTTTTTTTAATTTATTAATTTTATGGATATAAGGAGCATGAACTGCCCATTCAATTTCAGGCATAACCTTTGAAATCTTCTTATAAATTGTATCAGTTGCTAGCTTTACTTCTTGATTGAAATCCATAGATAAAATTTATCAATTTGAAACCTAGTTGTCATTGATTTAATGTGGGTCATATTTGCGGCTATGCTGAAATTGGTAGACAGGCACGGTTGAGGGCCGTGTGGACCTAGTCCATGAGAGTTCGAGTCTCTCTGGCCGCACCAAAAAACTAAATCTTTAGCCATTCAGGTATAAATATTTTAAATGATCCATTTTTACCTTTTAAAGTAAGATCTTTATTGAAATTTTCATTTGAAAATTTTATCAAAGCAAAGGGATAACCTTCATTTATCAAAATTTTTCCAATTTCAATCTCATTACAATACACTGTTTCACCCTCATCAAGTATTCCATCAATTATTTGAACTGGTAACAACCTCTTAGAAAGTTTATTTTTAAGTTTAATTCTAGCAGTGTTTTCTTGTCCTACATAACACCCTTTTTTAAAATCAATACCATTCAGTTCTTCAAAATTACATTCAATACCAAATAATTTATTTTTTAATTTATTCAAATTCTTTGGAACTATCCCAAGTTTATGACTTTGGTTATAATAGTCCTCAATTTTATTATCTTTTAGTTCAAGTTTTTTTAGAGACAAATAAAGTTTTTCTAAATTAATTATTAACCTTGCACCCAAATTTTTATTTCTTGGATCTAGAACTATTGGATCCTCTCTATATCTCATAGTAAAACCAAGAATGTCTTTTGAGTTATCTATTGATAAATATTTTTCATAGCTAAAACTAGCAACAACAAATTCATTGCTAAGATTAAGAATTTCGACCTTTGATCTTATTTTATATAAATTAAATTGTTGCAATATTTCCTCAGATTGAGACTTTTCACAGTCAATAAAAAAACCTGACTTGTGCTTAACTACTATAAATTCATAAAGAAACTTTCCTTGAGGGGTTAATAATGAGGCAAAACAACTTGAGCTATCTGTAACTTTATTAATGTCATTACTAATTAAATTTTGCAAGAAGTCTCTAGCATCCTGGCCATTTACATATAGTATTGCTCTATCTTTTAATATATAAACACTATTATTCATATTTGATTGATCGATTAATTTAATATAATAACTTTTTTCATAAATGTTAGATCTAATAATTAAAAATGGGCAATGTTATATCAATGGAAAACTAGAGGATAAGGATATTGCCGTTAAAGATGGTAAAATATTTAAAATTGGTCAAATATCAGAGGAAGCAAAAGAAGTTTATGATGCCAAAAATAAAATTACCTTACCTGGCTGTATAGATACCCAGACTCATTTTAGGGAACCAGGTTCTACAGATACTGAGGATCTTAATTCTGGAAGTAGAGCGGCAGTAGCCGGAGGAATCACAGCCGTGTTTGAAATGCCTAATACTAACCCTCCAACCTCCAACTTAAAAGAATTCCAAAGAAAATTAGATCTTGCAAAAAATAGAATGTATTGCAATTATGCTTTCTATTTCGGCGCGACAGCAGGTAACGTTAATCAACTCGCTGAGTTAAAAAATTTAGAGGGCTGTTGTGGGATCAAATTGTTTGTAGGTTCATCAACAGGTAATCTCTTAGTAGCACTAGAGGAGGATATTGATAAAGTTTTTCAAAATAGTTCAAAGGTAGTTGCAGTTCACTCTGAGGATGAGGAAATCTTAAATAAGAATAAAAAATTAATTAAAAATGGTGATGTGCGCTCCCATCCTATTTGGAGAAGTGAGGAATGTGCAATTTCTTCGACTAGAAGAATAGTTAGACTTGCTAAAAAATATAATAAAAAAGCACATGTGTTACACATTACCACTAAACAAGAGGTAGATTTTTTATCTCAGCACAAAGGTAATATTACTTTTGAAATTACACCACAGCATTTAACAATCTACGCACCTGATTGTTATGAAAAACTTGGAACATATGCCCAAATGAATCCACCAATACGAGATAAGTCTCATTACGATCGTTTGTGGTATGCTGTTAAAAATAATTTAAATGATACAATTGGATCAGACCATGCTCCACATTTAAAAGCAAACAAGGATAAGAGTTATCCAAATTCACCATCGGGAATGCCTGGTGTTCAAACACTCATGCCTGTTATGTTAAATCATGTAAACGACGGTAAATTGTCTCTTAATCAATTAATAAATCTTGTATGCGAAAATCCAATCAAAATTTTTAGCATTAAAAACAAAGGATATATCAAGGAAGGTTTTGATGCTGATTTTACAATTGTAGACATGAATAAAAAAATCATCATTAAAAATGAAAATATTGAGAGTAAATGTGGATGGTCGCCTTTCAATGGATATGAATTTAAAGGGACACCAGTGGCTACAATTATAGATGGAAAAATTAAAATGAAAAATGGTAAAATAATTGGTGAAGCTGAGGGTAAGCCATTAGAATTTGATTAATTGTACTAAAACAAAAATCTAATCAAGTAAGTAAGATAATAATCAATAAATTTAAAATGAAATTTGTTTTTTTTATAAAATAAGTTCTTTACATATGAATGATATTCAAATCTTCTCGTCCACCAATTAATATTTTTTTTTTCATAATTCATAATTGTATCCCCATATATATTTTGAGTATAAACAGTTAAGGACTTTCCTAAACACATATAATTTTTTTCAAAAAAATGAATATAAATAAACGCTCTTGCATCAAAAAACATCCTTTTAAAGTTATAATTAGAAAATGATATATCTTTAAGTAATTTTCTTAAAAAATTTCTTTTAAAAACCATAGTACTTGTAGTGTTAAAATAAGGCCAAGTATGCAAGGTAAATAATTTTTTTTTAAGTTTTTTTTCTACTTTTAAATTTTGATTTGGATAAAAATATATAGGATTATCTTGAACAAAATTTAATTCTTTTTTTTTATTAAATAAATTGACAATGAATTTAATTTTATTTTTCAGAAAATAATCATCACTATCAAGTAAAAAAATGAGATCACCCTTAGATTTTAAAAAAGATTTATTGATTGCATTAAGTTGATTTAACGCAGAGGACCCGCGCTTTTTTTTCGAATTAAAGATTTTTTTTAATTTTTTATGTTTTATTTTTTTTATAATTTTTTTAGAATTATCTGTTGAATTATCGTCAAATATTATAATTTCGACATTTTTATATGTTTGGTTCAAACAACTATTTATACTTTTTTTCAAAAATTTTTGATTATTATAATTATTTATTAATACGCTAACTAATATATTTTTTTGAACCATCTTGAGTTTGTTTGTAAAATTTTTTTTAAATCTTTATATTTGATATTGTATTTAATTATTTTTAAAATATCATTTTTTGTATTGATAATTTGTTGAATACTTTCCTTATTATTTATCTGTTTTAAATCAATTATCGGTTTTTTTTTCATTATTTTAGATAAGGAATTTAAAACCTCAAAATTTGAATATTCTTTTTTATTTTTTATATTAAAGATTTGGTATCTATTTTTAAATTTATCTAAATTTTCGACAACTTTTAAATTAATATTGGAAATATCATCAACATGCATATAATTTCTAGAGGGGTAAATCTTTTTATTATAGTCATAGAAAAGTGTATTCTTTTTCGTTTTTAACAGATTTTTATAGAATAAGGGAACTATTCGACTGATAAAATCATTTTTCTCTCCAAGTTTTCCACTTGGATCAGATCCAATAATATTTGGATACCTCAAAATTATAACTTTAAAATTTTTAGATGAAATAGTTTTAAGATATTTCTCAATTTTTAATTTGTACATTGAATAAGGAGAAAGGTTTCTTTTATATTTATTTTTTTCATAAACAGACAATGAACTCGAAAAAATAAAATATTTCACACTTGTTTTCTTGACATTGTTTATAAATTTAATCTGTGACTTATAGTTATTAAGATACTTACTCTTTTTTCTTATACTTTCTCTTACACAAGTAAAAGAAGCTAAATGAATAATTGTGTTAATCTTTTTCTTTTCAATAATTTTATTCAATTTATTATTTGAAATATCTAAAATACTGTTGTTTGAGTATTTTTTAGCAAAGAAATTTCCTCTAGATAAATTATCAACTACAAATAATTTTTTTCTCGTTTTTTTTAGATAGTTTTTTGCTGTAAATGAACCAATATAACCCAGGCCTCCTGTGATTAATAAATTAAATTTCATAACCCTGAGTTTATAAATTATTTACAGAAAAAGTGTTGACTAGAATCACACCTATTACTATTAAAAATAATCCCAAAATTGATTGCCAAGCTAAAGTTTGTTTAAAAAAGATATATCCTAATATAGCAATGGTAAATATACCAAGACCACTCCAAGTAGCATAAACAATTGCTATTGGTAACTTATTTACTACAAAAGTTAATAGATAAAATGCGGTTAAATAAAAGACAGCCAAAGCAAATGTAGGTATAAATTTTGAAAAATTTTGTGACGCTGGTAATAACATTGTACCCGCAACTTCACAAAAAATTGCGCCAAAAAGGAATAAGTAAGTTTTTATCACTTTCTTAAAATATTATGGTTAATCAGATCAGTTTTTATTTCGTCTAAAATTGCTGGATCATCAATAGTTGGAGGCATTTTGTATTCCTCTTTATCAGCTATTTTTCTTATAGTTCCTCTTAAAATTTTACCTGATCTAGTTTTAGGAAGTCGTTTTATAACTATGGCAACCTTGAACGCAGCAACAGGACCAATTTTTTCTCTTACCATTTTAACACATTCTTTTGAAATTTCTTCATGACTTTTATTAACGCCTGCTTTTAATACAACTAAACCAATTGGCAGTTGTCCCTTAAGTTTATCTGCAATCCCTAGCACTGCACATTCAGCTACTGATTGATGTTCAGATAAAACTTCTTCAATAGCACCAGTTGATAACCTATGGCCAGCAACATTTATGATGTCATCAGTTCTTGACATAATCCAAATATAACCATCCTCATCAATATGACCCGCATCATATGTTTGATAATATCCATCATAATTTGACATATAATTTTCTTTATATCTCTGATCTGCATTCCAAAGTGTTGGAAATGTGCCTGGTGGCAAGGGTAGCTTAACAACAATATCTCCCATTTCATTTGGTTTAGCTAAAGTTTGATCTGATTTAATAATTTTTACATCATAACCAGGAACTGCTTTACACGCTGAACCATATTTTGTTTTCATCATTTCAATTCCAGTGCAATTTGAACTAATTGCCCAGCTGGTTTCTGTTTGCCACCAATGGTCAATTACTGGAACTTTTAATAAATTTTCAGCCCATTTGATGGTATCTGGATCTGCTCTTTCACCTGCGAGAAAAAGACTCTCAAATTTACTTAAATCGTATTTAGAAAAAAACTTTCCATCTGGATCTTCTTTTTTGATTGCTCTAAATGCAGTTGGAGCTGTAAATAAAGATTTTACTTTGTAATCAGAAATAATTTTCCAGAAAGCTCCTGCATCAGGCGTTCCTACTGGTTTACCTTCAAACAAAACAGTTGTACATCCTTTAAACAATGGAGCATAAACGATGTATGAATGACCAACAATCCAACCAATATCACTTGCTGACCACCAAATATCTCCCTCATCAATGTTATAGATATTCTTCATAGTCCATTTCAAAGCTACTATGTGACCTCCAATGTCTCTTACAATTCCCTTGGGTGTTCCTGTAGTACCCGAAGTATAAAGTATGTAAGCAAACTCATTTGAATTCATTTCAACGCAATCAGTATCTTTTGCATTAGCCAGTGCTTCATCCCAACTAATTTCATTAGGTGCATTTAATTTAACTTCATGACCTTTTCTTTGAAATAAAATCATCTTACCTATTTTATGATTTGCTAGTTTGACAGCTTCATCAACCAATGGTTTGTATTTAACTGTTCTTCCTGGTTCAAAACCACATGATGCTGTGACAAGAATTTTAGCTTTACTATCATCTATTCTGCTTGCAAGTTCATTTGATGCAAATCCACCAAAAACAACAGAGTGAATTGCTCCAATTCTTCCACAAGCAAGCATTGCAATGACTGCCTCTGGGATCATTGGCATATAAATTATTACTCTATCACCCTTACCAACGCCTTGATTGTTTAAAGCACCGGCAAATTTAGAAACTTTTGATCTTAATTCTTCATATGTAAGCTTACTTTTGTTACCTGTGATGGGACTATCATAAATTAGTGCAGTTTTCTTACCTTGACCTTTATCAACATGAAAATCTAATGCATTGTAGCAAGTATTTGTAACCCCATCTTCAAACCATTTGTAAAAAGGAGGGTTAGACTTGTTTAAAATTTTTGATGGTTTTTTGAACCAAAAGATATCGTCAGATGCATTTTTCCAGAAATTCTCTGGATTTTCGATTGATTTCCTATAAATGTCCTGGAATTTATCTGACATAATAATGTTGATTCGTTAGTTAATTTTTTGTGGTTTTTAAATCACAAATTGTATTTAATTTTAAAAAACGAGTAAAATCAATGTAAATTAATGACAATTATGTCTTCTAATAAGTGTTTTTATTTGGTATTTAACCACAACTTTTGCTTAGGGATGCCTAAGCTTAGTTTATATAAACTAAAGTAAAAACTAACTAAAGAGGGAGTTTTTTATGAAAAAACTTAAACTGTTTGCTCTAGCAGCCTTAGCCCTAGTGGGTTATGCAGGTGTTGCTAATGCAGCAGACGCAACGATGTTAGCTCAGGATGACTTTGTTGGAATATCTTTTTGGATAATTTCAATGGGTATGTTAGCGGCTACAGCTTTCTTCTTCATGGAGAGAGGTACTGTTAACCCTGCGTGGAAAACATCAGTAACTGTTGCAGGTCTTGTAACTGGTATTGCTTTCATTCACTACATGTACATGAGAGAAGTATGGGTTGCTACAGGTGACTCACCAACAGTATACAGATATATTGACTGGTTAATTACTGTGCCATTACAGATGGTAGAATTCTACTTAATTCTAGTAGCAGTAAGAAAAGCAAATTCTGGAATGTTCTGGAGATTGTTAATCGGTTCATTAGTAATGTTAATCGGAGGATACTTAGGAGAAGCTGGATACATCAATGCTACACTTGGTTTTGTAATCGGTATGGCTGGATGGATTTACATTCTATATGAAATATTCTCTGGTGAAGCTGGAAGAGCTGCTGCTAAAAGCGGTAACAAAGCTCTTGTAACTGCGTTCGGTGCAATGAGAATGATTGTAACTGTAGGTTGGGCTATTTATCCATTAGGTTATGTATTTGGTTACTTAACAGGTGGTGTAGATGCTAACTCACTAAACGTTGTTTACAACTTAGCTGACTTCATTAACAAAATTGCATTCGGTCTAGTAATCTGGGCTGCTGCAATGAGTTCAGGAGCTGGCTCAAGAGCAAGATAATTACTAAGTAATTAAAATAATTTTAGGGCGAGTATGTTTTTACATACTTGCCCTATTTTTTTTGATCCCTATATTTAATTGAATGGCAAAAATAACATACATAACTTCTGATAATCAAACTCATACAGTTGAGGTGCAAAATGGCCTTACGGTCATGGAGGGAGCTGTTCAAAATGATATTCCTGGTATCGATGCAGATTGTGGTGGAGGGATGGCGTGTGCAACCTGCCATGTTTATGTCAAAGATGATTGGTTTAATAAAATTCCAAAAAAAGAAGATGGAGAAGATGATATGTTAGATATGGCATTTGAACCAAAAACAAATAGTAGGCTTAGTTGTCAAATAATTGTTTCAGATGAATTAGATGGACTTGAAGTAAACATACCATCCAAACAAGCTTAAATGAAAAAAACTGATGCATTAATTATTGGAGCAGGTCCAACAGGTCTTTTTACTGCTCATCAATTAAAATTAATCGGATTAGATTGTGAGATAGTTGATAATTTAGATAAAATTGGAGGGCAATGTATCGAACTTTATCCTGATAAACCAATTTATGATATACCTGCAGTGCCCGAATGTACAGGCGAGGAACTTACTAATAATTTATTAAATCAGTTAAAACCTTTTGATGTCAAATTTCATTTAAGTGAAAGAGTAGAAGAAGTTAAAAAAGAAGATAATAATTGGCTAGTAAAAACTAGTGGTGGGAATTCTTTTTTGACACCAAATGTAATTATTGCAGGTGGTGTTGGATCATTTGAACCTAGAAAATTTTCACCAAAAGAGTGTGAAAAATTTGAAAATAAATCGTTGTTTTATTCAGTAAAAGATAAAAACATATTCAAAGGAAAAACAGTCTCAATTTTTGGAGGAGGAGATAGTGCATTAGATTGGGCTATTGAGTTATCAAAAGAGTCTAATGTTAACTTGATCCATAGACGAGATGAATTTAGAGGTGCACAAGCTACTGTTGATAAAATGCAAGCATTAGTAAAAGACGGTAAGATAAATCTTTTTACTAAATATCAAATGGCAAATGTTTATGGGGAAAAAACACTAGAAAGCATTGATATCAAACATGATAATGATGAAATAAAAAACTTAAAGACTGAATATGTTTTAGGTTTTTTTGGTCTTATTATGCAACTGGGACCAATTGCTAATTGGGGTCTTAATTTAAATAAAAAAACTATTGAAGTAGATACTGAAAAATTTGAGACAAATCAAAAGGGCATTTATGCAGTGGGTGATATCTGTAATTATCCTGGTAAATTAAAACTAATTTTGTCAGGGTTCCATGAAGGAGCTTTAGCAGCAAGAGCATGTTTTAAATTAGCAAGACCAAATGAAAAATATAGATTTGAATTCACAACAACCTCAACAAATTTATTGAAAAGACTTGGAAAAAAAGAGTGATAGACCTCTACTCAGCAAATACACCTAATGGCAAAAAAATTAGTATTATGCTTGAGGAAATTGGATTTGATTACAAAGTAATCAAAGTCGATATTAATAATGGCGAGCAATTTAAAGATGAATTTAAAAAAATAAGTCCATTAAGTAAAATTCCAGTAATAATTGACCAAAAAAATAAAAAAACTATTTTTGAGTCTGGTGCAATCTTGATTTATTTAGCTGAATTAAGTGGAAAATTTTATAATTCTGAAGAAAGATTAGATATTAATCAGTGGCTTATGGCTCAAATGGGTTATGTTGGTCCAATGTTGGGACAACACCATCAATTCCATCATTATAATCCAGGAAAAAGCAAATTTGGAGAAGACAGATATTTTAAAATTTCAAAACGAATATACAAAGAGTTAGACGAGAGATTATCTAAATCAAAATACTTATCAGGTAAAAACTATACAATTGCAGATATCGGTACATTTCCCTGGATAGCAAGACATGAATGGCATGATATTGGTCTTAAAAATTATAAAAATCTTACTAGATGGTACGAGGAAATTTCAGATAGAGATGGTGTAAAAAAGGGATTTGCCTTTATGGATGAAAATGAGGTTCCACCCAAACCATATTAGTTCATTGAACTAAGCAATCTAAATAAAGAGGCAAAAATACCATGACCTGATATCTCTATGGCAAGAACAATGATAATTATTAAAATTATTTTTGTATCCATTAACTAAATACAATAACTAATAAAATTATCCAAAACAAACCATAATAATAATATATGTACTTTTTAGTAAAATAATAAGTTACCGGATTATGAACTTTTTTAGTTTTTTTCTTTCTTTTAGTCATCTGCGTGTACTTTTTCATCTTTCTCATGTTTCTCTTGAGCAGCAATTGTATACTTTGCAACTGGTCTAGCCATAAGTCTTTTTAACCCAATAGGTTCTGCAGTATCAAGACAAAAACCATAAGTATCATCTTTAATTCTAACTAAAGCCTTATCGATTTCTGATATCAATTTGATTTGTCTGTTAATTGCTTTCATTTCAACATTTTTGTCAGTATATGAACTTGCTTGATCAACAATATCTGCAGAAATACTGTTATCGTCCATACTACCATTATAAAGAGCTTCATTGTTTGCCTTTACTAATTCTTTTTTCCAATCTTGTAATTTCATCCTAAAAAATACTTTATGCTTTTCACACATATATTTTTCACTATCTTTAGGTACATAATTTTTTGAAATTTTAATAGGAGCTTTAGCAATCTCCTTTGATTTACTAATAACTTTTGATTGAGGTTTATTTTTGGTCTTAGTTTTTATTTTAGATGTCTTTTTTTTTACTTTGCTTGTTTTAGGCATTATTTAAATTTGAATTCGAGGGAGTATATTCAGCAAAATAAAGGTGTCAAGCAACGTTAATTATTGTAATTATTTACTTATGAATGTTTTAAATAGAAATATAAATAATATATTTTTGATTTTCCTTTTTTCTCATTTAATAATTTGGACACTAATCCCATCATTAACAAATACGAATCTACCTTTAGATACTATTGAGGCTTTAGCATGGGGCAGCAATTTAGACTGGGGATTTAATAAGCATCCACCAATGAGTGCTTTTTTTTCTGAGGTTTTTTTTCAAATCTTTGGTCCTCAAGATTGGGCTTACTATCTACTAAGTCAGATATTTGTTTTGATTACCTTTTATTTTGTTTTTAAATTTGCAAATGAAATTTTAGAAAATACAAAATTAAGTTTATTATCTGTATTTTTGTTAGTTTCAATTTATTTTTATAATTTCACTACTCCAGAATTTAATGTAAACGTCTGCCAGCTTCCATTCTGGTCGTTAGTAGTTTATTTTTCTTGGAGAATTTATTCCTCAAAAGATATAAAATTTAAAGAGTGTTTTTTAGTTGGATTATTTGGAGCATTAGGTTTTCTTTCTAAATACCTATTTATATATTTGTTAGCATCGGTTTATTTATTATTTATTTATCTAATTTTTTTTAAAAAAATGAAAAAATTTGATTTCAAATATCTAATTAGTATTGAAGTATTTTTAGTTTTATTAATACCGCATTTTATCTGGCTTTATCAAAATGATTTTATTACTATACTCTATGGTATCAAAAGAACAGGTCTGGAAGATCCAGATATTCTAAATCATATTCAATATCCTGTAATGTTTCTGATTAAACAAATAGGAATACTCATACCTTTTTTTTTCTTACTTTGGCTTTTATTAAAAAAGATTAAATTTAAATTAAATTATAACGATAAAAAATTAATTTTTTTAATAACAATAAATATTTTACCAATTTTTTTAATACTTTTAACTTCAATAATTACAGGCTCAAAAGTAAGAACAATGTGGATGACACCCTTTTATTTGTTTTTTGGAGTTTTTTTTGTTTATATATTTAAGCTTCAAATAAATTTAAAAAAGATAAATTCTTTTTTGTATTGCTTTTTATTTTTATTTTTCCTATCCCCTGTTCTTTATTCGTACATATCAATTTCTCAAAATGAAAAACGAACAGACTATCCAGGTAAGGAAATTGCAAAAAAAACCCAAGAAATATGGAATAAAGATTTTGAAAAAGAGATACAATTTGTTACTGGAGATGAATGGAAAGCGGGGAATCTTTCTTATCATCTAAAATCTAGACCAGTATGGGAAGGATTTTCAAAAGATGAGATATTAAAAAAATCATCACAATTTATTTGTATAGATGAAATATGTTTGGGAAGGTACTAAAAATGAAAATTAAAATTTTAATTCCTGTGTACAATGATTGGAAATCACTTTTTAAAGTATTAGATGAAATAGATAATTTAGATTTAAATAAAGAATTTAAAATTTCTGTAATCATTGTAAATGACGCATCTAATCATGACCTTCCAGACTTTCAAAAAAATCTAGAAAATATAGACTCAATAAAAATTTTAAACATGATTAAAAATCAGGGTCACACAAGATCTATTGCGGCAGGATTAAAATATATATTTGAAAAGGAGGATTTTGATTACGTTATACCAATGGATGGAGACGGAGAAGATAGGCCTGAAGAAATAAAAGTATTTTTAGATCAAGCGATGAATTTTAAAGGAAAAACCTTTGTAGGAGAAAGAGTAAAAAGATCTGAAAAAATAATATTTAAAATTTGTTATCAATTGCATAAATTAATTACTTTAGTTTTTACTGGCAAATCAATAAAGTTTGGCAATTATACCTGTCTTCCAAAATCAACTGTTGAAAAATTGGTTAATGAAAAAGCAACTTGGAATAGTTTTTCAGGCTCATTAACAAAAGTTAATGAAATTTTAACTCCAATACCATCTCACAGAGGGGCAAGATACTTTGGACCATCTCAAATGAGTTTTATTAATCTTATAAAACATTCACTTGCAATTATAAGTGTTTTTAGAAAAACTTTTTTAATTCGGTCTGCTTTATTCATAGTTATATATATTTGGATCATAAAAAGTAATGCCTCTATAATAACTTCATTACCATTATTGTTATTATTAATAGCTGTTTATTCTGTATCAAATTTAGCATTACGAGAAAATATGGATGATTTTAAAAATTCTTTAAGCCTAATTAAGAATATTGACCAAATTCAATGAAAAAAAAAGACTTATATTACGAAAGAATTCCAACCAAACTTTTAAGAGAAGATGTTAAATATTTAGGGAATATACTTGGAAAAGTTATTAAAATTCAGGAGGGTCAAAAGTTTTTTGATTTAGTTGAGAAAGTTAGAAAATTATCAAAAACAAATAAAAAAAATCCAAATCAAAAAAAATTGAATAGCAAGGTATTAAGCGTAATCAAAAATCTTAATCCTAAAAATACTTTTAAGCTTACACGAGCTTTCTCTCATTTTATGAACTTTATGAATTTGGCTGAATTAGTAGATGCCTCTAGAAGCCTAATCGAGTATGAAAATAATCAAAAAAAATTGAAAAATAATAAAAATTTGTTTATTGAGGAAATTTTTGAGGATTTATTTAGGAAAAAAAATATTTCAAAAAATAAAATATATGATTTAGCAAAAAACTTAAATATAGGGATAGTTTTAACTGCGCATCCAACTGAAGTAAAAAGAAGAACTTTAATTCTAAAATATCATAAAATCATTGAAATACTTGAACAGAGAGAGTTATTTAAAAATAATCTCTTAAAACTAAAAATTCTTGAAAAACAACTTTTTGATGAGCTTACAATTATTTGGAATACAGATGATTTAAAAAGAACAAAACCTTCTCCCTTTGATGAAGCTAGATGGGGTCTAGCAATTATAGAAGATAGTTTATGGGATACCATTCCAAAAGTTTACAGAAAGTTAAATTCTATTTTTGTAAAAAATATGGGTAAAAATTTACCAAAAAATTTTAATCCTATTGTATTTGGTTCATGGATGGGTGGTGATCGAGATGGAAACCCAAATGTGACTGCTGAAGTTACAAGAAAAGTAATTTTATTATCTAGGTGGGAAGCTGCAAAATTATATGAAAAAGCTCTCACTAAAATTATAAGATCCTATTCTATGGAAAAGGCTTCAAAAAAGATCTCCAGTAAAGTTGGAAAATCATTCGAGCCTTATAGAGTTTTCCTAAGACCTTTGAGAGACAGAATGAGAATTACCCATAGATCCATTGAACAACATTTGGTTTATAGTAAGCCATTAGATCAAAAAAAATTATTGAGTTCTAAAGAAGAAATTCTCAAACCCTTGAGAGTTGTGAGAGAGTCTTTAGAACAAAATCAAAATGAGAACATTGCAAGTGGAGAATTGTTGGATTTAATGAGGCGAGCTAAATGTTTTGGAATTAATCTTGCCAGATTAGATATAAGACAAGAGTCTTCAAGACATGAGAAATTAATCTCCGAATTAGTTAAAACCAAGTACAATAAGAATTACTTAAATTTAAGTGAAAAAGAGAAATTGAATTTTTTAAGATTATCGATCACTTCAAAATCTAATAAAATAGGAAATTTTCAATTTAGAAATAAAGAAAATAAAGAAGTTTGGTCTACATTTAAAACTCTGGCTAAAGAGCCACCAGAGTGTTTAGGTGCATATGTAATTTCAATGACTACTTCTGCTTCTGATATCTTATCTGTTTCTTTCTTACAAAAAGAAGCTGAAATAAAAGATAAATTAAGGGTAGTTCCTTTGTTCGAAACTTTGAATGATTTGATTAATGCAAAATCTATAATGGAAACCTTATTCTCCCAAAATTGGTACAGGAAACTAATAAATTATAATCAAGAAGTAATGATTGGATATTCAGACTCGAGCAAAGATGCAGGAAAAATATGTGCTAGCTGGCATCAGTATAAAGCACAAGAAGATATTCTAAAGCTCGCAAAAAAATTCAAAATTAAGATAACATTTTTCCATGGAAGAGGAGGGTCAGCTGGTAGAGGAGGAGGTCCAATACAAGCTACTTTGAGATCTCAACCTCCTAATTCAGTGAACGGCAATATTAGAATTACTGATCAGGGAGAAGTTATCCAGCAAAAATATGGATATGAACCTTTAGCCAACTACAATCTATGTAGTTACATAGGTGCGGTTACTGAAGCTACATTAAACCCTCCACCAATTCCAAAGAAAGAATGGAGAAATTTAATTGAGAAGATGTCTGATATATCAAAAAATTCTTACAGAAAGAACATCAATCATAGTACTGATTTTATTGAGTACTTCAAAACTGTTACCCCTCATAAAGCTTTGGGTAAATTATCAATCGGTTCAAGACCTTCAAAAAGAAAAAATGTTGATAACATCCAAAGTCTAAGGGCTATTCCATGGGTCTTTGCTTGGACACAAATTAGATTAATGCTCCCAGCTTGGTTAGGGAGTGCTGAGGCTTTAAGATATTCTTATATAAAAAAATTTAGGAAGATTTTATATGATATGGAAAAAAACTGGCCTTTTTTCAATTCCATGCTTGATATGCTCGATATGGTAATTTCAAAAGCTGACCCAGAGATATCAAAAATTTATGAAGAATTTCTTGCAGATAAAAAACTTAAAAGAGTTGGAAAGAGACTTAGATTCCAATTTGATACAATTAAAAAGTTAAATAAAAAAATTGCACCAAAAGAAATTCTTAAAATAAGAAAACAATTCAGAACTGGAATTATAGTGAGAAATATTTATTCAGAAGTTCTAAATATTATTCAACCTATTGTTATCTCTAAGCTTAAAAAAAATAAAAATAAAAAAAATAGAAAAGATTTAGAGGATGCGTTGTTGACTTCTATAGCTGGAATTTCTGCAGCAATGAAAAATACTGGTTAATGTTTTATAAAATTACTTTTTTAATCTTATTATCTTTTGTTATCACCAACACATCTAAAAGTGATTACAAAGAAATAAAAAAAAAGGCAACAATCACTAATCCAGAAATTATTTTTCCAATTCCAGAAAATTTAGATAAATGTATTAAGAATATGTATGTAAATCAAACCACCAATCCCGTTTTGCCAGTAATCAAAGTTGACGCTCCATCAGGATACGGTTTGGATAATAGATTTATGTATGCTTTAAATAAGTTTGAAAATTTTAAACGTCCTTGTGGCGGAGGAAGCATTGAAGCCTGTGAAAATGTAAAAAGAGTAATTTTAGATTGGGCAAAAGCCGATGCTGCAAAAAGAACAGGACCATCTAATCATGAAGGTAGACATTGGAATGATACTTTGACAGTTAATCTTTGGGTAGCATCACCAATGATGGCAGCTTATTCATTTGCAAAACAAATTATTAAAGTTCCTGATTATGAAGATAAAATAATAAAAGATTGGTTTGAAAGAATTGTCAAAAAAAATAAACATCTTATGTATGGCATGACATATAAACAAGGCACTCAAGCAATAGGTGTTCCAAAAAGAGCCCATAACCATGCACTTTCTTCAGCTATAGCACACATGGAATTAGGAATTTTGTTAAACGATAGCACTCAGTTTCGTAAAGCTTTTAAAAATTATGAGGCAGCAATTAAACACCAAAGAGGAGATGGAAGCTTACCTATTGAAACAAGACGTGGTGGTAGAGCTATGTTTTACCAAGGAAGAGCCATGAATGCTTTAGCAGTAATAGCAATTATCGCTGAAAACCAGGGCTATAACATTTGGGAATATGAATATAGAGGAAGGAATTATCACAATCTTGTTAAGTTTTTCATAGATTTCACAGAGACTAATGAGATCGTATTTAAATATGCTAAAGAAATGAAATCACCTGGGCCTGCTAAGAATTATAAAGTTCAAGATCTAGATAGTAGATCAAGTAGCAATTGGGGATGGCTCTATGCTTATGTTACTCGTTTTCCAGATCATGAGAATGTTAGAAGATTAAAACAATGGTCTACTGATCAAAGCAACCTTAATAATTATCAAAGAAAAATAGTTCTTAATTTTGAAAATATTTTAAAAAGAAACTTTGGCACTTCATCTTGGACTGTGGTTGAGCCTAATTGTCATTTTACTAAGTAGCTCTAATTGTTGGTAGACAATAAAAATCTGCTGTATCTATTTTAGAAGAGTATTGTCTTCTCATGTTCCATTTTTTATGAACACCTGCACTCGCAAGACTTAATGTGGATCTTCCGTATCTATAATTAGTATTATCAATTGATCGCATTAAACTTTTTATCTTTTCATCTTTTTCTGATGAAAATAAATTTTTTCTTCCATCATCATTACGTAGTCCTGTAAGCATAACACCTGCTTTCTGATATCGATATCCATTTTTGAAAATACTTTCTAAAATCGAAACTGCAGTTTTAACAGTTTCAATGCTATTATTTGTTGCAATTGGAAAATCAATTGTCTTTGCATTTGAATAATAACCATAGTCTCTTTGAAAAGGACTGGTTCTGACAAAAACTGTAATTGCTTTTGCAACTAAAGACTCTGATCTAATTTTCTCGGATGCATTTAAACAATAATTTGCAACCGCTTCTTTTAATTCTTGAAATTTTTCAATTCTTTTTCCAAATGATCTTGAAACGACACAGCTCTTTCTTTTTGTTTGTGTTGTCTCTAAACCAATACAAGGCACCCCTCTAAGTTCCATTGCAGTTCTAGAACTTAAAACGTTGGAACATTTTTTGATCCAAGTATTAGATTTATTTTTAAGTTGTTTTGCATTATAAATTCCATTCTTTTGATAAAACTTCGTAAGCTGCCTACCAACACCCCACACATCATTAATTTCAACTTTTTCTAAAATAGGATCTAAATTCCCAATACCAATTAAACTTGTGACTCCTGATTGTTTTTTCTTTGCAATATGATTTGCAACTTTACTTAAAGTTTTAGTTTTAGCGATACCGATACTAGTTGGAATCCCAGTCCATTGTAAAACTGTTTCTCTAATTTCTCTTCCAACTTTTTCAACTTCAGTATCTGGAAAATTAGATAAATCTATGAATGCTTCATCAATTGAATATACCTCTATTTCAGTATTAAATCTTTTCAGAGTTCTCATTACCCTTCTAGATAAATCTCCATACAAAGAGTAATTTGATGAAAAAACTTCAACTTTATTTTTTACAATAATATCTTTTGCTTTAAAGTAAGGCTCACCCATCTTGATCCCCAGCGCTTTTGCTTCATTGGATCTAGAAATGATACAACCATCATTATTGGATAAAACAACCACAGGTTTTTTTCTTATTTTTGGATTAAATAATCTTTCACATGAAACATAGAAAGAATTACAATCAACTAAGCCTATTTTTTTAGTACGTAGAATGGATGACATAAGTCACAACCCCCCAAATAAAAACGTCTTCTTCTTCATTAATTAAAATTCTATTAGAAAAATCTTTAGACCCAGAGGATAGAAATTTTTTATCTCTTTCTTGAACTAAAGTTTTAACTACAAGCTCATCATGAACATTTGCAATAACCGTTGAAAAATTTTTTGGTTTTAAACTTTTATCGACAACTAATAAGTCTCCATCATTAATCCCAACATCGACCATGGATTTACCCTGAACTCTGATAATAAAAGTAGCCGGAACATTTTTGATTAAATGCATGTTCAGATCGATATCTTCTTCGATATAATCAGTGGCAGGTGATGGGAAACCAGCACCAGCTTTATGTAGATAATAGGGAATAGTTAGTTTCATGTTCTTGTTTTGTTCTAATTTATAGCCCATTTATACAATGCACGCAAGAGGTTGTATTTTGAGTCCGTAATTGAATCAAAAGTGAATCAAAACGTGAACATCAAAACTATATTTTGTATGCTTGTGGATAACTTCAACCAAGGATAGTTTTAAATTCTAATTTAATTATAAAAGGAGAAAAATAATGAGTTCAATTGAAGTCAAAACTTTTGACAATCCAGACGAAAGTAACACGAATTTTAAAAATGCTAAAATAGATATTGTGAAAGTAGGAGATCAAAGAGTTATGAGATTAGTTTTACAACCAGGTTGGAAATGGTCACAAGACATTAAGCCAACAGTTGGCACAGATAGCTGTAAAGCAAAACATTTAGGTGTAATTGTTTCAGGAGCAGTTTGCGCAAAACATGATGATGGAACTGAATTAACTTATAAGGCTGGTGATGCATATTCAATAGAACCAGGTCATGATGGTTGGGTAGTAGGTGACAAACCTGCAGTAGTTTATGAGTTTCATGGAAAATGGGGAGAATAGTGAAAAAACTATCGTGTCATTGTGGTGCTATAGAAGCTGAAATAAATTTAGAGGGAGACTTAGCCAAAGTAATAAAATGCAATTGTTCTATTTGTAAAAGAAAAGGAGCAATTATGTCTATGGTAAAAAATGAAGATTTTAAAATTGTTAAAGGTGAAGAAAAATTAAAACTTTATCAATTTCATTCAAAAGTTGCCAAACATTACTTTTGCTCAGATTGTGGAATTTATACCCATCACAACCCAAGAATAAATCCAGCGATGACAGGATTTAATGTTGGGTGTATTGATGAAATAAATACTTTTGATATCAAAGATGTTCCAGTAAATGATGGTCAAAATCATCCTTTAGATAAAAAATAATTTTCATGCAACAATTTAGTTTATGCTTTGGTAGGGTAAAAAAAGACTGTTTAAAGTTCATTAAATCTCAAGAGACAAAAGCCGATAAATTCAAAAATAAAGAAAGGATGATTAAATCTTTCTTAATTCCTCTATGTTTTTGGATCAGTGAAAAAGCTGATAAAAAAAAACCGTATTTTGTAGGATTAGCAGGAGGACAAGGAACTGGTAAAACCACAATTAGTTCTTTAATCAGAATTATATTAACAAAATACTTTAAATTAAATGTTTTTAGAATTTCAATAGATGACTTCTATAAAACAAGAAAAGAGAGAATAAATTTATCAAAAAGAGTTCACCCTATGCTTTTAACTAGAGGCGTGCCTGGAACACATGACATTAATATGATGTTAAATTTTTTTAAAAAGTCAAAAAGTAAGAAATTCAATAGATTAAAATTACCAACATTTAATAAAGCTATCGATGACAGGTATAATAAAAAGAAATGGTACGATTTAAAAAAGAGACCAGATGTTATCATTTTTGAAGGATGGTGTGTTGGTGCAAAATCAGAAAAAAATAATACTTTAAAGAAAACAATTAATTCATTGGAAAAGGCAAAAGATCAAAAACAGATTTGGAGAAAATATGTTAACAATCAATTAAAATCAAAATATAAAAATTTATATTCACAATTAAATTGTTTGGTTTATCTAAAAGCAAAAAATTTTAGCTTGTTACAAAAATGGAGATTAAAACAAGAGAGGAAACTTTGGGTTCAAAGCAAAGTAAAATCAAAAATAATGAGTAGAGGTGATGTATTAAATTTTATGCAAACTTATCAAAGAATTACTCAAAACATGTTTAGAAATATGCCCAAATATGCATCAGTTATATTCAATTTAAATAGTAACCATCAAATTAAATCTGCTGTATATAAAAAGAAATGATTAGGATTTTATTTATAATTACAAGTTTTATATTTTTGTTTAATAATGCAAATGCTGAAACTTTTTCTGCAGCGTTAAAAAAAGCTTATAATGATAACAATGAATTAAATGCTGAAAGAGAAAGTTTAAATATTTCAGAGCAAGAATTAAAAATTTCAATAAGTTCATATTTACCATCTGTAACTTTAAGTGGAAGTAAAAGCTCAGAGGACACCAATAAATTAACCAATCAGAACGGAACAGATGCAACGATTTCAGATGTAGACCCAACTGTGCAATCATTGACAATTACCCAAACATTAATAGATTTTGGAAGAGGTGCTGAATTAAGTAAAAGTAAAATTGGCATTGAATTAGCTAAAGCAAAGCTTTTAAAAAAAGAGCAAGAAATTCTATATAAATCAATTGAAGCTTATACGGGGTTAATTTCAGCAAACGAAAAACTTAAGATTAATAAATCCAATGTTAACCTATTAGATCGACAGGTCGAAACAGATAGAATTAGGCTTGAGCGAGGTAATATATCTTTATCGGATGTTGCTCAATCAGAGTCCTCTTTAGCTGGAGCACAAGCAAAATTAATCCAAGCTGAAAACGATTTTTTAACCAGTAAGCTAAATTATGAAAATGTGATTGGTACTATTAATGATACAGAGGCACTCGACAAATCATCTATCGTAATAGTTAATTTACCCAATGAATTAAACTCTGCAATAGAGATATCAAAAAAAGGTAATCCAGATTTAATTATAGCTCAACTTGAATATGAACAATCAAAAAAAGATACAACAAGTGCAAGATCTGATTTAGCCCCAACAGCTACCTTATCTTTTGATAGATCAAAAACAGATGATCTAAGTTCTACCTATGATGAAAAAGAGCAAGATACTTTAAAAGCAACTGTAACATGGCCTTTTTTTTCAGGTGGAAAGAATTATGCAAATTTGAATAAAAACAAAAGTATGGAGACACAAAAAAATCTTCTTTTAAATAACATGATTAAAAAAAATCAAACAGATGTTGCAAGTGCCTGGTCAAATTATCAATCAAACAAAAGTCTACTTAATTCTGTAAGAGCTCAAGTGAATGCTGCAGAAATCGCAAATGAGGGAATTGTGGCTGAATATAATAGTGGTTCAGATAGAACTACTTTAGAGGTTATTCAGTCTAACTCTTTATTACTTAATGCTCAAATTTCGTTGGCAGATTCAGAGAGAAACTACATTCTTTCGCAGTTTAATCTTTTAAAATCTATCGGATTGCTCAATAGCGAATATCTTAAATTGAGATAAAATTAGCTTTTTTAGGCTTAAATAAATAAATCTTGCCAATGAGAACAAAATGTGTACATTTATAATCATGATTCGAGCAATAAAAATATTAAAAAAAGAGGCAAAAAATGACTAAAAATAACTTAAAAGTAGTTAAATCTACTAAAGATCAAGAATTGGATAATAAAGAGAAAAATAAAGCTTTAGACGCAGCAATCAGCCAAATCACAGATAATTTTGGAAAAGGTTCTGTGATGAAGCTTGGTGAAAAAAGAGCAATGGATATCGAGTCGATATCAACAGGTTCTTTAAGTTTAGATTTAGCTTTAGGAATAGGCGGTTTACCTAAAGGAAGAATTATTGAAGTTTACGGGCCAGAGTCTTCTGGAAAAACTACATTAGCATTACAAGTTGTTGCTGAAGCTCAAAAAGCAGGTGGAATTTGTGCATTCGTTGATGCAGAGCATGCTTTAGATCCAGTTTACGCAAAAAAATTAGGTGTAAATACTGAGGAGCTTTTAATTTCACAACCAGATGCTGGTGAACAAGCTTTAGAAATCGCAGATACATTAGTAAAATCAGGCTCTATTTCAGTTATCGTAATTGACTCGGTTGCAGCTTTAACTCCAAAAGCTGAAATTGAAGGTGAAATGGGAGATCATCATGTTGGTCTTCAGTCGAGATTAATGAGTCAAGCTTTAAGAAAATTAACTGGTTCAATTTCAAATACAAATACAATGATGATTTTCATTAACCAAATCAGAATGAAAATTGGTGTTATGTTTGGAAGTCCAGAAACAACATCAGGTGGTAACGCACTTAAGTTTTATTCATCTGTAAGAATGGACATTAGAAGAATTGGTGCCATCAAAGACAAAGATGAAATTATTGGAAATACTACAAGAGTTAAAGTAGTTAAAAACAAAGTTGCACCACCATTTAAAGTTGTCGAGTTTGATTTGATGTATGGAAGAGGTATTAGCAAAATGGGTGAGTTAGTCGACCTAGGTGCAAAAGCTGATATCATTGAAAAATCAGGAGCTTGGTATGCTTATAAAGGTGAGAAAATTGGACAAGGTAGAGAAAATGCAAAAACTTATCTTGCACAAAACCCTAAAGTTGCTGCAGAAATAGAAATGGCAATTAGAGAAAAAGCTGGTGTGATTTCAAAGAAAATTGAAGGAAATCCATTAAGTCCTGAAAAAATTGAAAAGGAGAAGAAAGTAGCTGAAAAAGAAGAGGCTGCAAAAGAAACTGCTCCTACAAAGAAGAACTAGAATTAAAGGTCATCTTTAAATTATAAAGGCGCTTATTATAAGCGCCTTTCCCCCTTATCGTTATCTAGACATAGAACAAAAAAGCTGTATTTTAAAAATATGGCGGACAAATCATTAAATGAAATAAGAAGTACGTTTCTTAAATACTTTGAAAAAAATGATCATAAGATTGTTGAATCTAGCAATTTAGTCCCAAACAATGACCCAACCTTAATGTTTGCTAATTCAGGGATGGTTCAGTTTAAAAATGTATTTACTGGTCTAGAAAAAAGAAATTATCAAAGAGCTACTTCCTCACAAAAATGCGTTAGAGCGGGTGGTAAACATAATGATTTAGAAAATGTTGGTTATACACCAAGACATCATACTTTCTTTGAAATGTTGGGAAACTTTTCCTTTGGAGATTATTTTAAAGAAAGAGGAATTGAACTTGCATGGAATTTAATCACTAAAGATTTTGGTTTAGATAAAAATAGGCTTTATGTAACTGTTTTTAATGAAGATGATGAAGCTTTTAATTTCTGGAAAAAAATAGCGGGTTTTAGTGATGACAGAATAATTAGAATTGCAACATCGGATAACTTCTGGTCAATGGGTGAAACTGGCCCTTGTGGCCCTTGCTCAGAAATATTTTATGATCATGGTGATCACTTAAAAGGTGGACTGCCCGGAACCAAAGATCAAGATGGAGATCGTTTTATTGAAATTTGGAATTTGGTCTTTATGCAGTATGAGCAAGTCTCAAAAGAAAAAAGAATAGATTTGCCAAAACCATCTGTTGATACAGGGATGGGATTAGAGAGAATTGCAGCTCTTTTACAAGGCACACATGATAACTATCAAACTGATCATTTTAAGAAATTAATTAGCTCAATATCTGATGCAACAAAAGTCAAACAAGAAGATAAAAATATATCAAGTTTTAGAGTAATTGCTGATCACTTAAGAGCAAGCTCATTTCTTTTGGCCGAAGGAGTTTTACCCTCAAATGAAGGTCGAGGATATGTTTTAAGAAGAATTATGAGAAGAGGAATGAGACATTCTCATTTGTTAGGATCTAAAGAACCAATCTTTTATAAAATATTTGACTCGTTAAAAAATGAGATGTCAGGAAATTATCCAGAGCTTGAAAGATCTCAATCTTTAATCAAAGAAACTTTAAGGATGGAGGAGGAAAAATTTTTAGTTTTACTTGATAGAGGTATCAAAATTTTGAACGATGAAATTGCAAAAATAAACAAAGTTTTACCTGGGGATGTCGCTTTCAAATTATATGACACCTATGGTTTTCCATTAGATCTTACTGAAGACATTTTAAAGAATAAATCATTAAAAGTTGATCATCAGAAATTTGATGAATTAATGAAAAAAAGCAAAGAACTTGCAAAAAAGAATTGGAAAGGTTCTGGAGATAGTTCTGAGGAAGCTATTTGGTTTTCAATTAAAGATAAAACTGGTCCAACAGAATTTTTAGGTTACGAGTCAAATCAGTCTGAGGGTGTTGTGTTAAACTTAATTAAAGATAACAAAGAAACAAATTCTTTAAAGTCTGGTGAAGAGGGTATGATCATTACCAATCAAACCCCATTTTATGGTGAGTCAGGAGGACAACTTGGAGATAAAGGTACAATTGTCTCTGGTAATTCTGTTTTTGAAGTAGAAGATACGCAAAAAAAACTTGGAGACTTATTTGTTCATTACGGATCTTTGAAAACTGGAGAAATAAAAATTAATGATGTAGTGGAAATGAAAATAGATGTAGAAAGAAGAGATAATCTAAAAGCTTACCATTCTGCTACACACTTACTCCATGAGTCATTAAGAAGAACCTTAGGTAAACATGTTATGCAAAAAGGATCATTAGTTGCTCCAGACAGATTAAGATTTGACTTCAGTCATATGAAACCGATTACCAACGAAGAGCTTGAGACTATTGATAAATTAGTTAATGAATATGTTTCTAATAGTTCTGAAGTAACAACAAGAATTATGACACCAAAAGCAGCCATAGAGAAAGGAGCGCTAGCTTTTTTCGGCGAAAAATACGGAGAAGAAGTTCGTGTTGTGTCTATGGGAAAGGAAAAAGAAGCATACTTTTCAACAGAGTTATGTGGAGGAACACATGTCAAAAATACCGGTGATATTGGAAAATTTAAAACTGTAAGCCAATCGTCTATTGCTGCAGGTGTTAGAAGAGTTGAAGCTTTAAGAGATAAACAACTTGAGGATTTTATTAAGAATAAAGAAAAATTATCAACTTTATCGACACAAAAAGATGAAGAAACGATTAAAGATTTGTCATCGCAAATTATTAAACTTGGAGGTAAACCAAATGTTGATAATAAAGATTTAAAAGAAATTATAAAAAATCTTTCACGACAACTTGAACAACTAAATGTTAGTTCAGTTCTTCAAGACAAAACTAAAAACATTATTAAAGATGATAAGATAAATAATATAAAAGTTAGATTTCAAAAAGTGCAAGATTTACCTCCTAAAGATTTAAGAAAATTAGTTGACAATGGTAAAAAAGAATTAGGCGATGGTATTGTAATTGTTTTTGCAAGCAGTGAAGACAAGGTTGGCTTAGCAGTTGGTATTACTGATAAATTAGTTGATGAATATGATGCAGTAAAATTTGCAAAATTAGGATCAGAGACAATTGGTGGAAAAGGTGGTGGCGGTAGAAAAGATTTTGCTCAAGCAGGGGGTCAAGATAAGAGCAAAATTGATGAAGCTTTTGAAAAAATTAAGTCCTTAATTTAATTTCTTTTTTAAATTATTATCGATTTCATCTAGAAATTGATTTGTAGTTAAGTACTTACTTGATGGCCCAACTAATATCGCTAGATCTTTGGTCATAGAACCACTTTCGACACAATCAATACAAACTTGCTCAACTGTATTAGCAAAATTTATAAGATCATCATTTCTGTCTAATTTACCTCGGTGAGCTAAACCTCTTGTCCAGGCAAAAATCGAGGCGATAGGATTGGTTGATGTTTCTTTTCCTTGCTGATGCATTCTATAGTGCCTTGTAACCGTTCCATGAGCTGCCTCAGCCTCCATAATTTTTCCATCAGGAGTTAAGAGTGTACTTGTCATTAGACCTAAAGAGCCATAACCCTGCGCCATCGTATCAGACTGAACATCACCGTCGTAGTTTTTACAAGCCCAAATATATTTCCCACTCCATTTCATTGCACATGCAACCATGTCGTCTATTAGTCTATGTTCATAAGTAATTTTTTCCTTATCGAATTTTTCTTTAAATTCTTTATTAAACACATCTTCAAATATATCTTTAAAACGTCCATCGTACTTCTTAAGGATTGTATTTTTCGTTGAAAGATAGACTGGCCATTTTTTTATAAGACCGTAGCTAAAGCAAGATCTAGCAAAGTCTTCGATGGATTTATCTAAGTTATACATAGAAAGAGCAACTCCTGGTCCAGTAAAATTAAATACTTCATATTTAATTTCATCTTTACCATCTTCTGATGTCCACTTAACTTCCATCTTTCCTTTGCCTGGAACTTTAAAATCGGTTGCTCTATATTGATCGCCAAAGGCATGTCTGCCAATTACTACTGGATCTGACCATGAAGGCACTAATTTTGGAATGTTAGAACAAATTATGGGCTCTCTAAAAACAGTTCCACCAATGATATTTCTTATTGTTCCATTCGGTGATCTCCACATTTTTTTTAAATTAAATTCTTCAACTCGTGCTTCATCAGGAGTGATTGTAGCGCACTTTATACCTACACCAATTTTCTTAATCGCATTAGCAGAGTCTATTGTAATCTGGTCATCCGTATCATCTCTACTCTTCATACCTAAATCATAGTACTCAATACCGATATCAAGATAAGGAAGGATTAATTTTTTTTTAATAAATTCCCAGATTATTCTGGTCATTTCATCACCATCTAACTCTACAATGGGGTTTTTTACAGTAATTTTGCTCACTTTATTTATATCTTAATAATTGAATTTCGTAATTTTATATACATATTAATGAAAAATTATCAAATAGAAGAACATGTTTAGTAAGATATTTCCAAAAATTCACGCTGAGGGATACAAGTTCCTAGTTATCTCAGGAATTATTACAATCGTATTTTATAGTTTCAGTAATTTTTTAGGCTTAATTGGTTTAGTTTTAACAATCTGGGTTTATTATTTTTTTAGAGATCCTGACAGAGTAATTATTGAAGATAATAATTATCTGGTTAGTCCTGCTGATGGAGAGATTATAAAAGTTGAAGAAGTTGATGGTCCAAAAGAGCTAGGTTTAGAAAATAAAAAATTTAATAAAATTAGTGTTTTTATGAACGTATTTGATTGCCATGTTAATAGAACTCCATGTGCTGGTAAAATTGAGGAAATTTTATATAAACCCGGCACATTTGTGAATGCTTCTCTTGATAAAGCAAGTGAAGATAATGAGAGAAATTATTTTAAAATTAAAGACACAGATAATAATGACATTATAGTAGTTCAAATAGCAGGTCTTGTAGCTAGAAGAATAGTCTGTGAATCTAATAAAGATCAGGAGCTTAAACAAGGTGATAGAATTGGAATGATAAGATTTGGAAGTAGAGCTGATGTATATTACGAAAACTACCAACCTTTAGTAAAAGTAGGTCAAAAAGCTATTTCAGGAGAAACACTGTTAGCTAAAAAATAAAATGGAACAACCTAAAAATAATTTAAAGATCGTAGCAGAGAAAAAAAGAGCAAGAATGATCTTACCAAATATGCTTACACTTATTGGGGTTTGCATTGGTTTAACATCAATACGATTTGCTCTAGATGGTAGGTTTGAACTTGCAATTATAGCAATTCTATTTGCTGCTTTAATCGATGGTCTTGATGGAAGAATAGCTAGATTAATTAGAGGTACTTCTAAAGTTGGAAAAGAATTAGACTCACTCACAGATATGATAAGTTTTGGGGTAGCGCCAGCATTTATAATGTATTTCTGGAAACTTAATACTCTAGGAAGATTTGGTTGGTTACTTTGTTTGGTGTATGTAATTTGTGTTGCATTACGTTTAGCAAGGTTCAATATAAACTCAATCCAAGAGCCTTCATGGAGAGATAATTTTTTTGAAGGAGTTCCATCGCCAGCTGGAGGAATTTTAGTTTTAACACCTTTGATAATTAGTTTAAGTAGTTTAAACTTTGTTCAATTAAACTATGATTTAATAGTACCTGCCTTTTTTATTACAACTTCTTTTTTACTAATTAGCAAATTTCCAAGTTATTCTTTTAAAAAGATAGTGATCCCTAGAAAGACAACAATATTCCTTTTATTTGGAATAGTTTTATTTTTTGGCCTATTACTAATTTATACTTTTAACGTAATTGCAATTAGTGCAGCAATTTATGTGCTTTTATTACCTATAAGTTTTTTCCATTTTCAAAAAATTAAGAAACAACACGAAAATGACAAAATTCAAGACGAAGATGACCTTGAAGACGTACTTTAATGAAAAAAAATGTAATTGTTTCTTTAGCTGATGCTAATTATTTTCCTTTACTAGATGAACTGGTAGATTCAATTAAAAGATTTAAACAAAGTGAAAGTGTTGCAATCTGTATTTTGGATGCAGGATTGAAACAAGATCAGAGAGATAGTTTATCAAAAAAAGTTGATGAAATTAAAAATGCTGAATGGGATATTGAGGTACCTGGTTATAAGGTTAAAGGTAAAGAGTGGTTGAAAAGTCAGGTCTCAAGAGCCTTTTTACCTAAATACTTTCCTAACTATGAAAAATATCTGTGGATTGATTGTGATGCATGGGTGAATGATTGGAGTTGCGTAGAGTTATATTTTAAGGCTTGTGATGATGGAAAGCTAGGAATTACTCAAACAATTGGTCCCGGATACAAAATTACTTCTAAAGTAAACTGGCTTTTTGGAAAGCTGGCGTTAATTAAATCTCAAAATTTTAAACACGCCGTAAAATCAAAAATTAGTTATACAGATGCTAGGAAATTAGCTTTTGCCCCACATATTAATATTGGAGTTTTTTCCTTAGAAAAAGACTCTAAAGGATGGCGTACTTGGCAAAATAATTTAGAGAAAACTCTAAAAGCAGGTAATATCTTTGGATCTGAAGGTTTAGCAATTAACATGTCCGTTTATATTGATAATTTAGAAACAGAGTTTCTTCCTTTAAATTGTAATTGGATCACAAGTAATTTACTTCCAAAATATGATCAGAAACAAAGTACATTTGTTGAACCATATTTACCAAATTATAAAATTGGCATAATGCATCTTGCAGCAGGTATTTGGAAAGACGGTAAAGATATGCGAGTGGATAAAACTATTAAAATTGAATTAGATACTTTAGATAAAAATAAGATACTAAAAAGTTTAAGATATAATACTTAATTGAAAAAAAATAAGATTTCAAAAAATTGGGTTAATAAACAAAGACGAGATACTTATGTGCGTCAATCAAAAGTTGACGGTTATCGAGCTAGGTCTGCATATAAACTAAAAGAGATAGATGAAAAATTTAAAATATTTAAAGGTGGAATGTCAGTCGTAGACATTGGAGCTGCTCCCGGCAGCTGGTCACAGTATGTTGCAAAAGTAGTTAAGAACGGAAAGATAATCTCCATAGATCTAAAAGAGATGGAAAATATAGAAAATACTTTACAAATTCAGGGCGACTTTACTTTGGTTGATACTCAAGACCAAATTAAAGAATATCTTAAAAAAAAACCAGATGTAGTCATGTCTGATATGGCCGTAAACACCACTGGGATAAAAAATATCGATTCAATTCAAACTGGTGAATTGTGTAAAGAAGCGATGGTTTTTTCAAAAGATGTGATTTCAGAAAAGGGTTTTTTTATTTCAAAAATATTTATGGGTAGTACTTTTAATGAAATTGTCGCACTAGGAAAAAAAATTTTTAAAGAAGTTAAGGTTTTTAAACCTAAATCTAGCAGAAAAGACTCTAAAGAAAGTTTTATAATTTGTAAAAATATTAGATAGTTTCTTTAAATTTAAAAGGAATCGTATATAAATGATCATGGTTCCTATAAAAGAAGCACTCACCTTTGATGATGTAACACTTGTTCCCAAGTATTCTGAGATCTTACCCTCAGAAGTTGATACTAGCATTAAGCTTACAAACTATCTAAAATTGAATATTCCTTTATTATCTTCAGCTATGGATACTGTTACCGAAAGTAAAATGGCTATCGCGATAGCGAAAGCAGGCGGAATAGGAATTATTCATAGAAATTTAGATATAAAAAAACAAATTCTTGAAATTAAAAAAGTAAAAAAACTAAAACTTTTAGTAGGCGCAGCTGTTGGGGCTGGGCTAAGCGAATTTAAAAGAGCAGAGGCAATACTTAAAGAAAAAATTGACATGATTGTTGTTGATACTGCTCACGGACATACAAAAAAGGTCTCAGAAATAATTAAGTTTATAAAAAAAAAAAAAGATAAAAAAACCGCTCTTTGTGCTGGAAATATTGCTACACCTGCTGCAGCAAAATTTTTGTTAAAGCTTGGTGTTGATGTTATTAAAGTCGGGATTGGACCTGGATCAATATGCACAACAAGATTAGTTGCAGGTATTGGTGTCCCACAACTTAGTGCAATACTAGAAGTTAGAAATGGAATAAAAAATAAAAATGTAAAGATTATTTCTGACGGTGGAATTAAATACTCAGGTGATTTGGCAAAAGCATTTGCTGCCGGAGCAGATGCAGTTATGATTGGTTCATTATTTGCAGGGACAGATGAAGCACCAGGAAAACTGATAAAGAGAAATGGAAAACTATTTAAAAATTTTAGAGGTATGGGTTCAGTTGGTGCTATGAACAAAGGATCTGCAGATCGATACTTTCAATCAAAGCAAAAGGACTCGTCTAAGTATGTGCCAGAAGGAGTAGAAGGATTTGCAAAATATAAAGGTAAAGTAGATAATATAATTTTTAAATTAATTGGTGGATTAAGATCATCTATGGGATACTTAGGATCAAGACAAATTAAATATCTAAGAGATAAACCACAATTTGTTAAAATAACAAAAGCTGGTTTTTACGAAAGTATGGTTCATAATGTTGATATAGTAAAAAGTGGTAATAAATATTAATGAGAAAAATCTTTAAAATAACTGTTATTTTTTATTTTCTAATTAATACTTTTAATTTTTCTTTGGGTAGTGAAAAATTCTTTAATAAAGGGCTAGAGTTATTTAACAAAAAAAAGTTTGAAGATGCTCGATTTATGTTTGAAAGAAGTATTGTATTTAATCCAAAACACTCTAATTCATATTTATATTTAGCTAAAATTTACAATCAGGAAAAAAATCAAAAGAAAGAGGAAAAAAATTTAGAGGCGACTTTATTGATTGAACCAAATAATGAAGAAGCAATGTTAATGTTAATGAAAATAGCATTAGAAAAATCAAACTACTCTAAAGTAAAGAGTCTATCAGAAGACTTTGTCAAAGTTTGCAAAAATTTATGTGATGAAAATAAAAGTATCTTAGATTCTTTAGCAAACTTAGAACCAAAAAATGAGTCTTGATCAAAATTTGAATAAGATTTTAATTGTAGATTTTGGCTCACAATTTACACAATTAATAGCAAGAAGAGTTAGAGAATTAGGAATTTTTTCTGAGATAATAAGTCACAAAAAAATTAAGAGCAAAAATATCAATCACACAATCAAAGGCATTATTCTATCTGGCGGTCCTTTAAATGTTTATCAAATCAATAAATACTCTTTTGATAAAAAGATAATTCAAAAAGGTATTCCAGTTTTAGGTATTTGTTTTGGTCATCAAATAATATCTAAATTAAATGGTGGAAATGTAAAACAGTCTAAACACAGAGAGTTTGGTTTAGCTAATATTACAAAAAAAAATAATAGTCTTTTAACCAAAAATTTTTTTAAGAAAAAAAAGTCAATAAAAGTTTGGATGAGTCACGCTGATCAAGTTTCAAAATTACCCAAAAATTTTAAGGTAATTGCCTCAAGCCAGAATTCTAAATTTGCAGTAGTTGAAAATAAATTTAAAAATTATTATGGAGTCCAATTTCATCCAGAAGTGACACATACAGAAAATGGAAAAAAACTAATAAGTAATTTTATATTCTTAATATGTAAAATGAGAAAAAATTGGTCTTCTAAAGATCAAAAAATAAAATTGATAAAAGATGCAAGACAAATGGTAGGAAGTAATAAAGTCATTTGTGCTTTATCAGGTGGGGTAGATAGTAGTGTAGTTGCGCAATTATTAAATAAAGCGATTGGTAAAAATTTACACTGTATTTTTGTCAACACTGGACTCTTAAGAAAAAATGAGGAAAAACAAGTTGTTGCAACATTCAAAAAAAAATTAAAGATTAATCTTACTTACGTAAATGCTGAGAAAGAGTTTTTAAGAAAATTATCAAATATTTCAGATCCTGAAAAGAAAAGAAAGATAATAGGAAACTTGTTTATAAAAATATTTGAGCGTTATGCTAAAAAAATTAAAAATGTAAAATTTTTGGCTCAAGGAACTCTTTATCCTGACTTAATAGAAAGTAAATCGGTTACTGGTAGTCAAACATCGAAAATAAAATCTCACCATAATGTTGGAGGTCTTCCCAAAAAAATGAAACTTAAACTAGTAGAGCCATTAAAATTTTTATTTAAGGACGAGGTTAGAAAACTTGGATTAGAACTCAACTTAAGTAAAGAAATTATTTCTCGTCATCCTTTTCCGGGACCTGGACTAGCAATACGAATGCCAGGAATAATAACCAAAGAAAAAATTAATATCTTAAAAGAAGCTGATCATTATTTTATTCAAGCTTTGAGAGATCACAATCTATATAATAAAATTTGGCAAGCTTATGCAGCTTTACTCCCAGTTAAAACAGTTGGCGTAATGGGTGATAATAGAACTTATGAGTATTTGTGTTTGCTTAGAGCAATAACATCTGAAGATGGTATGACAGCAGATTTTTATGAATTTAAAAAATCATTTATCCAAGAAATTTCAAATAAAATAGTGAATAGTATTAGAGGGATTAATAGAGTAGTTTACGATATAACTTCGAAACCACCAAGTACAATCGAATTAGAGTAAATGAATAAAAAGATTAAAAAAATTCTTAATAAAAAGAATAAATCAAAAATTATTTGTCTTACGGCATACTCCAAAAATGTTGCCACAATCCTTGATAAACATTGTGATTTAGTATTGGTTGGGGACTCATTAGGATCAGTTTTGTATAACTTTAAGTCCACTAAGCAAGTGACTTTAGAAACCATGATTAATCATTCTAAAAGTGTCAGACTTGGTATTAAGAAATCATTAATGGTTGTTGATATGCCTTATAATACGTATCGAAATCCAAGCGAAGCTTTGAAGAATTCAAGATTGGTAATGAAAGAAACCAAATGTGATGCTGTTAAGTTAGAAGGGGGAAAAAAGATAATTCCTATCGTTAAAAGATTAATTAAAAATAAAATACCAGTTATGGGACATGTTGGAATATTACCTCAGACAGATAAAAAATTTACCTTCAAAGGGAAAAAACTAAAGGAAAGTGAGAGATTACTTAAAGACACTAAACTTTTAGAAAATGCTGGAGTTTTTTCTATTGTATTAGAATGTGTAGAAACAAAGTTATCAAAGAAAATTTCCAATCATATAAAGATTCCAACAATAGGAATTGGTTCTTCAGTCAATTGTGATGGTCAAGTTTTAGTCATTGATGACTTAACAGGATTAAGTAAAAGTAAATTAAAATTTGTTAAAAAATTTGTTGATATAACAAAGTTGATCGAAAATGGTGTGAAAAAATTTAAATCCGAAGTATTAAAAAAACAATTTCCTAAAGCCAAACATTCTTTTTCAAAATGAAACTGAATAAAATAGAGCCAAAATTTGTTAAAAAAAATAATCCAAGAATAGGTTTAATAACTTTAGCTAGTGATTTTAGAATTGAAAAAGATTTTAACGATATAATTTATGGGAAAGATATAGACTTATATTCAAATAGAATAAATTGCTACAATCCTCTTACTAATGAAACTTTGAAAAAAATGGCAGATGATATTCCCGAAGTAACCAAAAATATCTTGCCAGATCAAAAATTAGATTGTGTCGCTTATGGATGTACATCAGGAACTATTGCTGCAGGTTATCAGTCGATCTATGAAAAAGTAAATTTAGCAAAACCTAATACAAAAGTAACAACACCTATTACTTCTGCTTTAAATGCTCTTAAAACTTTAAAGATAGATAAAGTTTCAATATTTACTCCATATACCAACGAGATTAATCAATCCGTTATTAATTATTTTAAGAAAGAAAAAATAGAAATTTCTGAATTATCCTATTTTGATATAGCTTCTGATTTAGATATAGGCAAAGTTGATCCACAACATTTATTTGATGTGTTAGTTAAACAAGACTTGTCAAATAGTGATGCGTTGTTTGTATCTTGCACAGCACTCCCAGTGTTATCAATTATAAATGACATCGAAAAAAAACTAGGTAAGGTAATATTATCAAGTAATCAAACCTTAATTTGGGACACGCTTAAACAAATTAATAATCAAAATAAGATTGATGGTTATGGGGTGTTGTTTAATAATTAGTCAATGAATTTTTCAATTGAAGAGTATAAATCTAGATTAAAAAAAGTTCAAAATTCAATGCAAGATAAAGGTATTGAAATTTTGATTTCACAAGACCCTTCAAATATGAATTATCTAACTGGCTATGATGCATGGTCTTTTTATTATGCACAATGTGTGATTGTTCATGCAAATGCTGAAGAACCAATTTGCTTTGTTAGAGATCAAGATGCTGGTGGTGCTTATATAAAAACTTACTTAAAAGATGAAAATATCGTTAAGTATCATGAAAAATATATCCATACTTGGCCGTTACATCCATACGATGCATTAGTTGATTTAATTATGGAAAAAAAATGGGATAAATTATCTATAGGCGTTGAAATGGATAGTCATTATTTTACCGCTTATTGTTATGAAAAAATAAAACAAGGATTACCTAATGCAAAATTGTTAGATAGCAAACGATTAGTAAATTGGGTTAGGCTTGTTAAGTCAGACGCTGAAATCAAATATATGAAAGCAGCAGCGCAGATCACTCAACTGGGTATGAAAAAAGCATTTGAGGCTATTAATCCAGGTGTAAGACAATGTGATGCTGTTTCAGAAATATGGTCAACTTTAGTTAAAGGAACCTCAGAATTTGGGGGGGATTATGCTTCAATAGTGCCAATGCTTCCAACTGGAAAAGGAACCTCTGCATCCCATTTAACTTGGTCTGAGGATAAGTTTGTTGAAGGAGAAGCCACAATCATAGAATTATCTGGCGTAAATAAAAAGTATCATTGTCCAATGGCCAGAACAGTTTTACTTGGAAAACCCAACCAAAAAAAAATTGATACAATGAAAAAAACTAACGAGGCACTTCAAGCAGGTATAGATAAAGTCAAAGCAGGAAATACGGCTGATGATGTTGCGCAAGCTTTTTGGAAGATATTAGATAAATATAACATTGAAAAAACTTCAAGAACTGGCTATTCAATCGGGATAGGTTATCCTCCTGACTGGGGCGAACATACTTTAAATATTTCAAAAGGTGACAATACATTATTACAGCCCAACGTTACCTTTCATATGATTGCAGTAATGCAATTTGGAAATTGGGGAGTTGAAGCTTCTGAAGCAATTAGAGTGACTGATAAAGGTTCAGAATTATTTTGTAATTTCTCAAGAGAACTTCACGTTAAAAGCTAATTATTAAAGGTTGATATTTATTCTCACAAATGTTTTAAAGTTCTTTAAATTATGGCATCAAAAAAAGATTTCGTAAAATTTGATAAAGTCGATAAAAGCTACGATGGTAAAGTCTTGGTTGTTAAAGACCTTCAATTAGATATTGCTGAGGGAGAATTCATTACAATGTTAGGACCCTCTGGTTCTGGTAAAACTACTTGCTTAATGATGTTAGCAGGTTTTGAAACTCCAACTAATGGTGAAATTTATTTAGATGGTAAAGCCATATCCAGTATACCTCCTCACAAAAGAGGAATTGGAATGGTGTTTCAAAATTATGCTTTATTCCCACACATGACTGTGTATGAAAATTTAGCTTTTCCATTAAGAGTGAGAAAAATTCCAAAAGATGAAGCTGATAAAAAAATTGATAAAGCGTTATCAATGGTATCCCTTCAAGGTTTCGCTGCAAGGATGCCAGGTCAATTGTCAGGTGGACAACAACAAAGGGTAGCCGTTGCAAGATCATTGGTGTTTGATCCACAACTAGTTTTAATGGATGAACCTTTAGGAGCTCTAGATAAAAATTTAAGAGAAAGTATGCAATATGAGATTAAACATATTCATGAGAGTATTGGTGTGACAGTTGTTTATGTTACTCATGACCAAAGTGAAGCTTTGACGATGTCCAATCGTATTGCAGTATTTAATGATGGTAAAGTTCAACAACTTTCAAGTCCTGATGAATTATATGAGAAACCTGTAAATTCATTTGTCGCTGAGTTTATCGGAGAGAATAATACTTTTGGTGGTGAAGTTTCAGATATTTCTGGAGGAAAGTGCAAAGTAAAATTAGCAAATGCAGAAATACTAGCCAATCCAATCTCAGTCAAAGGTAAAGGAGAGCGAACTACTGTTTCTTTAAGACCAGAGCGAGCTTTAATTAATCCAAGTACAAAAATGGATAATCTTCATAAAGGAAAAATAGAAGAAGTTATTTATCATGGGGACCATACAAGAGTAAGAATAAATCTTTTAGGCAACCCAGAGTTTATTTTAAAGGTTCCAAATAGTTCATCTAACTTAGATATCAAACTTGGCAACGAGATTAATATCGGATGGAACAGTGATGACGCTCGTGCACTTGACCCAAAATAGACATTCTACAATTATTGAATAAGTAGATAAAAAGGGTTGTTGACTCTCTTCCCTGAAGTTGTTTTAATTAGTTTTTTAAACGTTTAAACGGAGGAAAAATGAAAAAACTAAGTAAAATATTACTAGCTATTTCTTTTGTACTTTCACTAACTACTTCAGCATTTGCAACAACAGTAACTGCAGTGTCTTGGGGTGGGGCTTATACTGAGTCTCAAAAGTTAGGTTATGGTGATCCGACTGCTAAAAAACTAGGCATTAACATTGCTTGGGTTGATTATTCAGGTGGTTTATCAGAAATCAAAGCACAAAAAGAAGCTGGAAAGATCACGTGGGATATAATGGACGTGTTCGCAATGGATACTATCACTGGATGTGATGAAGGATTATTTGTTGAATTTGATTTTGACAAAGACTTCCCACCAGCTCCAGATGGAACTCCTGCAAGTAAAGATTTCTTTACTGCAATGCCAAGTAAATGTGCTGTAGGAAATATTTTATATTCTTGGAACTACGCTTATAACACTGAAAACGTTAAAGGTACTCCAAAGACTATCAAAGATTTCTTTAACACAAAGAAATTCCCTGGAAAAAGAGCTATCTACAAAAGCGCTTTAACTAATTTAGAGATCGCTTTAGCCGCAGATGGTATTAAGCCAGGTAAAGGCGGAGCAAAAATCTACAAAGCTTTAGAAACAGAAAAAGGTGTTGAAAGAGCAATGAACAAGATCAAAGAATTATGTACAGATCCACAAGGTGGATGTGTATTTTGGTCTGCAGGTGCTCAACCACCAGAACTGTTAGTATCAGGTGAAGTAGTAATGGCTACAGGTTGGAATGGTAGATTCTTCAATGCAGAAATTGGAGAAGGTGCACCAATCAAACAAGTTTGGGACGGCCAAGGTCTTGACTACGAATATTTCGTACAAGTTAAAGGTGGACCAAACGATTCTAATGGTATGGCTAAAAAAGCTTTAGCTATGATGACTAGTTCTGAAATGTTAGCAGGAAGTGCTAAATACATCGCATATGCCCCTTGGAGAAAATCTTCAATTGGTATTATGGAAAAAGGTGAGCCTTGGTATAAAGATGGTAAGACTAATATGGTACCACAAATGCCAACTGCACCAGCTAACACTAAAAACTACTTCCTAGTAGATCCAATTTTCTGGGCTGATAACGGAACAGAGCTTGGTGAAAAATGGGAAGCTATGAAAGCTGGTCTATAATTTAAGTTTTATTAAACTTAATTATATATTATAATTTAAGGGCGGTTATTTATAACCGCCCTTTTTTATTTATGAGTTCAGAAACAAAACAGATTTTAACTACAGACGGAATACCTTTAGAGGTAAGTCTAAAGAAAGCAGAAAGAAAAAATAAGATTAAAGCTTTCTTGCTCGTTGCTCCTTTATTATTGTTCTTAATTATCACCTATGTCTTTCCAATAGGTGACATGTTGTTCAGAAGTGTTGATGATAAGATGGTAACACAAATGCTTCCAAAAACTTTTAAAGCAATGGAAACCTGGGATGGACAAGAATTACCTGAGGAAGAAGTGTTTGCTGCTTTTCATGAGGACTTTATAAAACTTGTTGAAGATAAACGAGAAGGTAAATTATCCACTCAGCTAAATTATACTAAAAATGGATTTAAAAGTATTATTAAAAAACTAAGAAGAGCATCTAAAAAATTTGAAGAGGGAAATTATAAAGAACAAATAATGGCAGTACACAAAAGATGGGCAGATGTTGAGTACTGGAGAGCAATTCAAAGAAGAGCCCCTGAATTTACAGGTCAAAAATATCTAAAAGGAATGGATATGTATGTAAATGAGGAAGGGAAAATAGTAAGCGTTGAAGAAGATAGGAGAATTCACAGAGTATTATGGTTAAGAACTCTGGAGATTGCATTCTTTGTGACGGTCTTTTGCTTTTTGATGGCCTATCCAATAGCTCATTTGTTAGCTACTCTGCCAATGAAATATAGTAACTTATTAATGATCTGCGTATTGTTGCCGTTTTGGACTTCATTACTTGTGAGAACTGCCAGCTGGATGATTTTGTTACAACAACAAGGTATCGTAAATGATTTCTTTGTTGGAATAGGATTAGTAGCAGATGATAATAGGCCTGAGATGATGTACAACAAGACAGGAAGTTACGTAGCAATGACACAAATCTTGCTACCCTTCATGGTACTCCCATTATACAGTGTCATGAAAACTATCTCACCAAGCTTAATGAGAGCTGGAAAATCACTAGGTGGAACACCATTTGTAGCATTTTGGAAAGTTTATTTCCCACTGACGATCCCTGGAATTGGTGCAGGTTGCTTATTAGTGTTCATTTTAGCGATTGGTTATTACATTACACCAGCCTTAGTTGGTGGTGCATCTGGTACTTTAATCAGTAACCAGATCGCCTTTCATATGAAAAGTACCTTAGACTGGAGTTTTGCATCTGCAATGGGACTAATGCTGCTGAGTGGAGTATTGGTGATTTATTGGCTTTATAACAAAATAGTTGGAATAGATAATATCAAATTAGGATAATTAGGATGGCATTACCAAAATATACTGAACCACATTATAGAATTTGGCATTATATTTATCTAACAATTTGTGCCGCTGTTTTCTTTTTTCTAATTGCCCCTTTATTTGTAATCTTTCCATTATCTTTTAACGCAGAAGAATTTTTAAGTTTCTCTGATGGGATGAAAAGGCTAGATCCAGATGCTTTTTCTTTGAGATGGTATAAAGATATGATTTATGGAACTAAAAATCCTTGGGGATTAGCTGCTAAGAATAGTTTTATTATCGCAATTTTTGCAACAATAGGTTCAGTATTACTTGGAACAGTTGCTGCTCTAGGTTTAAGCAGCAGACATATGCCTTACAAAGGTTTGATAATGGCTGTTTTAATTTCTCCTATGATCGTACCTTTAATTATTTCAGGTGTTGCAATATTTTTCTTTATGGCAAAAGCAGGTTTAGCAGCTACACACACAGGTATTGTTCTTGCTCATATAATTTTAGGAACACCATTTGTTGTTATTACAGTTACTGCTACACTTTCAGGATTTGACCATAGTGTAACAAGAGCTGCCGCAAGTTTGGGTAGTGATCCAGTTAATACTTTTATGAAAATTACATTACCATTAATTTTACCCGGTGTTATTTCAGGTGGATTATTCGCATTTGTAACTTCTTTTGATGAAGTTGTTGTTGTTTTATTTTTAGCAGGATTAGAAAATACAACTATTCCGATACAAATGTGGACAGGTTTAAGAGAACAATTGAGTCCAACAATTCTAGCTGTTGCGACTTGTCTGATAATACTATCGACACTAATATTAGTAACCGCTGAGCTTTTAAGAAGACGATCAGAGAGGCTTAGAGGAATTAATCGATAGTAAAATAATCAAATGAAAATTAAGAACGTAGTAGTTATTGGATCAGGTACAATGGGAAGCGGTATAGCTGCTCATCTCTGCAACGCTAATATTCCTGTCACACTTTTAGATTTAAAAACTGAAATAAGTCAAAATGCAAGAGAACGAATTCATAAATCAAGACCACCTTTATTAATTGATAAGACAAAAATTAATAATATTAAAGTTGGAAATATATCTGACGATTTTGATGTAGTTAAAGTTGCTGATTGGATTGTCGAGGCAGTGGTTGAGAGAATTGATATAAAACATCAAATTTATGAGAAAATTTTTAAAAGTAGGAAAGATGGAGCAATAGTTTCATCAAACACTTCTTCAATCCCAATCAAAGTTTTATCTCAAAATTTAAATAAAGATCAAAAAAAAGATTTTTGTATTACCCATTTTTTTAATCCAGTTAGATATATGGGTCTTCTAGAAATAGTTAAGAATGAAGACAATGATTTAAATAAGATCAATCAATTAAAAGAATTTTGTGAAGTTGAATTAGGTAAAGGAGCAATTGTTTGTAATGATACCCCAGGTTTTTTAGGAAATAGGGTAGGTGTGTACGCAATGCAGATCGCAATGACTGAAGCATTTAAGATGAAACTTTCTGTAGAGGAAGCAGATGCAATCTTTGGAAGACCCATGGGGATACCTAAAACAGGAGTTTTTGGATTATATGATTTGATTGGAATAGATTTAATGGCAGATGTATTAAAAAGTTTTATCAAAGAACTTCCTAAGTCTGATGAATTCCATGAGGTTGCTAAAGAAATTCCTTTAGTAAAAAAATTAATTGAGAGTGGATATACAGGAAGAAAAGGCAAAGGTGGCTTCTACAGAATGAAGAAGACTGATAGTGGAAAAATTATGGAAGCCATAAATCTTGAAACTGGAGAGTATTCAACAAGCCAAAAAATAGATATTAAGTCTGACAAAGTAGATTTAAAGGCTTTGATTAATAGAAAAGATAAATATGGCGATTATGCTTGGTCAGTACTATCAAAGATAATAAAATACGCTTCATCACTAGTTCCTGGGATTACTAAAGAATTTAATGACATTGACGAGGCAATGAGACTTGGATTTAATTGGGCAAAAGGACCTTTTGAGATGTTAGAAGAAATTGGTGTTAAAAATTTCTTTAACAAAGTTGATGAGTATAAAGGTAATCACTTTTTAGAAAATTTATCTAATTCCAAAAATGAAAATTTTTATGGTGAAAGGCAAAAGTATACATCAATTGAAACTTTAGGAAAGATTAAGAAAACTGCCTCAAGTGTTGATGGCAACAGTTCAGCTGCAATTTATAGATTTAATGATTTTAATATTGTTGAGTTTACAACAAAAGCTAATGCACTCGATTATGACTCAATGGATGCACTTAAGAAAGCAACTGATAAACCTTTAATAATAATTAATGAAAGCATGCAATTTTCTGCTGGTGTAAACCTGACCTATACAATGGAATTTGCAAATAAAAATGATTTTAGATCAATAGAAAAATTTATTAAATATTTTCAAGAAACTTGCAAACATCTAAAGTATTCTAAATATCCAGTTATATCTGCTCCATCAGGTTTAACTTTGGGTGGAGGATTTGAGGTTTTAGTACAAAGTAATTACGTAGCCTCACATACCAATATTGTGATCGGATTGGTAGAAACTATTGTTGGATTAATTCCAGCTGGTGGAGGATGTAAAGAAATGCTGGCTAGATGGTTGAACACTGAAGAGGCTAAGAAAGATCCAAAATATGCACCCTTGAAAGTATTTGATATAATTGGCTATGGTAGAACAGCCACGTCTCCAGTTGAGGCAGAACCTTTAAAATACTTACTACCTGAAAATAAAAGAATTATGAATAGAAACAGTTTGCTTGAAGTATCAAAAAAAATTTTAAGTGAAAACAAGGACTTTAAAGCACCAAATGAGCTTACATTTAATTTACCTGGCAAAGAAGTTATTGATGATATGAACAAAATTTTAGAAAAACTTTATAATGATAAAGTTATATTGGATCATGGTTTGACTGTAGCCAAAGAATTGGCATATGTGTTAAGTGGTGGTGAAACTACCAAAGACAAAACTCTTACAGAGGACGATTTATTTAAATTGGAACTTGATGCTTTTATGAGATTAATTAAAACTAAACAAACTCAAGATAGAATTAAACATACCCTTGCAACCGGAAAACCTTTAGTCAATTAAATAATCTAAGAGTATTTATAAAATCAGGCCTTAATACGTATTCAGATTTATTTAAGTGTTTAATTTTTTCTAGAGCTTCTAAGCCAAAAATCACTTTTCCAATGGGTGTGTATTCACCCTCATATAAAGGTTCATCCTGTAGAATTATAAAAAATTGACTATCTTCAGTATCATATTTTAAAGATCGAGCTAATCCTACGCTCCCCTTAGTATAGTTAAAATCTTTATCAACTTCTGATTTGATTGTACCTAAACCAGATTTTCCAGTTCCAATTTTTCCATAATCAATGTTTCCTTTCTTTCCAAATTCTAAATCACCAGCTTGTACGAGTTTATCTTTAATGACTCTATGAAATGCCACGTCATCATAGGCATTCGATTTGACTAAAGTTTTAAATCTTTCTACTCCATTAGGAGATATGTCTGGATATAATTCTATAATTACATTTCCACACTCAACATTTAGAATTACTATGTTATCTGGATTTTCAAAATTAATTTTATTTGGGTTATAATTCTTAACAAATAAACATTCATCTTTTAGCAAAACAAAAGAAGTAATTGAAAATAAACCTAAAATTACAACAAATATAAATATTATTTTTTCAGATTTTGATGCCTTTATCTTTTCAATCATAAAATAAAATTTTCATCAATTTTTAGGAGTCCTTTTTTGATGAATTCTATCTTTTTTTTAAGAATAGGATCAATATTTTCAGGTAAGTTTCCATATATTATATGAGAAAATACTTCTGCCATATCTTCAGATGCTGTTGATCGCGAGTATTCAGTAATAAACCCCTCTGGTTTAGAGTATGTGTCCAGACCTACTTTTTTTGTGCAGGTTGAACATTCGGCGTAATCAAACTCTTTAGGATTAAAACTGGACCAAATTTTTTCATTAAATATATCTTTGTAACTATCATTTATTATGTGGAACACTTCGTGATGTAATACTCTTTCAAAATATTTGTCATTAAATTTTATATCTACAATCAAAGTTTTCATTACATTGTCAGGTATTCCTGCAGTGTTGATACCTGAGATTGATAAGTCCTCACACATAACAATATATTTTAAATTTATTTTTTTTAAAAAGTTTTGAGAATATTTATTAAGATTTTTTTCAATAATCTTATATTTTTTATCTAGGTCTTGTTTCGATGATTTAAAACAGTTGATATTATTATCAATACCTATTGTAAATGCCTGTTTAGCATTCAGATATCTTAATTTATTTTCGGTCTTAAGGTTATAAATCTCCAGATTTGGAATCTTTATTAATTCATAAATCGTATCCGCTTTTGTTGAAGAAATTAAAAATAAACACAATAAAACGAACTTAAATAATTTCATAATTAGTATTATTGAAGATATTCCAATTTGTTAGAATGTGATAGAGTTTTTGTGATGAAAAAAAAAAGAAGCAAAGAACCTATTCAACCAGTAAGCGGTACAAAGGTTCCAAGATTTGCGGGCCCATCAACTTTTGCTAGATTACCAGAATTACGGGATGTCGAGTACTGCGATGTTGCGATAGTTGGAATACCATTTGATGCAGGCACAAGTTATAGACCTGGGACAAGATTTGGTCCACAAAGTATTAGGCAAGCTTCAAGACATTTAAGAACAAATTATCATCCAAGTTATGATGTCGAGCCTTTTAAAGTTCAACAAGTTGCTGATGCAGGTGATATTACTTGTAATCCATTCAATATAGACGAAGCAATTAAGCAAATTGAGGAAGGAGCTTTGGATCTGCTTAAAAAAACTGGAGGCATAATAAGTTTAGGTGGAGATCACACGATTGCGTTTCCTTTATTAAAAGCAGTAAATAAAATTAACAGTGGTCCAGTCGCGCTAGTTCATTTCGATGCACATCTAGATACTTGGGACACTTATTTTGGAGCTCCTTACACGCACGGGACACCTTTTAGACGAGCACGAGAAGAAAATTTATTTATGGATGATGCTTCAATGCATGTTGGTATTAGAGGTCCCCTATATAGCCGAGAAGATCTAAAAAATGATGAAAGCTTTGGATTTAAGATAATTCATTGTGATGAGTTTCAAACCGAAGGCACTGATAAAATTGCTGAAAGGATAAAAAAAAGAGTAGGAGATAATCCATTGTACCTATCAATTGATATTGATGTTCTAGATCCTGCTTTTGCACCAGGTACTGGTACACCTGAAATAGCTGGTATGACAACAAGAGAAATGGTTAATGTAATTAGAGGCTTGTCTGGTATGAATTTAATCTCTGCAGATGTTGTTGAGGTATCACCTGCTTATGATCATGCTGAGGTGACATCACTTGCGGCTGCTACTATAGTTTATGAGTTAACAAATCTATTTGCAAAAAAGTAAAGAAAGGTTAGGAATCTCCAATGGAAAATAAAAAAAATTTTTATATTAATGGCGGATGGGTAACACCGAAAAGTAAAGAAGAAATCAAAGTAATTGATCCTGCAACTGAAGAAAATTGTGCTGTCATATCATTGGGTAATAAAGATGATGTAAATGATGCTGTGAATGCTGCCAAAAAAGCTTACAGTTCTTGGGCATTTTCATCAAAAGAGGAGAGAATAAAATTTTTAGAAAAACTTTATGAAAATTACAAGAAAAGATGGGCAGATATTGCAAATGCGATTACGATAGAGATGGGAGCACCAAAAGATTTTGCAACGAAACTTCAAGCTGGTACAGGTGCAGCTCACTTGAAATCATTTATAAGATATTTGAAAAATTTTGAATTTGAAAAACCATTAGGAGAACATGCACCTAATCAAAGACTTATTTACGAACCTAAAGGCGTATGTGCATTAATCACACCATGGAATTGGCCAATGAACCAGGTATGTTTAAAAGTAATGCCTGCAATAGCATCTGGCTGCACTATGGTTTTAAAACCATCTGAACTAGCTCCATTATCATCAATGATATTAGCTGAGCTTATTGACGAGACTAAAATTCCAGCAGGTGTGTTTAATTTAATTAATGGTGATGGAGCAACAACTGGCGATGCATTAACAAGTCATCCTGACGTTAATATGATTTCATTTACTGGATCAACTAGAGCAGGAGCATTAATTTCTCAAAATGCTGCTAAAGATTTTAAAAGAGTTAGTTTAGAACTTGGCGGCAAAGGTGCAAATATAATATTTAAAGATGCTGATCCAGATGCAATAGAAAGAGGTGCTTTGAGATGTTTCAGAAACTCAGGTCAGTCATGTAATGCACCCACAAGAATGCTAGTTGAAAAATCAATGTATAATGATGCTGTGGAAAGATTAAAGAAGTATACAGAAAATTTTGAAGTGGGTGATCCAAAAAAAGAGGGAGAGCATATAGGTCCAGTTATTTCTGAAACTCAATACAACAAGATACAAACTTTGATTAAGAAGGGTATTGATGAAGGAGCTAAATTAGTAGCTGGAGGCCCAGGTAAACCAGATGGATTAGAAAAAGGCTATTTTGTGAAGCCTACCGTATTTGCTGATGTTAATAACAAAATGGAAATAGCAAGAACAGAAATATTTGGCCCAGTTTTATCTGTGATGCCTTTTGAAACAGAGGAAGAAGCTATTGAGATTGCAAATGATACTCCATACGGATTAACAAACTATATTCAAACCAAAGATAAAGAAAAAGTAAAGAGAGTTGCTAGAAAACTTAGATCAGGAATGGTTGACGTTAATGGTGCTGGTATTGCTGTCGATGCGCCTTTTGGTGGATTTAAACATTCGGGAATAGGTAGAGAAGCCGGTGAACATGGTCTTGAAGAGTTTCTAGAGGTTAAATCTGTAGGTGGTTGGAGTTAATTAAGAGTAGATTTCTCTTTAATTCCCTCAAGAAATTTCAAACATTTTTTAATTTCATTAAGCTCAATGAACTCATCAACTTTGTGAGCTTGTTCAATAGAACCTGGTCCACAAACAACTGTGCTTATACCAATTTCTTGAAACAATCCAGCTTCAGTTCCAAAGGACACAACTTCTCTAGAATTATCACCGGTTAAACTTGAGACTAATTCACATGCTTCTGAATTATCTATACGATCAAAACCTGTAACTTCACCTATTATTTCCTTAGTTATTTTTGAATTAGGAAAAACTTTTTTCATCTCTGGTAATAAAACTTCATTTGCAAATTTATCTATTTGTTGATTTAAAAAGACACCATCTTCTTTAACTACTGGTCTTGTCTCCCATTCAACACGACATTTGTCAGCTATCACATTGTGAGCAATTCCTCCGAATATTCCTCCTACTTGTAACGTTGAAAAAGGAGGATCAAAAATTGAGTCCTTTGGAGCTCTTTTTTTTAATTCTTCTCTTAGCTCGATTAACTTATTCGTATATTTTGATGCGAATTCAACTGCACTAACACCTTTGTGGGGCATCGAGCTATGTCCAGCTAATCCCTCAAAATAAGTAGTATATTCATAACAACCTTTATGTGCATCTATGATTTTCATTTTTGTAGGTTCACCTACAATACAAATTCCATCTTGAATTTTTCTTTTTTTAAGTTCTTTAATTAATATTGGAGCACCTAAGCATGCTGTTTCTTCATCAAAAGTAAAAGAAAAATGAATATCTCTATTTAAATCAATTTTAGAAAAAACTGGAGCAAACGCTAAAGTACATGCAATAAAGCCTTTCATGTCACAGGAACCTCTTCCATAAAGTTTATCCTCTTTGATTGTTGCTTTGAAAGGATCTGTACTCCAGCTCTTTGAAACAGGGACTGTATCAGTATGACCAGATAAAATTATTGGCTTAACTCCATTTGACTTTTTTGCTTTAATTGTTGCAAAAAGATTTACTCTTTTTTTTTCATCATCATATGTTTTGAATGAAGTTGCACCTAAGTTATTGAGATATTTTTCACAATAATTAATTAAATCATTGTTATCTTCTCCTGAAATAGTTTTAAATCCAATTAAATCAGTTAAAATTTTAATAGAATTCTCGTATAATTTATCTAAATTTACTTCTGTACTCATTAGTAATAATTAATATAAATATCTCATTTATGAAAGAACAAATTACTTACGACATATTTGAGAAAATAGACATTAGACTTGGGACAGTACTTTCAGTCAAAAAAAATGAAAAAGCTAGAAAACCATCTCTAGTTGTTGAAGTCGATTTTGGAAAAGAAATAGGTGTTAAAACATCTTCCGCTCAAATTACTCATTTTTATAATGAGGAAAATTTAGTTGGAAAACAAGTGATTGGTGTTTGTAATTTTCCAGAAAAAAATATTGCAGGTGTAAAATCTCAATTTTTACTTTTAGGCTCGATAGACTCTGAAGGAAAGGTAACATTAGTACATCCCTCACAAAAAGCAGAGAATGGCTTACCTATAGCATAAGTATGCATCCTGAATTTCTATCTATGGCACTATTCTGGATTGTAGCTGCTTATACACCAGGACCAAATAACGTGGTCGCATCTTACTCAGGTTTTAATTTTGGAATAAAAAAAACAATCCCTCACATTTTTGGGGTTACATTTGGATTTACTTCAGTGGTATTTGCTTTGACAATTGGTTTAGTTAATGTTTTTAAACTATTTCCGATTATTCAAACTATTTTGAAATATCTGGGAAGTTTATTTTTAGTTTACCTAGCCTATAAAATTAGTTTCTCAAAACCATCTAATGAGGACAAAAATGAAAATCCAATTTCTTTTTTAGATACTTTTATTTTTCAATTTTTAAATCCAAAAGGTGTTTTGATTGGAATTATCATAGTTTCCACTTATGTTGAATATGGAGAAAATTATCTTAATTATGCGACTCAAGTTGTTTTATTTGCCTTTATAGTATCTTTATCAAGCATTACCTTTTGGACATTTGTTGGTAAATATCTTAGAAAATTTGCGACAAATGAGAAATTTATTAAATACTTTAATTATGTTATGTCAGTGCTTCTTCTTTTGAGCATAATTACATTTTATATATAAGATATGAAACCAGGAAATAAAAATTCTTACAAATCATTATCTGACCTAGAGGTTAACGGTAAAAACTATAAATATTATTCATTAAAAAAAGCTGAATTAAATGGTTTGGAGGGTATTTCAAAATTACCAAAGTCATTAAAAGTTTTATTGGAAAATTTACTTAGGTATGAGGACGATATATCAGTTAATAAAAAACAAATAGAAGCAGTAAAAAACTGGCTTGATACAAAAAAATCAAAAACTGAAATAGCTTACAGACCAGCCAGGGTTTTACTCCAAGATTATACAGGGATACCAGCAGTAGCTGATTTAGCTGCTATGAGAGAGGCTGTAAAAGAAAAAAATAAAGACCCAAATACAATTAACCCTTTATCTGCAGTCGATTTAGTTATTGATCACTCTGTTCAAGTTGATCAATCAGCCAAAAAAGATTCATTTGAAAAGAATGTAGATATCGAATTTGAAAGAAATGGCGAAAGATATTCCTTTTTAAAATGGGGTCAAAGCGCTTTTAACAATTTTAGAATTGTCCCTCCAGGAACTGGTATCTGTCACCAGGTTAATTTAGAATATCTATCAAAAGTAGTTTGGTCAGAAGAATACAAAGGAGAAAAATATTTATTCCCTGATACGCTTGTTGGAACAGACAGTCATACAACCATGGTCAATGGTTTATCAGTTTTAGGATGGGGTGTTGGTGGAATTGAAGCTGAGGCTGGTATGTTGGGACAACCTATTTCAATGTTAATCCCTGAAGTCATTGGATTTGAAGTAACAAAAAAAATGCCAGAGGGCACAACTGCTACAGACTTAGTTTTAACGGTTGTTAAAATGCTTAGAGATAAAGGAGTAGTTGGGAAATTTGTTGAATTCTACGGTGAGGGATTAAAAAATTTAACTTTAGCAGATAGAGCAACAATTGCTAATATGGCACCCGAGTATGGAGCTACATGCGGATTCTTTCCAATTGATGAAGAAACTTTAAAATATTTAGAATTTTCTGGAAGAGATAAAGAAACAGTTGCGATTGTTGAAAAGTATGCGAAAGAACAAGGTTTGTGGGCAAGTGATGAAATTGAATTCACTGATAAAATCTCTTTAGATATGTCCACTGTAGTTCCAACGATTTCTGGCCCTAAAAGACCACAAGATAAAGTTCTTTTAACTGACGCATCAAGCAATTTTAAAAAAGTTTTTAAAGAAGCTACAGATAAAAATGATTATAAAATTTCTAAGGTAAAAGATACGGATTATGAAATTAAAGATGGTTCAATACTAATTGCAGCAATTACATCATGTACGAACACTTCGAATCCAAATGTTCTTATTGGAGCTGGACTACTTGCAAAAAAAGCTGTTGAATTGGGATTGAATGTTAAACCATGGGTTAAAACATCTTTAGCTCCTGGGTCTCAAGTTGTAACTGATTATTTAGAAAAGGCAGGTCTAAATACATATTTAGATCAATTAGGATTCAATTTGGTTGGTTATGGATGTACAACTTGTATCGGGAATTCAGGACCTTTAGCAGAAAATATAGTTGATGCTATTCAACAAGAAAATTTATATGCGGTCTCTGTTTTATCAGGTAATAGAAACTTTGAGGGTAGAATTTCACCTCACATTAAAGCAAATTATCTAGCCTCTCCACCTCTTGTTGTAGCTTATGCTCTTGCTGGTCATATGGAATTTGATTTAATCAAAGACTCATTTGGAAAAGACAAAAATGGCAAAGATGTCTTTTTAAAAGATATTTGGCCCTCAAATAAAGAAATAGAGGATACATTGAAGATTTCACTTAATGCAGATATGTTTGTTAAAAGATATTCAAATGTTTCTGAGGGACCAAAACAATGGCAAGAAATCAAAACAGAGAAAAGTAGTATTTATAATTGGGATGAAAATTCTACTTACGTAAAAAAACCTCCTTTTTTTGAAAATCTTAGTGACGACCCAGAAGGTTTTAAAGAGATTAAAAATGCTAGGCCATTATTGATATTAGGAGATATGGTTACTACAGATCATATTTCTCCCGCTGGTAATATTCAGAAAGATAGCCCAACAGGTGAATATTTTATGAATTATCAAATTCTTCCAAAGGACTATAATTCATATGGCTCAAGACGTGGAAATCATGAGGTAATGATGAGAGGTACATTTGCAAACATAAGAATCAAAAATGAAATGGCTCCTGGAACTGAAGGTGGTTTTACAAAATTATACCCCGAGGAAAAAGTTATGTCAGTTTATGATGCAGTAGTTGAGTATAAAAAAAGAGGAACCGATTTAGTTGTAATTGGTGGTAAAGAATACGGTACAGGCTCTTCTCGCGATTGGGCTGCAAAAGGGACTAAATTACTAGGAGTTAAGGTAGTAATTGCAGAGAGTTTTGAGAGAATACATAGATCTAATTTAATTGGGATGGGAATATTGCCATTACAATTTACAGAAAATATGAACAGAAAAAATCTGGATTTATTAGGTTCTGAATTAATTAGTGTGGTAGATATTGAAAAGGGAATTAATCCATCTGACAAAGTAAAAGTCGAGATTAAATACGCATCAGGGGATGTAAAGATAATAGATACCTTATGCAGAATTGATACCAAAAATGAATTGGAATATTATAAAAATGGTGGAATACTCCAATATGTTTTAAGAAATATGATCTAGGTATGGACGAGGATATATCAATAATAAATACAAACACAAGAAATGAAAAAATAAAAAATTTTTTTATTCATAATAAAAAAAAAATAATTTTAGTCTTAAGTTTTATCATTATACTTTTAATTAGTTATTTTGCTTTTGGCGAATATCAGGATAGAAAAAAAATTAAGATTTCAGACTCTTTTAATACAGTAACTATAAATTATTCTGAAAATAATAAGGAAAAAACAGCTAAAGATTTAATACAAATTGTTAATGAAAAAAATTCAACTTATTCACCATTATCTTTATATTTTATAATAGATAATAAATTAATTAGCGAAAAAAACACGATCAACAAATTATTTGATGTTATCATTGATCAGACACCCCTAGATAAAGAAATTAAGAACTTAAATATATACAAAAAAGCTCTTTATAATGCAGATAATAGTAATGAAAATGAACTTCTCAATATCTTAAATCCATTAATCAATTCAAACAGTGTTTGGAAATCTCATGCATTATATCTTATGGCTGAATATTTTTACTCGAAAAATGAAAAGCAAAAATCTAAAGAATTTTTTAATCAAATTGTTAATTTAGAAAATGCTAATCAAGAAATTAAATTAGAGTCTCAAAGAAGACTTAATAGAGACTTAAGTGAATAAGATTATTTGTTTTATTTTTGTTATCTTTTTTTTTTCAGGTTGCTCCTTAAATAAAAACTCTAAATTTTGGACTACACAAGATTTAGAAAAATTAGAAGAGAAAAAATTTGAAAAAATTTTTGATGATCAAAAAGCTTTAGGCAAAGAATTAAATACAAACATCAGTTTAAATCTTATTTCAAATACAAAAAAAAATAATACTTTAAGAAATCTAACAAATAATGATGGTCAATACAATTTTGATGGATTATTAAAAAAATCATCAAAATATAAATTCTCAAAAATTAAAAATTTTAATCAACTTGAACCAGTAATATCATTTAATAAAAATAATGTTATTTTTTTTGATAACAAAGGTACAATTTTAAAATTTAATGAAAACTCTAAATTAATCTGGAAAAAAAATTTTTACACTAAAACAGAAAAGAAATTAGATCCAATTTTACAATTTGCAAATAACAACAAACATCTGATAGTCGCAGATAATCTAACAAAATATTACATGCTTGATTTAAAAAATGGAGATTTAGTTTGGTCTAAAAGAAATTTAGCTCCTTTTAACTCACAAATTAAAATTTATAAAGACCGATTTTTTATAATTGATTTTACAAATACTTTGAGATGTATTTCGATGAAAAATGGTGAAGAATTATGGAATTTTCAAACAGAGGTATCATTTATCAGATCTCAAAAAAAATTATCAATGGCAATTATGGAAGGAGTTATTTATTTTAATAATTCTTTGGGAGATATTAGTGCGATAAATATAGATGATGGCCAGTTAATCTGGCAGTTACCAACTATCAATAATTTAATTGTTGACTCAGCCTTTTCACTTGAAACATCCGATATTATTGCAGATGGAAATAATCTATTTTTTTCAAATAATAAAAATCAATTCTTCTCTATTGATATAAAATCAGGAAATTTCCAGTGGGTGAATAAAGTTAATTCTAATGTCAGGCCCACTCTGGTAGGAAATTTTATAATAACAGTTTCTTTAGAAGGTTATTTGATAGTTATAGACAAGATTACCGGTAATATCATTAAAGTTACCGATGTATTCAATAACTTTAATCCAAAAAAAAGAGATACAATTTTTCCCACAGGATTTGTTGTTGGTCAAAAAAATATTTATTTATCTACCAACATAGGAAGATTGTTAGTAATAGATATAAAATCTGGCAAAACAATTTCAACATTAAAAGTTGATAGTGAAAAAATTTCTCGACCATTTATATTGAACAAAAGTTTATATTTAGTTAAGGATAATGCAATAATCAAACTCAATTAATGTTTTTAAAATTATTAGAAAAATTAGGTAGAAAAAAAGTTGTTCTTGATAGAGGACCATCACATCCAAGATTTGATCTAGCGAAACCATGGATGAATAGATATTATTTAATTTTCAGACACAGACCAAAATGGTTTCCATTTAATATACTTATTCATGAAATGTTAGATGATGATCATGGTGACGGAGTACACAATCATCTTTTTCCATACATTACAATTGTAATAAGAGATGGTTATTGGGAAACAACCAATAAAGGAAAATTTTGGAGAAAACCAGGTTATATTGGATTTAGATCTGCTAATGCATATCACAGAGTAGATTTAGAGCCTGGAACTAAACCAATGACAATCTTTATTTCTGGTCCATTTGGTCTAAGAAAAGGTCAAAGATCAGAATATGGCATTGATTTTAAATCAAAAAAAGATTGATGCCAAAAACTCTTGAGGAAAAATTTAGATCATTTTGTAGTTTAAAAAATTTAGAGATTCATCAAGATCAAATAACTACAATAAAATTACTACAAGATTTTTATAATAAAAATTTTCATTCTTCGATCTTGAATTTTTTTAAAAAAGAAAATTATAAAAAAGGTTTTTATCTTCACGGGGGTGTTGGTGTTGGAAAGACAATGATATTAGATTTTTTTTATGATCTTATTTCTAAAAAAAAATTAAGACTTCACTTTAATGAGTTTATGTTAAATTTTCACGATTTTGTTCATGAAAATAAGAATAAGGGAGATGAAAATATTATTAATTTATTTGTTAAAGATTTAAAATCAAAAGCTTTGTTAATTTATTTTGATGAGTTTCAAGTTACGAACATAGTAGATGCCATGATACTAGGTAAATTATTTGATAAAATATTTAGTGAGAATATAAAAATAATTGTCACCTCTAATATTAAAATTTCTGACTTATACAAGGATGGTCTACAACGGGATCAATTTAAACCTTTTATTGAGATTATGAAAAAAAAGACAGTCGAGCATGAACTTGTTATTGAAGATGATTATAGAAAATCAAAAGAGAATCAAAATGATAGATATTTCTTTCCACTAAACCAAGAAAGTAATTTTAAAATGAACAAATTTTTTAGAATTATTTCAAAGGATAAAAAAAAAACCACTCAAAAGCTTGATATCAAAGGAAGAGAATTTTTAATTAAAGAATTTTATGAGGGGGTTGTAAGGTTTACATTTAATGAGTTATGTGACGAAAATCTAGGCGCTGAGGATTATCTTGAAATAGTTAAGGTTTCTAAATTTATGGTAATTGATCAAATACCAAAGTTTGACGACATTAATTCTAATCAGCAACACCGTTTCATAACCTTGATTGATATAGTTTATGATAAAAAACTACCAATTGCTGTCACAGTAGAAAAGAGTTTAGATGAATTGACATCATCTAAATCACTAAAAGAACCATTTAAACGTACAATTAGTCGTTTATATGAACTAACATCTTCAAACTTTAATTTATGATACAAAAATTTAATAACTTTAAAATCAGCACTAATGGACAAAAATTATACGAATTCACTGATGAAACAATTAATTGGATAAAGAAAAATAAATTTAAAAATGGTATACTTAATTTAAGTATTCAACACACTAGTGCCTCTTTAATTATACAAGAAAATGCAGACCCTGATGTCCAAACTGACTTAATCAATTATTTTAATAAAATCGCACCAATGGATAGTAAGTTATATATTCATACAACTGAAGGTAAAGATGATATGCCTGCACACATAAAATCAAGTTTAACTAATAATCAAATTTCTCTTAGTGTTGAAAATGGAGAATTATTACTTGGAACTTGGCAAGGTATTTATTTATTTGAGCATAGATTAAACCCACAGACCAGAACTATAATTCATCATTTTTTAGGAGAAGTTTAATTTTTTTTCAAACTTTGAAAAGCTTTTAATGCAGAAGCTCTTGCTTCTTCATGTATCACTATTGGGCTTGGATAATCTTTTCCAACAATTGTATTAATTGCTTGTTGATATTTCATTTCCATTTCCCAAGGTTTGTGGATAAATTTTTGTGGGACTTTGCTTAGTTCTGGAATCCATTTTTTTACGTATTTTCCTTCTTTGTCAAACTTTTCACCCTGTAGAATAGGATTAAAAATTCTAAAATAAGGAGCTGCATCTGCTCCACAACCTGCAACCCATTGCCACTGAGCCACATTATTGGCTTTATTAAAATCAAGTAAACAATTTCTAAAATGTTTTTCACCTTCGGTCCAATTAATTCTTAGATGTTTGACTAGAAAAGAACCAACAACCATTCTTATTCTGTTATGCATCCAACCAGTTTCATATAATTCTCTCATACCAGCATCCACAATCGGATAACCAGTCATCCCCGATTTCCATGCTTTTAAAAATTTTTCATTTTTTACCCAAGGAAATTTATCAAATTCTTTTCTGTAATTTCCTTTTAAAAACTCTGGAAAATAATTAATCAAACTATGAGAGAACTCACGCCAACCAAGCTCATTAATATATTTCCTATAACCAATGCCTTTAGATTTAATTTCGTTACATTTTTTCCAAATCGTGCTCACATGTATTTGTCCGTGCTTTATATAAGGAGATAACTTTGATGTGCCCTCTATAGAAGGAAAATCTCTAGCCGAACCGTATTCTTTAATTTTATCATTAATCAAACTGCTCAGAACTTTTTTTGAATCATTTTCTGATACTTTCCAATAATTCTCAAATTTCTTATACCAATTTTTTTTTGGTAAAATACTTTTTGCTTCAACACAATTTTTGAAGAAAGATATTACTTTCGTTTTTTTCTTTACAATATAATTTTTACTTGGTGGTAAACCTAAATATTTTTGTTCAGCATTTCTCCAGAAAGGGGTGAATACTTTAAAGGGTGTTCCATCATTTTTAGTAACTTCTTGAAATTCATTTAAAATATTTCCTTTAAAATATTTAAATTCAATCTCATTTTTTAAGAAAACATCTCTAATTTTTTTTCCTTTTGCAATAACATCAGGTTCATAAATTTTATTCCAATATATTGAAACGTCGTCTTTTTTTTTAATTTTAGAAAATATATCTAATTCATCTCCCGCTAATATTTGAAGATTAATTTTGTATTTAGATAATTCTGATTTAAATATTTCTAAAGATTTAAATAGCCACCACTTTTGTGCTTCTCTTTTGTGATCAAAATCAGTTTTATTATAAATAAATAAAGCAACAACATTTTCATGATTTTGTGTGGCATATGAGAGAGCAGGATTATGTTCGATTCTAAAGTCTTCTCTTATCCAAGCTATTGCATTTTTTGTCATATAAATATTATTTTCTACCTTTAGATAGCAGCTGTTTGTAAAGTTTAACATCTGCATTTCCTTCGCATCCAATGACAAGAATGTTAGAGTCTTCGTTTAAATTCAGTGATTTTCGTACTTTAAAATTGTTAGCTAAACCTATAAGGGCAATAATCCCAGGAGTTGCACATTCACCTCCTACAATTGAACCTTTACTTAATTTTCTATCCTTTAGCATCGCTGTTGTCTTGGCAACATTTTTGTCAGCAACAGATACGCAATAGTTAGAAGTTTTTTTTAATATTTGCCATGGAACAAGTGACATTTCATTACATGACATCCCACCCATAATACTTTCTTTTTTTATTCTTATTTTTTTCATTTTATTTGCTTTAACACTCTGAAGAACACAATCAGCTCTATCAGGTTCAACAACAATTATTCTTGGAATTCTTTTAAAATATTTTGCGACCCCAGCAACTACACCTGCCGCTAATCCTCCAACACCAGCTTGAACAAATATGTGAGTTATATAATGGTTTGTTTGTTTAGATATTTCCTTTATCATAATAGAATATCCAGCCATTGTAAGTTGAGGAACATATTTATAATTTTTGGTAGAGACATCCTGAACAATTTGCCAATTATTCTTTTTTGAAAGTCTTTTACATTCCTCCAAAGAATTTTCATAATTTCCCTTAACTCGTATTACCTCGGCGCCAAATTTCTCAATTTCACGAACTCTTGTTTGGCTTACATATTGACTTACAAAAATTTTACACTTTAAATTTAATCTTTTTGCACCCCAAGCAACTGATCTACCATGATTGCCAGCTGTTGCTGATGAAATAACAATATTTTTTTTTCCTTTAGATATTCTCTCTACTGCGTATGCTCCCCCCAATGCTTTAAACGACTTTAAATGAAATCTTTTAGACTCATCCTTATAAAATATATTATTAAATTTCAAATTTTTCTTTAATTTATCAAGTGATAGTAGGGGGGTTGCTTTATAATTTTTCCAACCGGAAATTGATTTATAAGCATTAGTGATTAATGAAGAGGGAAGATGTTTTAAAACATAACTTCTTTTAAAATTATAACGATTATTTTTCAATAATTTTTTATATTTCCAGCTTTTAAGATTTTTTAAACTCTTCACTTTAACAATCTAGAGTATTTTGTCTTTCCCATTTGGTTATAGGTTTTGATTTATCAAATCTTTCTATGTTGTTAAATTCTTTAATTTCTGTACCTCTAAGTTTTATATAACTATCAATTACATCAACACCAAAAGCCTCATTCATCTCTTTATTCTGTTTTAATTGTTTTAATGATTGATCTAACTCATCAGGAAGTTTTGGAAGATTTGGATATTTTGCAAAATCTTCATACATATTACAATTAAGAGGCTTTCCAGGATCTATTTTATTTTTAATACCATTTATTCCAGCTGCGAGAACACTTGCTTGAAGTAAATAAGGGTTGGCCGACCCATCCATTAATCTCAACTCAAATCTTCCTGGATCGGGAATTCTAATCATATGAGTTCTGTTATTACCAGTGTAAGAAATACTACTTGGTGACCATGATGCACCTGACTTTGTTGGTGGTGCATTAATTCGTCTGTAACTATTTATTGTAGGATTAAAAAAAGCAGATAAAGATGAAGCGTGTTTTATTACTCCGCCTAAAAAATTATATGCCATTTTACTAAGACCTAATTCATTAGACTTGTCCAAAAATTTATTTTTCTTTCCATCCCAAACTGAAATATGGGCATGACAACCATTTCCTGTTAAATTCTCAAATGGTTTAGGCATAAACGTAGCTCTTAAACCATGTTTTTCAGCAATAGTTTTTACCATGTATTTAAAAAACGTATGTCTGTCTGCTGTCTTTAAACAATCTGAGTAATCCCAATTCATTTCAAATTGACCATTAGCGTCCTCGTGATCATTTTGATAAGGACCCCATCCCATTTCAATCATACAGTCACAAATTTCTTTAATTAAATCATACCTTCTCATTAAAGCTGATTGATCATAGCAAGGTTTTGATTGTGTATCTCTTGGATCAGCGATGGAGTCTCCATCAGGTGATATTAAAAAATACTCACACTCCACGCCAGATTTCATAGTCAATCCTTGTTTTGAGAGTTTTTTAATTTGTTTCTTCAACATTATTCTTGGAGAGGCATCTACAGGTTTTCCATTCATCCAAAGATCTGAGGCAAGCCAACCTACCTCTTTATTCCAAGGTAATTGGATTAAACTATCTGGATCTGGAATTCCAAACATGTCTGAGTCTGCAGGTGTCATATCTAACCAAGCAGCAAACCCTGCAAATCCTGCGCCTGTTTCTTGCATATCTTTTATTGCATGTGCTGGCACTAGTTTTGATCTAAGCACTCCAAATAAATCAACAAAGCTTATCAAAAAATATTTAATTTTTTTTTCTTTAGCAATTTTGAATAAATTTTTTGGCATAAATTAAGTTAACATAATTATTTTAAAAAAGATAAAATTGTTTCTTTATAAAAAATTAAATTTACAACAATAATTATAATTACCGCTAATATTGCTCCGTACTTTGCTTTTGGAAAAGCAACGCCTCTCATCTTACTTGGTCTAAGTTCTTCGTTATCTTTATTTTCTTTTGACATACGATAAAAAAAGGGCGCCACTTAATCAGTAGCGCCCAAATTTTTTGATTTAATTACCAATCAGTAATATTGCTTTTATGGTCATTTGGACCATGTCTTTTTCTTGCTAATCTTTCAAGTTCATCACTTTCAGATTTAGCAGTCAAAACATGCCAACCAATCCATATAATAATAGCAAGTATTACTAATAGTCCTTCACTAGATCCAGCACCAGGATAAATAGCACCAGCAACTTCCTCCGCCGGTTTATTCAGGTGATCAATCCAATTTGTAACTGTCGCCATATTATTCCTCCTTTACCTGGTTGCTGATGCAACTGCTTTTTCGTCAGATTTAGCAGTTTCCATCATTTCATAGTCTAGTCCAGCTATTTCAGCTTCACGCGGAATTCTTAATTTACCCATTCCGTGTAATACTTTTGCAATGATATAGCCTGGTATTAATCCTAGAACAAAGAACATAATTATTGCTCCTAAGAACATACCTAAAGGATTTATTGATGCATAAGTAGTTCCGTCCCACATAGCTCCAACACTGTAACCAGATGATGGATAACCATTTAAAACAAAACCACAAATTACAAGACCTATAAATCCTGCATAACCGTGTACTGCAACAGCACCAACCGCATCATCAATCTTGAATTTACGTTCAACGAAATAATGTAATTTGTACGATAGCACTACTCCAATCATACCTATGATCATTGATTGAATTGGGTGATATAAATCATTTCCAGCTGAAGCACATATAATACCCGCTAATCCACTTGAGTAAGTCCAGAACGGATCACCTTTTGCAATCCAGTATCCAGCTAATAATCCTCCTGATAGTGACATCAGGAAGTTAAAAGTAATACCGCTAAGTGTAGTAGGCGTTACATAAATGTTTGTAGCCGTCCAATAAGATATACCTTCCATGCCGTACTCTGGTCCAAGATCAAATATTGGTATATTACATGCCGCATAGAATCCCCAGAAACCAGTATAAATTAGAAATAATCCAATTGTTACTAGCCAAGGATTTCTTGGTCCAATATTTCTTGGTTCACCACTTGATGAGAATTTTCCAATTCTTGGTCCCAAAACCATTAGAACACCTAAAGCAAATCCACCAGCTATAGCGTGAATTACTCCTGATGCATAAGCATCATGGTATCCTAAAATTTTTAACATCCAACCATCAAAGTGCCATCCCCAAGCAGCATCAATTGTCCAGAATACTGAACCAATTGCTATTGCTAAAATACCAAAAGCAAAAGTAGTTATTCTTTCAATTATTGCTCCAGAGACGATTGAGGCAGCAGTCCAAGAAAATAATAAAAAGGCAGCCCAGAAAACACCATTAATGTGATCTCCAAGATTAACCGCCATTATATCACTTGTTGGTACTTGCCACATAGCACTAAACAATGTTTCATCAGTGATTAATGCTGTACTTTCATTCATTATTGAAGGTGCTATTCCCGGTCCTGTTGGGAAAGCCCAGTAAATCCACCAACCAAATAAAAACCATGTTACTGTCACCAAAGGTATCAGCATCGTGTTTTTCATAAGAGTATGTTGATGGTGTTTGTATCGAGAAGCTCCAACTTCATACATACAGAAACCGACGTGAATTAAAAACATCAGCACCACTGTAATCCAGTAGTAAAATTCCGTAAATATAGTAGTAAGAGCACCTAACTGATCAGTCATATTCTCTCTCCATATTAGTTTTTAAAATCCTATAAAATTATGAAAGTTGTTACAAATGAAACAATCTAATAAAACCTAATATTGACAATAGGTTTTAAAAAAGAATCAACTTAAGATTGTGTAATTAAAATTTTAAGTAAGCTTTTTTTAAATCAACAAGAGGGTGTTTTGGAGACATTTGAAATTTTACTAAAAGTTCCCTTGCGATCATGTCCCTGTCTTGTTGGTTATCTGGTAATTTGATTGATGATGGGATTGTAACCCAACCGTTTGCATTTCTGCAAAATACAGCTGGTCTTCCTTCTTCATAACCCATATGAACATCTTCTAACCAATTCAAATCATCCCAACCCATTGCCTCTACATACTTCTTAAGGAATGGTGTCATTTTTTTGTAATCTGGCAGAAGATTAACGTCATATCTATAGCCAATAGATTGGCCAATCATCTTTTCTCTAGCTGTTTCTTTTTTCTTTCCTAACTGTTGGTCTTTAACAACAACTGATTTAGAAACTTTCTTTTTATTTTTTTTCTTAGCCATTTTTACCTTTAAATTTTATGAAAGTTATCAACTCCAACAGTATAATTAGTACCTGCTAGCGGAACTTTTGCTAAAGCTGATGCTTCAGAAGTAAGCGCTGCTAAATCTTCAGGTTCTAAAGAATGTATATTTGTTTTACCACAAGCTCTAGCTAACAACTGAGCTTCAAGAGTCATTGAATGTAAATAATTATAAACTCTCAATGCTGCATCATCAGGATTTAATCTTGCTCTTAATTTTGGATCTTGTGTAGCAACTCCCACAGGACATCTTCCAGTATGACAGTGATAACATTCACCTGCTTTTACTCCCATTTCTTTTTCAAAGTTTGCCTCTGGAATATCTTTGTTACAGTTCAGTGCTATCATAGAACCTGTACCAATAGCTATTGCATCTGCACCTAAAGCTAATGCTTTTGCCATGTCAGCACCATCTCTAACGCCACCAGCATAAATTAAAGTAACTTTTCCAGTTTTTCCAACATCGTCCAAAGCTCTTCTTGCTTCTCTTATAGCTGCAATACCAGGAATACCAGTATTGGCAGCAGCGATGTGTGGACCTGCTCCTGTAGATCCTTCCATTCCATCTAAATAAATAGAGTCTGGATCACATTTTGCAGCCATACGAACATCGTCATAAACCTTTGATGCACCTAATTTTAATTGAATTGGAACTTTATTTTTAGTTAGTTGTCTAAGTTCTTCTACTTTTAATGCTAAATCATCTGGACCTAACCAGTCAGGATGTCTTGCTGGAGATCTTTGATCAATACCTGATGGAAGTGATCTCATTTCAGCAACTTGGTCAGTTACTTTTTGACCCATTAAGTGACCACCCATACCAACTTTTTGTCCTTGTCCAATAAAAACTTCAATTCCATCAGCTAGTTGTGCGTGATGTGGGTTAAATCCATATCTTGATTGAATACATTGATAAAACCATTTTTCAGAATATCTTCTTTCATCAGGTATCATTCCACCTTCACCAGAACATGTAGCGCTACCTGCCATTGTAGCTCCTCTTGCGAGTGCAGTTTTTGCTTCATAAGATAAAGCTCCAAAACTCATACCTGTGATGTAAACTGGAATATCTAATTCAATTGGATTTTCACATCTTGGTCCAATAACAGTTTTTGTTTCACACTTTTCTCTGTAACCTTCAATAACAAATCTAGTAAGAGTTCCTGGTAAAAAAACCAAATCATCAAATGTTGGAATTTTCTTCATTAATGCCATTCCACGCATTCTGTATCTACCTAATTGAGATTTTATGTGAATATCATCAATTACTTCTGGTGTGAAAATAGCGTTATGACCTAATAAACTTTTATTTCTTCCACCGTTTGAACTTAAGTGAACGTCTGCTTTTCCCCCAACGTTACCATTAGTTTTTAATTTACCATTTTTTTTCTTTTTCTTCTTAGCCATTAAATTGCTCCTTTTTTCTCAGTAGGTTCTAAGTTGTCGTAATTCCAAAGTTTTTTACCTGCTACAATTTTTTTCATTTTACTTACATCAAAGTTTTCGCCGATCTCAGCAACCTTAAGCTTTCTCTTAAGCCAATCCTGATCACTTTTAGTTAAATCAGCGTCTACTGCATCACTACCATAAGAACCAATTTCTCCACCTACGAAAATTGTCCCATCATACATCGAGTCTCCTAGATTTATTCCGACATCACCTAATATGATGATCCTACCTCTTTGCATCATAAAGCCAGTAAATGCACCAGCATCACCACCAATAATTATTGTGCCACCTTTCATATCAATACCTGTTCTTGCACCAACACTGCCTTTACAGATTAAATCTCCACCTCTAATGGCAGCTCCAAAACAAGATCCAGCATTTTTCTCAATTACAACTTTACCTGCCATTAAGTTTTCTGCACAAGACCATCCAACTCTTCCATTGATTCGAACGATTGGACCATCACATGAACCCATTCCAAAATATCCTAAACTTCCCTCAAAAATTAAATTTAATTTATTTAATATCCCAACTCCTAAACTATGTTTACCTTGTGGGTTTTTAATAACGATTGTTCCATATCCTTGGCTCATTAAATTATCTATTTCTTTATTTGCTTCCGCTGCACTCATGTCTTTAACATCAAGATCAGTTCTTTTATTAAAATCAACATCATGAGTTCCAAAATAATAAAAGTTTTCTGCCTCATCAGGATTGAAAAATTTTTGTTGAGTTCTTCCTGTTAAAACCTCAGTGTGCATACCCATTGCTTGGGCTTTAGTTTTCTTTGAAACACTTTTTATATTTGCCATACTTTTACCTCTCCATCGAATGGATCATAAGTATCAATTTCTTGTGGTAAAATTGATCTTATTGCTATTTCTTCTGAACCCATCGCTACTAAATCGTCTGACTCATATAAAACTAAAGGCTTTGCCGCCATAGTATCTTTTGCCATTCCTAATGAATCTTTTGTAGCTACAAAATAAGTAAAAACACCATCTAATCCACTAAGAGACTCTTTCATACCTTCTTCAAGAGATGCTCCTTCTCTCATTTTTTCAGCTAAATAAACTGCGATAAGTTCTGAGTCACACTCAGACATAAATCTCATTCCTTTATTTTCTAAAGCTCTTCTATTATTCCAGTAATTTGTAAGCTGACCATTATGAACAACTGATACATCGCTAAACGGATAACCCCAAAATGGGTGAGCAGATTTAATATCTACTCCTGACTCAGTAGCCATTCTAGCGTGACCAATTGCATGAGTACCAACAAGTTTGTCTAGATTATATCTGTCACAAACCATTTTGGCATTCCCAAGGTCCTTAATAACCTCTAAAGATTTACCCATTGAAAGTATCTCTACTCCTGGAATACTTTCTATTTTTTGTGAAAATTCTAATAAATCTTTTTTATTATATTCTATTTCGTATCTTAAAGAGTAAGGAAGTATCCTTTCTTCTTTGATAATTTTCGCACCCATTTCATTAAGATAACTATCAACAATCTTTTTTCTTTTATCATAAACGGACACATCCTCAGCAACTGATGTACTACCCTCACCAACGTTTTCTCCAACTTTGAAACGCATGATAAAATTTTTTCCATCAGTGTCTCCATATAAAGCATAACCCGTAGAGTCTTCTCCTCTATGTTTCAGAGCTTGCAACATACCTTGAAGCTCATGACCAACTTTCGAAGATTTTCCTCTATGAATTAATCCCGCAATTCCGCACATATACTTTTCCTCTTTCCGTATTTTTTATGGTAAACAATCTAGATAAGTATCTAGATCCCATTGAGTTGTTGCCCCTAAAAATCTCTCCCATTCATCATTTTTATACCAATGAAAAACTTTATACATTTCATCAGGCATAGCTGATTTAATAACTTCATCCTCTGATAATCTTTCCAAAGCTTCACCTAAACTTAAAGGAAGTTTTTTTACATCCTTACCAGCTTTTTGAGCTTCATAAATATTTCTAGACTCAGGATCTGCAGGTTTCATTTTATTACTTATTCCATGATCACAAGCTTTTAATAATGCGGCACCTAATAAGTAAGGATTATGCATTGAGTCAACAGATCTATATTCAAATCTTCCTGGCGCTGATACTCTTAATCCACAAGTTCTATTTTGATAACCCCAGTCAGCATAAACAGGTGCCCAAAATCCTTGATCCCACAATCTTCTATAAGAATTTACCGTTGAAGATCCTAACGCTGTTAAAGCAGGAAGATGTTCCATAATACCGGCAATTGATTGTAAACCAATTTTACCTGGCAATTGCATATCTTTCGTATCAGGCATAAATGTATTAGTTCCACCTTCAACATAGCCAAAAACTTCTTCAACCCCTGGTAAAGATTTGTGTCCAAGTTTATTTGTTTTAATTTTTCCACCTTTCCATAAAGACATATTTGTATGACAACCACTTGCAGAAACTCCCATAAATGGTTTCGTCATAAAACATGCAATTAAATTATGTTCTCTAGCAACCTGAGCACATATTTGTCTATAAGTTGATAATCTGTCTGCATTTCGAAGAACGTTGTCATATGTCCAGTTTAATTCTAATTGTCCTGGGGCATCCTCATGGTCTCCTTGAATCATGTCCAAACCCATAGCTTTTGCGTATTCAATAACTTTCATGAAAACTGGTCTTAATGACTCAAATTGATCTATGTGGTAACAGAATGGTTTTGAAAATCCTTTTCCTGTAGGAGTACCATCATCATTTTTTGTAAGCCACATCATTTCAGGTTCAGTTCCAACTCTTAACTCCAAACCATGCTTTTTCTGGAATTCGTCCATAAAAATTCTTAAATTTCCTCTACAGTCAGAAGTTAAATGTCCACCAGGATTATTTCTCTCTTCTCTGTTTCTGAAACATGTTACAAAAACTCTTCCTACTCTTTTGTCCCATGGTAATTGACAGAAAGTTTCTGGATCAGGGATACCAACTAATTCCATTGCTTCAGGTCCATAACCTATATAATTATTATGACGATCTAAAAATAAGTTTGCTGTAGCTCCGTATACTAATTGAAAACCTTTTTCTGCTGTTCTTTCCCAATGATCTGCAGGTATTCCTTTACCTACAACTCTCCCTGTTACAGAAATAAATTGATAATAAATATAAGTAATTCCTAATTCGTTAATTTTTTCTCTAACTTTTTTAACTTGTTTGTCTCTACCAGGTCGGTTTACGTGCTTTTCTAGATCCGTCATTTTTCCCCTCAATGAATTATAAATTTATTCAAGCGTAACTGAAAAATTTATTAGTGTCTAGGCTAAGAGTTTAACTCCAAGGAAACGGACTGTTCGATGTAGGGTGAAGTTCGCCCTTCTCGTAACGGTTGAATCTAAACGGTTTTAATAAATCACTTTCAGTACCAAGAATTTCTTTAGCTACAAGTTCACCAACACCAATCATTTTGTATCCGTGGTTAGCATCAGCAATCATGTATACGTTTTCAAAAAATCTATCAAAGATTGGAAATGAGTCCGGTGTCATGCATCCAAGACCACCTGATGGACCTTTTCTATATAAATCAGATTTTCCCTCAAATCTTTTTTGGCAATGAGCTAAAGCAGAGCACCACATATCACTAAATGCATCAGTAGTTTGATACTCTGGAGACTCAATTCCATAAGGATCAACATTTACTTGATCAAAATGCTTTTTAACAATGTAAGGAGATGTTCCACCTTGAACCCCCAAACCTTCAATATCAGGTTTATAATAAATTCCCCAAATTTTATCTGTAATTAATTTCTTCGTTTTATCAGAATATAATGGTGCAGTTGAGTCTACGTGAACCACAGGTGGTTGTTTTCCATCATTTGTTTTTAAGTAATCTGGTTCTACACCAATAACCCCTTCTTGGAGCATCCAGTAAGTCCACATGTCAGTTACATGCATTTTACCATCTTTACCTTTAATGTTTGCTGTTTTAGGAAGTTCAAGCATATTCCAAAAATCTCTAGCCCACGGTCCTGCTCCGATTACTACTTGCTCACAATCGATTGTGCCTTTATCTGTTTCAACTCCTGTAACCGCCTTACTATTACTACCTCTTTTAAATCCTGTAACTTTTACACCTTTCATCACTTGAACACCATTAGAAGTAGATTTATTTTCTAGAGCTTTAATAGAGTCTTTATTAAAAGCGTATCCACCCTTTTTTTCATGAAGAATTGAAGTTATGCCTTTAGCTTGCCAGTCATCAAATATTCCCTTCATGTATTTCATGCAATCCTTTTCACCTTCTATAAAATCAGACTCATACCCAATTGCTTTTTGTTGCTCATAAATACTTGCAACGTCTTCATGCATTACCTCGGGTGATATTTGCAAGTAGCCAACTGGATTATATTTAAATGCTTTTGGATCACTTTCCCAAACAGAGACTGAATGGGCCATCAATTCTCTCATCGCTGGTTGAAAATAATTATTTCTAACTACTCCACATGCAATTCCACTTGCTCCAGCAGCAGTGTCTTTTTTTTCAAGGACTACAATGTCACCAGGATTTTTATAAGTTTCTGATAATTTCCAAGCAGTGCTTAAACCGTGGATACCCCCACCGATTATTACTACTTTTGCTTTTGTCGGTAATGACATAAGCAAACTTTATTTTTCGTGCGACTTAAATATATAGTTTTTTATATATATAAAAAATATAAGTAAAACTTGTATAAATATTAAAAACTGAGATGTTTTAGTGTTTCTAAATAATTATTGAACTCGTTAATAAAATTCTCACTTGGTTTAATATGCTTTTTTCTTTGGTCATTTGAGGTTTTTTCTAGGAAGAAAAAACCTTTTTCACAAGCCTCATTTATCATCAAAGCTGACTTTGGACGTGAAGTTTTAAATAGTTTAGTCTTAAGTTCTTCAACAGTGAGATTTTCTTTATATTTATACGCATGCATCACTAAAAGCATCATATGATAATGTGAAGGCGATTTTCTAAAAAAGTAATTACTAGAAGTGTGAGAAAGTTTCATCTGATCTTCCCAAAATTCCAATAAATCCTTTGCTGATTTTGGCATTAAGATCTGACTCTTGTTTTCTTTGGATCGAAATGCGGGAATCCAACTACTTTTGCAGCAATTCTTTTTTGATGACCATCAATTTTACCAACTTCAACTTCAGTCCCTTCACTTGAATATTGAGTATCGATTCTACATAAAGCTATATTTTTATTTAAAGTCGTGGATAAACAACCACTAGTTATCACACCTACTTGAGATCTTCCAACGTGCACGCAATCACCATGTCCAGCTGCCTCTTTTCCAATAAGTTCTAGACCCACAAGTTTTTTTTGAGGATTTGCTTTTCTTTCTTTCAAAACCTCTTTACCAATAAAATCTTCTTCTTTAGTTTTTAATGGAACAGCAAAGCCTATTCCAGCCTCAAAAGGATCTTGTTGACCATCAAATTCATTACCAAATAAAATTAAACCAGCTTCAATTCTAAGCTTATCTAAAGCTGCAAATCCAGCAGGAATTAAGCCTTCATTTTTTCCAGCTTCCATAAGCTTATCCCAAACTTCAGAGGCATTACTCGGATGACACCATACTTCATAACCAAGTTCGCCAGTATATCCTGTTCTTGAAACAATCAATGGAATACCTTGAAGGTTTTCAATTCTACAAATAGTAAATCTGAACCATTCCAGTTCATCTATAGATGGTTGCGTTGGTGGAGTAAAAATCATTTTTTTTAATATCTCTCTACTTTTTGGACCTTGTATTGATACATTACTAATTTGATCTGTTGAATTTTTTACATTGACCTTAAAGTTTTTCTTTTTTGCTATTTCTTTAAGCCATTCACCACCATATTCGTCTCCACAAATCCATCTAAAACCTGTCTCACTTAATCTCAACAATGTACCATCATCAAACATCATTCCGTTTTCATAACACATCGCAGAGTAAACAACCTGGCCAACTGCAAGCTTTTTAATATTTCTAGTTAATGTATAATTCATCAATTCTTCAGCATCAGGACCTATAATTTCAAATTTTCTTAAAGCAGATAAATCAATTAATACTGCTTTTTCTCTACAAGCATTGTACTCCTCAACAACTCCATGCTTGGTATAATCATTAGGTAGCCAAAAACCTCTAGCATCAATAAAATTTCTAGTAAGCTTAGAGGTTTTTTCGTGAAAGCCAGAGTTTCTAGTAAGTTTTTTTTCAGAGTCTGTTTTCATTCTAAATGCAAAAGATTTTGAAAATTCTTTTTTTTTGTCATAGGTTCTAACAAAAATATCTGTTGGATTCCATGAATTACATGCATCGATATCACTAGGACAAGCTGTTGTACCAATTGTTAAATCTTTTAAAGCTCTGAACATTACATAATCCCCAGGCCTTGCATATGACTCATCTGAAATTACCGAATTTAAACCTGTTGCTGAAGTATTAAAAAATAAATTGATAGCCTGCCATCCTTTTTGTTTTTTAACACCATATTTTGCCATTGCATTATTTAAGTTTTCAGAGCAATTAGGATGACCAAAATAGCCAGCGTCTTCATAATATTTTGAAGTACAAGCAAGATTAAATGTGTCATGTTTTCCAACAGTATCTCTTATGACTTCAACTAATGGTTCATGATCGGTGTCGTAAAATTTTGAAAATAAACCAGGACCTGGAAAAGTATTTCCCATAAAAGTCCTCGTTGTTTGCCAATCAAGACCTTTTTCAACTTTTTTATCAAGTTTTTTTGTATCGAACGCCACAAAGTCAGAACATTGTCTACCGGCTGGACTTATTACTTGAATAAAATCTCCCTCTTTAACTTCGAACGAAATTGCAGTTTGTCTCACAATATTTTCCTCATAATTTGGCTCATAAATAGGATCAGGTATTATTGATAATTCTTTATCATTAATTATTTTATATCTTTTAATATATAATGTTAAATCGCTTGAGGGATTTTGCTCAGATACCAGCATATTGTTTTGTGGCGCTGCAAAAATAACGTAGCATTTATCTTTAGATTTTATCTTAATTTTTTCACCACTTGGAGTTTGTTCATCAAACAAAATTGATGATTTTGATTTATTAATATCTAAATTTCTTTTTTTTAATTGTAGGTTTGTTATTAAAGAGCTTTCATCTTTACCTTTAAGCAACTCTTTAATAAAACTTTTTTTACAATTTTCTTTTTGATTTAAAATTCCAAGCTCAGATTTTCCATCTTTATCAAAACAAATAATTTCACAAATTTGATTTCCTTCCTCATTAATGATTTCTATTTCATCATCAGGAAATATTTGCAAACCTGTAAGACCACCAGCGTTAACAACATGTCTTTCAACTCCAGGTGGTAAAACATTCAGACCAGGCTCTTTAATATCTAAAGTAGTTTGCGACATTTTTATAAATCTCTCTACATAATATATATAAATCTTGTAGTTGACTATCATTTTACTTAGGCACATACTCAACACACTTAATATTAAGAAAGGGGAATAAATGCGAAAAATAATATCTTTAATTTCTGCAATTATAATCTCAGCAGTAAGTTTTGCTGGTTTATCAAATGCAGATAGCAAAAAACCCATCGTTATCCCAACTCATAACTGGTCAAGTCAAATTGTAATGGCTTACGTTATTGGTGGAATAATGGAAAGTATGGGTAATAACGTTAAATACGTAAATGCTGACTCACAAGCAGTATACGAGTCAATTAGAATTGGTGACGTAACCATCTCTCACGAGGTATGGGAATCTGCTTTTGGTAAATCATTTACAACAGCTTTAGATAAAGGTGGTTTACTTGACTGGGGTGATCATGAGGCTAGAACTCTAGAGGATATGGGATATCCTAACTGGGTTGCTGAAAAAGGTCTATGCCCAGGACTACCAGACTGGACTGCTTTGAAAAACCCAGACTGTGCTAAAAACTTTACAACACCTGACTCTCCGAATGGAAAAGGAAGAATGTTGGAAGGTCCACAAACTTGGCACGGTGACTTAATTCCTCAAAGGGTTGACGCTTTAGGTCTAGGAGATCTTTGGTGGGTTAAATTTGCTGGAAGTGCGGATGCACTTTGGGCAGAGTTAGCAGCAGCTGAAAAAGAAGGAAGAGGAACAATTATCTTTAACTGGACACCAAACTTTACTGATGGTGCTGGTTTTACATTTATCGACTTTCCTCCGTACACTGCAGGTTGCAGACCTGAAGATGGTGGAGATGGAAAATGTGGTTCGCCAGATGGTTATTTGAAGAAAGCAGTTAATGCTGACTTTCCAAAAACTCATCCAGATGCAGCTAAGATGTTTAAAAAACTTTCTTTCTCAACAAGTCAAATTGGAGCAATGGCAGCTTTAGTGGACATTGATAAAATGACTCACGAGGATGCAGCTAAAAAGTGGCTGAAAGATAACGAGAAAGTTTGGAAAGCTTTTACTAAATAAGGTAAATAGCAATTAAATTTTAAATCTCTCCCAACTATGTTGGGGGAGATTTTTTTTTAAACAAATTTAAATGATCAAAAATTTTTTTACTATACTAATAAGTCTATTATTTTTTAATCAAACCTTAGCAAAAGATGTAAGTATAAATGAAAATATTGATCTTGTGTTTGTTTGTGATTTAGAGAAAAAAATAATTAAAAATTCAGAATATAATTATAAAACTTTTTTAGCTAAAGATTTAAATGAAAAGGGTTTAGAGAGTTTTAAAATTTTATCAAAAAAACCAGAAACTCTTTTAATCAAAGGATTATCATCATTTCTCTCGGTTTCATCAAAACTTAATGTCAAAGTAGTCAATAAAGATGTGGTTTTATTTAAATCAATTGATCAAGAAAAAAATTATTCTGAGTCAGGTATTATTACAAGGAAAACAGGTGAATTAATTCATGAAATAACGAAAAATATGAAAAGTGAAAACTCTGAAAAATATATTTCTATTTATTCATGTAATAAAGATGACAAAAAAGTATAATTTTTTTTTTAATAATTTTGTGTAAAATATTATTATGAAAAAATATCTCTTAACAATAATTTTAAGTTTATCTATCAGCACGATTGCAATAGCCCGAAGTACAGGATGCAAAGAAGGAAATTGCGAAAACGGTTTTGGGAAATGGGTTTATACAGATAAAACTACCTACGAAGGTGAGTGGGTAGATACTAAGAAAAACGGACAAGGAATTGAAACATGGCCAAACGGATATATCTACAAAGGCGAGTTTAAAAATAGCGAATGGAGTGGGGTGGGTGTTTTAACTTTTCCTGATGGTTCAACTTATGAAGGTGAATGGGCAAAAGGATTCATGAATGGCAAGGGAACTTTTACTTGGTCTGATGGCACTCAAAAAACAGGGATATGGAAAAATGGAAAGCTACAAGAATAAATGTCAAAAGAAAATTTTTTAACTAAAATAAAATATTTACCCGAGACTACAAAACAGTTTGGTGGCTTGGTGCTAATAATTCTAATAATATCATTTTCATTTTTTGTTCTTAACATAATGTTTGGTGGTGGTGATGAACTTGTTAGAAAAATGAAATTAGAAGAAGAGAGGATTGCTCAAGAAAAGAAATTAAGTGAATTAATTTCTAAATTACCCTCAGGAATACTGGTAACTTTTGATGGCACAGATCACTTCAGATTAACAGACGAAGTTTATGAGCAAGTTTGTAAAGCCACAAAATTAATTCCACAACGTGCGATTATGGGGGCAAACTTTTTAAATTTTAGAGCGCATGAAATTTACACAATTAATGGTAACAAAATAGATGAAACTTTTGTTAAGTGGGATGAGGAGAAAAATAAGTGTTTTGCAGGCTTTACAGTGAGTGGAAATAATGTTGGAGTTGACGAGTCAATTACTGTCAGTGGTGAAGCATTAAGTTTTCTAAGTACCGGAATAGATACAAGGGTTTATTATATTAAAAATTTTTAAGGGGGAAGTAACAATATTATGGATTTAATTTTATCCTAATTTCATATAACTTAATTGAAATTTATGTCTGAGCCAGTAATTAAATGTGAAAATGTGTACAAAATTTTTGGAGCAAATGCTCAGAAGATGCTTCAAGACTCAAATGGAAATGTTGATGCTAAAGTTTTTCAACAAAATGGTTGCATTGTTGGGGTGAATAACGCTTCTTTTGAAGTTGCAAAAGGAGAAATGTTAGTCGTTATGGGTTTATCTGGCTCAGGTAAATCAACTTTATTAAGATGTATTTCAAGATTGACTGATGCAACAGGTGGTAAAATTTTCATAGAAGGCCAGGACTTATTACAATTAAATAATAAAGATCTTATAGATCTTAGAAGAAATAAAATGGGAATGGTTTTTCAAAGCTTTGCTTTACTTCCACACAAAACTGTTGTTGAAAACATTGCGTTTCCCCTTCAGATTAAAGGGATCAAAACTGAGGACAGCATAAATAAAGCAATGGATATGGTTAAATTAGTTGGACTTGAAGGTAGAGAAAATTATTTTCCTAGAGAACTTTCAGGAGGGCAACAACAAAGAGTAGGTATAGCAAGATCTTTAGCGGTCGAGCCAGATATTTGGTTTTTAGATGAGCCTTTTTCAGCTTTGGATCCATTAATTAGAAAAGAGATGCAAGATGAGTTTTTAAGACTTCAAGATAAGTTACAAAAAACAATTATGTTTATTACACATGATTTTGATGAGGCTTTAAAACTTGCTGACAGAATTGCGATTATGAAAGATGGAATAATTGAGCAGTTAGATACACCAGCTAATATTGTTTTAAATCCAGCCACTGAGTATGTAAGAAAATTTACTGAAGAAGTGCCGAGAGAAAAAGTTTTATTGATTAAGGATGTTATGGATACATCAATAGATAATTTAGGTGATTTAAAAGTCTCTAATAATGAAATCATAGAGAATGTTGCAGAAAAAATTCTTACACAGGAAAAAATAGTCGCTGTAGTTGATAACAATAATGAGATTATAGGCTCTATCAATCCAACAAAAATAATCAAAACAGTCTTTGGGGGAAGAAAAAATAATAATTAAATTATGGAATTTTTAAAGAAATATCCGAAAACTTTTCAGTGGTTATTTTTATTAATTGTATTCTTTGCTTTATGCTTTGCGATTGATGTTCCTGAAACATATAAGTTTATCAGGGGACAAGCAGAATTTGTCAAAGATCCTAATCAAAGTAGTTATGTATTTTTAGGTAAAGAGGTAAGATATTACGCTTTTGATGTCTTTTGGAGATTACCTCCATTGCTTGGATGGTTGCCCATCTGGATTAATGACTCGTTATTTTTCTTAATGAATGAATGGATGCCAATTGAAGTTTGGAATGAAGATACTCAAGAATTTAAAAGTCGACCTATAGTTTTACAAATTAGTAGAAATTTGACTGCCTTTATGACTTTTTTAATAGAATTAATAAGAGAGATTTTACTGGGAGGTCTCGAAACTATTGTTGCCTTCACCAGTTGGGATTGGATAGATAAAAACCCATGGGCTGAATTACCAGGATTACCTTGGACTATTGTTGCAGCAGGTGCAGCATTACTTTCTTATAAGTTAAGCGGTAAAGGTCTAGCTTTGTTTGCAGGTTTAACCATGGTTTACATTTCTGTGTTTGGTCAATGGAAACCTTCCATGCAAACTCTTTCATTTATATTAGTCGCTGCTCCTTTATCTTTTATTTTTGGACTTGGATTAGGAATAGCAGCTTTTAAAAGTAAACGTGTAGAAAAAGCTTTATATCCAATATTGCTAGTGATGCAAACGATGCCACAATATGCTGTATTGGTTCCAGCATTAGTTCTTTTTGGAGTAGGTGACCATGCTGCTGTAATTATTACTATGGTTGTAGCAATACCACCGATGATATTATTAACTCTTTTAGGTCTAAGAGCAGTGCCTCCAGAGGTAATTGAAGCGGGAAGGATGAGCGGATGTAATAATTTTCAATTAATGTTTAAAGTATTAATTCCAACTGCTAGGAGAGATATTTTAATTGGAGTTAATCAAGTCATCATGGTGTGTTTTTCAATGGCAGTTATCTCAGCATTTATTGGAGCAAAAGGTTTAGGGTTTAATTTATTGTTAGCACTAAACCAATTAAATATTGGACTAGCTTTAGAGGCGGGCTTATGTATCAGTTTAATTGCAATTCTTTTAGATAAAATGTCTTTAGCTTGGGCAAATAAACAAACAGATTATTTTGGTAATCTTACTTTCTATCAAAGAAACAAAAATCTTTTATTTTTTGGGGTTATATTTGTTGTTGGAATAATATTAGCTTACATTGGAACTTTTTTATTTAAAGATACTTTCAATTATTTATTTGAAATTCCACATAACAAAGGAATATCAACTGCTGATTTTTGGAACAAAGGAGTAGATTGGATTTTTGAGACTTTCTTTGTTTATATTAAAGCGTTCAATACGTGGTTGATACAAGATGTACTTCAGCCAATGAGAGCATTGTATTTAAGAATGCCTGCAATCGCTACGATAGTTTTAGTTGTTGGTGCAGGATATTTAATTGGTGGCTTACGTTCAGCATTGGTAGTTTGTGCTTTGACACTTTTTATTGCATTCAGCCCTTGGTGGGATAGAGCTTTAGTTACAGCATATATGGCAACTTTTGGAGTTGTTGTTTCTTGTATCATTGGATTTACAGTAGGAACTTTGTGTTTCCAAAACAAACATTCAGCAAACTTTATGCTGGGCGTTTGTGATATTTTTCAAACATTCCCATCTTTTGTATATTTAATTCCAGTAATGATGTTATTTGGTATAACAGATACATCTGTACTTATTGCAGTCATAGTTTATGCAACAATACCTGCTACAAGATATACAATCGAAGGATTAAGAAGCGTTCCAGCTGGTCTACATGATGCTGCAACCATGTCGGGTGTAAATAAATTTCAAAGATTGACTAAAATTGAATTTCCTTTGGCGTTCCCTCATATGATGCTTGGTATAAATCAAACGATTGTATTTGCCCTATTCATGGTAATTATCGGGGCATTTATTGGAACAGAAGATTTAGGTCAATATATTTTAAAAGCATTGTCGGATAAAAAAGGTGCTGGAATTGGATTAACACTTGGTATCTGTGTGGCTTTCATAGCTTTAATATTTGATAATTTAATTAGAGCCTATGTCCAAAAAAGAAAAAAACACCTAGGTATTGATTAATCTAAGATTATTTATCTAAAAAAGTTTTTGAAGAGTCGTCCATAGCAGTTGCCCATGGTGTATGATGAATAGGAGCAACGGAACCAGTTACGGGAGATGAAAAAGATTTATTTCTGTAAGTTGAAATATCTTCAACTTTATGATGTTCCCATTCTTTAAAATGTTTTCTTATTAACTCAAAATCAATTTTTGGATAATCAGACATTTCATGAAGTTCTTTAGTATACTCAGTTTGAAAATCAATCATTTGATCTGGGTTTTCTAGCTTTTCTTCCATTGCAACCCATTTATTAATATCTTTTTCAACATCACCATTACTAGGGATTTTGATCTTATTCATAATAACATCTCTTGCGTACCAAGCCTGGCAATCAAACATGTTAAACGTATGGAATTGATCTTGCATACCAAGATATAAAAGTTTGTGATTATCTTGCCAAACCACTCCTTTATATAATTTTGGTGGATAAAGTCTGTTTCTAGTTTTTAATTGTAAATTTTCCTCTAAAAATGGAAAATGATGAAGATAACCAGTGCATAGAATTACAACATCAGCCTCTTGTTCAGTACCATCTTTAAAGATTGCTTTTTTTCCTACTAATTTGTCAAGATAATGAACCTCTTTCATTCCATCAGGCCATTTAAATCCCATTGGGTTATGTCTATAACCAATGGTAACACTTTTAGCTCCGTATTTATTACACTGAAGAGCGATGTCTTCTGCCGAATAACTACTACCTAGTACTATTACATTTTTATCTCTAAACTCTTCTGCATCTCTAAAATCATGAGAATGCATTATTCTTCCAGGAAATGTATCCATTCCTTTGTATTCTGGAATAAAAGGAACAGAAAAATGACCTGTTGAAACAACAACAAAATCAAAATTATCTTTTAATATTTTATTATTAACTTTATCTTGATAACTAAGCTCAAATTTATCATTTTTAAATATGGTATTTATAACTCTGGTATTAAATTTGATTTTTTTTTTTAAATTTCCTTTACTTACTCTTCCAACAATATAGTTATATAAAACTTCTCTAGGTGGAAAGGATGGTATCGGCTTTCCAAAATGTTCATCAAAAGAATAATCAGCAAATTCTAAACATTCTTTTGGTCCATTTGACCAAAGATATCTATACATACTGTTAGGTACTGGGTCCCCGTATTGATCAGATCCTGTTCGCCAACTATAATTCCATAGGCCACCCCAATCGTCTTGCTTTTCAAAACAAACAACTTCAGGGATTTTTTCACCTTTTTTTTCTGCTAGCTCAAAAGACCTTAACATTGATAGTCCGCAAGGTCCTGCACCAATAATTGCTACTTTTGTCATTAATCTACCAAATAAAATAATTAATTCTGTATTTTACTAACAAAATGATGACAATTACAATAAAATAATTATTTGTTATGAAAAATATCTTAGTTATTGGTGGAGGTGCAATGGGCTCTGCATTTACAATCCCAAGTTTAGAAAATAAAAATAATGTTACAATTACTGAGCCCTATAGTAAAAGATTTATAAAAGATTTATCTTCAAAAAAAAAATTTCATTCTGCTCTTAATATAAAATTACCAAAACAATTAAAATTTAGAAAATTTTCTAAAAATTTATTAAAAGAAAATTTTGATCTAATAGTAGTAGCCTTAAGTCTTCCAGGGATTGATTTTATTGGTAAAGTATTAAAAGATTTAAGAGTTAAATCACCAATTTTGGTTCTTACTAAAGGGTTAAAATTTGAAAAAAAAAAGAATAAGATATTAACAATTTCAGAACAACTTCAAAAAAACTATAATCTAAAAAATATTTCAGTACTAAAAGGACCTTGTTTGGCAAAAGAATTAGCCAGAAAAAATCAAACTAGTGTGATTATAGCAAATAAAAATATTAACATTGCAAAATCTATAGGAAGAAGAATTTCTACTAAATATTATTTAACAGAATACTCCCAGGATGTAGTAGGAGTAGAGGTCTGTTCAGCAATTAAAAATATATATTCAATGATCATTGGAGCTGGTCAAAGTCTTAACTCTTCATCTAATTTATTTCAAAAAGCAGTTCTTGAAATGAGATATTTAAATAGATATTTTAAAGGTAAAGATGAAACAATCTTTGGGCTCGCTGGGGTAGGTGATTTATATGTTAGTGCTGCAGGTGGAAGAAATAGTAAGATGGGTAGTTATTTAGGTAAAGGATTTACATTTAAAACTGCAAAAAAAAGATTTATGCTTAAAGAAACTGTTGAAGGTGAAGAACTTGCAAGAGAGATCACACCATTTATTTTAAAAAAAATCGATAAGAAAAAAATCCCACTAATGATTAATTTACTTAAGACAATTAAAGAAAATAAAAAACTTAAGATAAAAGTTTAAAATAGACCTTCTATATCACCGTCTTTATTTAGCTTAATAGAGTCAGCTGCTGGTACTTTAGGAAGTCCCGGCATTGTCATGATTGCTCCACAAACAACTACAATAAATTCTGCACCTGATGAAAGCCTAATCTCCCTAATTGGTAAAGAATGACCTGTCGGAGCACCTTTCAGATTTGGATCTGTTGAGAAACTATATTGAGTTTTTGCAACACATATGGGTAATTCATTATAACCAGCTTCTTCAAAGTTTTTTAGTTGATCTCTGATTTTAGTATCTGCAATAACTTCATTAGCTCTATAAATCTCTTTTGCTATAGTTTCAATTTTTTTGAAAAGTGGAGTTTTACTTTCATATAAAAATTTAAATTTAGCTTCATTCTTTTCACATAAATCTGTTACATGTTTAGCTAAATCTTTTGTTCCCTCACCACCGTCAGCCCAATGCTTACAAATACTAGCCTTAACCCCTAACTTTTTACAAAATTCTACTAAAGCATTCACTTCTTTATCAGTATCTTTTATAAAATGATTAATAGCTACCGCTACTGGTAAACCAAACTTTTTCACATTTTCAATATGTCTTTCAAGATTTATTAATCCTTTCTTAAGTGCATCAACATTTTCATTTTTTAAATCATCTTTTGCAACACCACCATGCATCTTCAAGGCTCTAACAGTTGCTACTATAACAACGCAACTTGGTTTTAAATTTGATTTCCTACATTTGATATCTAAAAATTTTTCAGCTCCTAAATCTGCGCCAAAACCTGCTTCGGTTACAACATAATCAGCAAGTTTTAATCCAGCTTTAGTTGCAATTACAGAATTACATCCATGAGCAATATTTGCAAATGGTCCTCCATGAATTATCGCAGGATTATTTTCTAGTGTTTGTGTAATATTAGGTCTGATTGCCTCTTTAAGTAAAACAGTCATTGGTCCATGAGCATTTAAATCTTTAGCGTAGATTGGTTTTTTTTCTCGAGTGTATGCTATTGTAATATTTCCGATCCTTTTTTCTAAATCTTCAAGATTATTAGCAAGACAAAAGATAGCCATTATCTCAGAAGCAACTGTGATATCAAAACCATCTTCTCTTGGAAAACCATTAGCAACACCGCCGAGATTAATATTAATTGATCTTAAAGCTCTGTCGTTCATATCCATAACTCTTTTCCAAACAATTCTTCTGACATCTATGTTTAATTTATTTCCCCAGTAGATATGATTATCAATTAAAGCAGACAAAAGATTATGTGCTGATGTTATTGCGTGAAAATCTCCAGTAAAGTGAAGATTAATTTGTTCCATTGGGACTACTTGAGCATATCCTCCTCCTGCAGCACCACCTTTCATACCAAAGGATGGACCTAGACTTGGTTCTCTTAAGCATACGATAGATTTTTTTCCAATTTTATTTAGTCCATCGTTTAATCCGACAGAAGTAGTTGTTTTACCTTCTCCAGCAGGAGTTGGAGTTATTGCCGTAACTAAAATTAATTTACCGTCTGGCTTATCTTTTAATGTATCTAAGTGTTCCAAGTTTATTTTTGCAATATGCCTGCCCATCGGGCTAAAAGCTGAACTTTCGTCTGGAACATTTACTTTTGCTAAGATTTCCTTTATTGGAAGCATTTTTGCTTCACGAGCAATTTGAATATCTGATTTTATGTCGCTCATTGAATTTTATAAAAAATAATAAAAAACTGGTCGATTAGTATCTCTTTTTAAAGCCTTTGGAAATATCTAAAAATTATATATAAAAAAAATATGAACTATTTATACTCATTATTATAAAATTTATTCATGCAAAAATATTCAGTTTTTAGTCTTGTTAAAAATGCCCTTACAAATCACGAAAATTGGGACTTAGCTTGGAAAGACCCAACTCCTAAGAAAGAGTATGATGTTGTTATCATTGGTGGCGGAGGACATGGTTTAGCAACAGCATATTATCTAGCTAAAGAACACAATATTACCAATGTTGCTATAATCGAAAAAGGTTGGATTGGTGGAGGTAATGTTGGTCGAAACACTACAATAATTAGATCAAATTATATGCACGATGACAATGCACTATTCAGTGAATTTGGAATGGATCTTTGGAGAAGAATGAGTCAAGATTTGAATTACAATGTGATGTTTTCTCCAAGAGGAATAATAAATCTTGCTCACTCAGATGCACAAATGAATAGTTATGCTCGAAGAGGAAATTCAATGAGATTAAACGGTATCGATGCAGTTCTCTTAAATAGGGAAGAAGTAAGAGAAATTATTCCTATGGCTGATTTTTCTGAGAATGTACGATTTCCAATCTTTGGGGGATTAATGCAACCTAGCGCGGGAACAGCTAGACACGACGCTGTAGCTTGGGGTTATGCACGTCAGGCAGACGATATGGGTGTAGACATAATTCAAAATTGTGAAGTAATTGGATTTGATGTGTCTGCAGGAAAAATTAATGGAGTGAGAACTTCTCGTGGAGACATTAAAGCAAAAAAAATTGGATTATGTGTTGCAGGTAGTACAAATATTTTAGCTGAAAAACTAAATATGACATTACCAATTGAGACTCATTTACTACAAGCATGTGTATCTGAGCCAGTAAAACCAGTTTTAGATAAAGTAGTTACTTTTGGTGCTGGACATTTTTATATAAGCCAGTCTGACAAAGGTGAAATGGTTATGGGTGGTGATCTTGATGGCTACAATAGTTATGCACAAAGAGGTAATCTTCCAACTCTTCAACATGTTCTAACCGAAGGAATTGCAATGATGCCTTTCCTAAGTAAATTGAAAATGCTTAGAACTTGGGGTGGAATAATGGATATGTCTATGGACGGCTCACCAATAATAGACAAAACTCATATTGAAGGTTTGTATTTAAATTGTGGATGGTGCTATGGTGGATTTAAAGCAACACCTGCATCTGGCTGGACATTTGCACACACAATTGCACAAGATAGAGTTCATGAATTAAATGCAGGCTATAGTTTAAATAGATTTAATACTGGTCACTTACTTGATGAAAAGGGACTTGGTACCAAAACCTGGATTTCATAAATGCTCCATATTAAATGTCCACACTGTGGAATGAGATCACAGAACGAATTTTCATATGGAGGCGATGCGACTATCAAACGGCCAGAATTAGGAAAAGAAATATCTGATCAAGATTGGGATAATTTTGTTTATAATAGGAAAAGCTTAAGGGGAAAGCATTGGGAGTTATGGCAACATTTATCAGGTTGCAGACAATGGATAAAAGTTCAAAGAGATACAGCTACTCACGAAATTTTTAAAACACTCAAAGCTAACGAAGAAATTTCATAATGACACAAAGTTTTAGATTAGAAAGTGGTGGATTAATAAATAGAGATAAAAAAATTTCTTTTAGATTTAACGGTAAAAATTATTTTGGTTATGAGGGAGATACTCTTGCTTCTGCATTAATTGCCAATGGAGTTCATTTAATTGGAAGAAGTTTCAAATATCATAGACCTAGAGGTTTTTTTGGAGCTGGTGTTGATGAACCGTATGCAATAGTTCAATTATACAGAAACGGTGAAACAGAACCGAATATAAAAGCTACTGAACAAGAACTTTTTGAAGGTCTAGAAGCAAAAAGTGTTAATTGTTGGCCGAGTGTGAATTTTGATGTTGGAGCTATAAATAATTTTTTAAAGATATTCCTTCCTGCTGGTTTTTATTACAAGACTTTTATGTGGCCAAAAAGTTTTTGGTATAAAATTTATGAACCATTTATAAGAAGAGCTGCTGGTTTGGGCACAGCATCTATAAAACATGACAAAGAGAGATATGAGCATAAATATGAATATTGTGATGTACTAATAACAGGCTCAGGTCCTTCGGGGTTAGCAAGCGCTTACTCAGCTGCAAAAAATGGTGCTAAAGTAATTCTTGCAGAAGACAAATCACGATTTGGAGGAACTCTATTAACAAGTGATGTCAATATAGGGAATCAATCAGGTAAAGAGTGGGCAGATAGCATTGTTTCAGAACTTAAAGAAATGCCTAATGTTACTGTAAAAAACAGATCTCAAGTTTTTGGTTACTATGATCATAACATGTTGGTAATGTCAGAAAGAATTAGTGACCATTTACCAAAAACAAAAAAATTTCATCCAAAGCAGAGACTTTGGTATATTAGAGCAAAAGAGGTATTAATTTCATCTGGGTCAATTGAAAGACCTATAGTATTTGGCAATAATGATACCCCAGGTGTAATGTTGTCTTCAGCTGCGAAAGAATACATGAAAGTGTATGGGGTATTAGTTGGAAAAAAACCGCTTGTATTTACAAACAATGATAGTGGTTATGAAACAGCTATTGAGTTCAAAAAAAATGGTATTGAACCAATAATTTTAGATACAAGAAAAGAGCCCCAATCGGAGATAATTGAAGAGGCAAAAAATATGAATATCAATATTAAAAATTCATATGTAGTTGTAGCTGCTCAAGGATATAAAAAGGTAAAATCAGCTGACATAGCTAAAATTTCAGATGATAAAGAAGAACTTGGATCAGTTGAAAATATAAAATGTGATTGCATTTGTGTTTCTGGTTTTTGGACTCCTACAATTCATTTGGCATCACAATCAGGAAATAAAACAAAATTTAATGAGGAAATTGATGCATTCGTCCCTGGTATATCTAAACAAAATGAAAAAACCTTAGGGGCTGCAAATGGAATTTACACTTTAGAGGAGACATTAAAAGACTCATTTGAAAAAGGAAACCTTTTATCAAAAAAAATAACAAATAATGAGAACAAGGTTTCTTTTCCTAATGTTGTTGAAAAGAAATCTACAGTACATGATAAATTTTGGTGTGTACCCTTACCAAAGGGAAAAAACTACAAAAGATTTTTAGATTTCCAAAATGATGTTGCAGTTTCTGACATAGAGATAGCTCTTAAAGAAGGGTATAGGTCTATTGAACATGTAAAAAGATACACTACACTTGGTATGGCTACTGACCAAGGCAAAACAAGTAATCTTAACGGTTTACAATTAGTATCGAAAATTGAGAATAAAGTTGTTCCAGCAGTTGGACATACAACTTTTAGACCGCCTTATTCACCAGTTTCTATTGGAGCAATCGTTGGAAGGGAAGTAGGAAAACATTCAAAACCAACAAGAAAATCTCCAATGCATTCATGGCATGAAAAAAATAACGCAGTCTTTGTTGATGCGGGTGTATGGTTAAGACCAAGGTATTACAAACGTGGTGATGAAAATTTATTTGAGGCATCAAAAAGAGAGGCTAAAAATGTAAGAACTAATGTTGGTGTTTGTGACGTTACCACTTTAGGTAAAATAGATATTAAAGGACCAGATGCAGCAGAGTTTCTAAATAGAGTTTACACAAATGCATGGTTAAAATTACCAGTTGGCAAAGCACGATATGGTGTGATGTTGAGAGAAGATGGAATTGTTATGGATGATGGAACAACAACAAGAATATCAGAAAATCATTACCATATGACTACAACAACTGCTCAAGCTGCCAATGTTTTATCACATTTAGAATATTATCTACAACTAGTTTGGCCAGAGCTAAATGTTAATGTAGTTTCAACGACTGAACAGTGGGCAGGAGCTGCGATTGCTGGACCAAAATCAAGAGAAGTATTAAAAAAACTTTTTCCAAATACTGATGTGACGAATGAGGGACTTCCTTTTATGGGTTATATGGAAGGTGATTTGTTAGGAGTAAAAGCTAAAATTTTTAGAATTTCATTCTCTGGTGAACTTGCATACGAAGTAAATGTTGAGTCAGATTATGGATATTTTATGTGGGAAAAAATAATAGAAGTTGGTGAAGAGTTTGGAATTCAACCATATGGAACAGAAGCACTTTCAACATTAAGAATTGAGATGGGACATGTCGCAGGTTCAGAGCTTGATGGAAGAACTATTCCTTATGACAATTCTCTTGAGGGACTTCTTAGCAATAAGAAAGATTTTATTGGAAAAAGATCTTTATCAAGAAAAGCTTTTGTAGCTGAAGATAGACAAAAAATTGTTGGTGTTGTCCCATTAGATAAAAAAACAAGTATTCCGGAGGGATCTCATTTAGTTAAAGATTCAAATGCACCACTTCCAAATCCAAAATTAGGTTATATTTCAGCTTCATGTTGGAGTGTTGAACACGATAATCCATTTTCTTTGGCAATTTTAAAAGATGGTAAGAATATGATTGGAGAAAAGCTATTCGTAATGTCACCTCTTAAAAATAAAGTAATTCCAGTTGAGATAGTGTCTTCACATTATGTTGACCCGAAAGGTGAGCGAGTAAGATCATGAGTTTAATTTCTGCGCTAGCTAATGTTCATCATCAAGGACAATTTGGAGACTTTGATGACAAAAAAGGCGATGACTTATTAAAAATTTCAGAAAAAAAAAATTTATTAATTGTTCAAATAGTACAGTTCAAAAATTCTAATATTCAAATTGAAAGTATTGATATTGACGGTTTAAAACTAAAAGACTCTTCATTGAATGTGGATTTCAATGAAAATACAAGAATCTTATGGAATGGCCCAAAAAATTGGCTGTTAGTATCCTCAAAAAAAGATTTAATTAAAAACATTTCTTTAACATTTAAAGAAACTGATTTTGCAGTTACTGATTTATCTCATTCAAGAGCTGTAATTGAAATAGAGGGAAATTATGTATTAGAAGTTTTAAAAAAAGGTTCACCATTTAATTTTGATATTTTAAAAAAAAATAATTCAATAAATTCTCTTTATAATAATATTGCTTTTACAGTAGACTTGGTTAATGACAAGCCATTCAAAGTAAGGTTATTCACATTAAGGAGTTTCGGGGAGTCTTTATACCATTCTATTACTGATGCATCATTAGAGTTTGGATACGAAAATAAATAGCTTAGATTAATCTCTAGTAGCTATATAAACTCCTATTGACGTTATTAAAAAACCTAAGAGATCAATTACTGTTAAGGTTTCCCCTAAAAAAAACCAAGCCATCAAAGCAGATGTTGCAGGGATAAGAAAAAAAATTGAGACTGTCTTACTTGCGGAATTTTTTTTTATTAAAAACATTAAAATTGTAAAAGCGCCAAAAGACACAAGAAGTATTTGGTGACCCATTGCTAGAAAAAATGTTTTTGTGAATGCTATATATGGTTTTGCAAAAAATATGACTACGAGGATATGAAAAAAACAGCCTCCTACAGCTTGATAAAAATTACTTACGGACAAAGGCAAATTATAACTTAATTTTTTTTGCCAAATTGTTGATGCTGTTATTGAAATTAACGCTATTATTGTAGCAACTAGCCCCAGCAATGGAATCTTCGATCCTAGATCTAATCCTAAAACTAGTGTTGTACCAAAAAATCCAAGTAAAACACCAATCCATTGTTTCAAAGTAACCTTTTCATTTAAGATTGGTCCACTAAGAATATTTGTTAAGATTGGTTGAAGAGTTACAATTAATGCAGCAATACTTGTAGGCATACCAATAGAAATTGAGTAAAAAACTCCTCCTAGATATAAACCATGGAAAAGAACACCACTTAGGACTGATTCAATTAAGTTTTTTCTTTTTATTATAATTGAATATTTAGAATAAATTGAAAATAACAAGAATCCAACTGCTACAAAAAAAAATCGAAAAGCCAAAGCAGTAAACGGATCGCTATTATCAATGATTGGTTTGGTTGTTATAAATGCAGATGACCAAAGAATGATAAAAATAAAAGGAAAAATTTTGATCATGTTAAAAATTGTAGTAAAATATGATGAATTACCACAATATTCTATTAGTATTAAAGCTTATTTTGGACAATTTAATAATTGTAGCCTCTAACCAAATCAAATAACTTTAGATTGTGATTATAAGATTTTTAAAACTTAGTTTATTTTTTACGTCATTTTTATTTTTGACGGGTTTCGTTCCCCTACCAGCTGTGTTAGGTCCTGCAGTTACAGTAGCTACATCAGGAAATTTAGCTAAAGCTACTGCTCAATTAGTATTTGATAATGAATTTAAAAAAAAAACAGGCAAAAGCTCCCTTGGCTATATTACAGAGGAAGTATCAAAAAATAATAAAGAAAATCAAATAAATGAAGATTTTAAAAATTTAATTAAAAAAAGAGTAAAGACAGTTCACCAAAAATTAGTTGATCAAAATAACGAGCCAAAAATAATTAAAGATTTTAAACTTTTAGTTGAAAACAGAGTTGAATTAACACATAAAAAGCTAAAGCAACAAAAAATTAATCAGTAAGATTTAAAAGAATTAATTTTTTTTGGTTTGTTTCTTTACACCATAACTCATAACTTTCACACATTCTCCACAAGTGATCAAACGCACGTTGAGAAATTTCTAAAGGAAAATGACTTTTAGTATAATAAAGTTCTGGGTACTGGATTAATTGTTTAATCATCATTTCTCTTTGTATTTTTAGTAACCTCATTGTCTCTTCAGGAATTTTTTCTTTTTTTTTCTTTAATTCTTCAAACCAATTGTCATGAAATTTACCGCTACTTACTTCTTTGTAAGTATCTGATCCAATAAAACCGTCTATTGCATCAATATTAGAGAAACCATTATTTTTTTTTTTAATTTCTGAAACTTCTAAATATATCTTTTCTGCTACATATAAAATATATGGCTTATCTTTAGATTTCATTATTTACGGTATTTTTTCATCGCCGCATTGGCTAATATCAAATTTGGATCTAAAAAAATTTTTGAAGTTTTTACTTTTTTGAATGATTTAAATGCGAATATAGCAATTGGTAATTCAGTACAACCTAAAATTATTTTTTTACATTTTTTTTTGATTAAATAATTTATGGCTGGTTTTATAATTTTACTAGCAGCTTTTACATTTCCCATTTTTACAAATTTTATTGCTTTATTTACGGAATTTTTTTGTAAAGATATATTTGGAAAAATAAGATTATAATTTTTATCAAAAAACTTATTGTAAACACCAGTGTTTAAAGTACCCTCAGTTGCTAATAGTCCAATTGATGAATTTTTCTTACATGTTTTTTTCGTGTGAATAAATACCTCTTTGGGCATGTTTATAATTGGTAATTTTATTCTTTTTCTTAAATCATCATACCAATAGTGTGCTGTATTACACGGAATAACAATAAACTTACATTTACTTTTTTTAAGTATATTACATCCATGTAACAGACTTTTTAATACCAATGAGTATTTTTTTTCAATTTTTTTATTTTTTTTCCGATTTGATAAATTCTTAGTTTGAACACCTATTGACTCTGGTCTTCCAGGAATATTTGATTTGTTGAAAAGGAGAAATAATGGATATTCCTGATCAATCTTTCCTCTATAAAGAATCGCAAGTTTATTACAAAAGTCTAGGCCAGCTTGTGTGCCCATGCCACCTAAAATTCCAATCATTCTATTTTTATTTTATTGATTTTAAATTTTCTTATTGGCTACAAATATACAAATATTTTCAAATTGTAAATCTTATAGCCAATAATCTATGTAATGAAAATTATGCAGTTTTTAAGTTAACTGCTGAAGGACCTTTTGGACCATCTTCAACATCGAAAGTCAAAGCTTGACCCTCATCTAAACCGTTCATACCAGCATCTCTTACAGCTGAAACATGTACAAACACATCTTTTTCTTTATCATCTCTTTCAATAAAACCAAAACCTTTGGTTGGATTGAACCACTTTACTTTTCCTTGTAGACTCATATTTTTCTTCTTACTTTTTTATTTGTTAATTAATTACTTAAATTTAAGTAATAATGACTTTCTTTATAATTTAATTAGTTTTGTCAACAAAATAGATTAATACTTAAAATTTAATTTTTAAGTGTTGTTTATTAACTTTGACAAATAAATAGAATTTTTATCCTCTTTATAATGTGCAAACGGTTTACAGGGCTTAAATCCACATAAATCAAATAATTTTCTTGCTGGTTTAAAGAATATTCCTGCTCCAGTTTCTATACTAATTCGTTTAATATTCAATTTTTTAGCTTCATCAAACAAATGATCAATAAGTTTTATTCCATTCCCTTTATTCCTAAAATCATCGTGTAATCTTATTGATTTGAATTCACCATGATCTTTTTCTAAAATTTTAAGAGCACCACAACCTATTAATTTATCATTATCCCACAAGCTCCAAAACTTAATAGATGGCACTTTTAAACCTTCGATATCCAAAACATGTGCACTTCCCTCAGGAGAAGCCGCCCTTAGTTCTATAAAATGTTTTTTTAAAAGTTCATTAACATCTGAATTTTCAAAGTTTCCCTCAATAGTTTTAAGCATTATAAAATTTTTGTTAAATGACCCATTTTTCTTTTATCTTTAATTTCTTTTTTTTGATAATCGAAAAAAAATTCGTTATCTTTTAAATTTATATTTTGTCTATATGGGGTAATTTGATTACCTATAATATTTATCATTTCTGCATTATGTAATTTCTTTAAGGGGACTTGCTCTAAAGAACAAACTGCTCTTATATGATTTTCAAACTGACTGATATTAAAAGCATTAATAGTTAAATGGCCAGAATTATGAACTCTGGGTGCAATTTCATTCACATATAGATTATCATTTCTATCAATAAAAAATTCTACACAAAGTGTACCAATGTATTTTAATTCCTCAGAAATTTGTTTACTCCACTCTCTAGATTGATCAACAAGTTTATTGCTAATATCAGCAGGGATTTTAGATTTCTTTAAAATTTGGTTTTCATGAATATTTTCAATTGCCTCATAAATTTCGTATCTGTTATTACCAAATCTTGTGACTATAACCGAGATTTCTTTTTTTAATTTAACTAGTTTTTCAAGAATATATTCTTTTGAAAAATCTATATTTAATCCATTTAACTCACTTAGTGATTTAATAGGATATTGACCTTTTCCATCGTAACCCATAGTTGATGTTTTTAAAATTCCTGGCAAAAAATCATCAAGGGTTTCTAAATCTGATTTTTTTTCTATGCCAACATATCTTGTGGTTCTGATATTTAATTTATTCACAAAATCTTTTTCAGCTAAACGATGTTGTATTAA
>CACHTQ010000001.1 GCA_902582845.1 uncultured Pelagibacteraceae bacterium | reverse complement strand
ATTGGAAGAGAAACACATAAAATGATGCTTAACCACTACAGACAAGTGAAAAATCTTCACGTGTCTTACAGTGAAAAGAAATTAGGCTTCTTTTAAAAATAATCTAATATATAATGGCCCGTGAGGAATCACGGGCCATATTTTTTATGAAAGTAAAAGCAACGAGTTCAGCACTAAAATTGATTGAAGAGCTTAAAGCTCAACATGGTGAAGAGCTATTATTCCACCAGTCTGGTGGATGTTGTGACGGAAGTGCACCAATGTGTTATCCTAGAAATGAGTATATGGTTGGTTCTAGTGATGTAAAACTTGGAGAAATTGGGGGAGTGCCTTTTTACATGAACGATGACCAATATGAAAAATGGAAACATACTGATTTAACAATAGATGCTGTTAATGGCATTGGTGGAATGTTTTCATTAGATAATGGTACTGGAAAAAGATTTTTGACAAAATCTGAGATTTGTCTGGTTGTAGATAACGACCCAAAGAAAAATTAATTATTCATTAATTTTTTATGTCTGTTTACTTAAGTTCTCAAAAAATCATTAAAGATTGGATAGATTATAATGATCATATGAACGTATCATATTATCTTTTGATCTTTGATAAATATGGAGCAGATACTTTGAATAATATATTCAAAATGGGAGAGCACTCAGCAAAAACAACTGGCAAAAGCACTATGATAGTAGAGTCAAATATTACCTACAATCAAGAGCTCAAAGTTGATGATGAGGTTGATGTTAATCTAATTTATTTTGATCACGACAAAAAAAGACTTCAATATAAAATGGAAATGGTTCATAAAGAAAAAAAGTTTCTCGCATCAACAATAGAAGTTCTCGCTTTATATGTTGATTTAAATAGTAGAAAAGTTTCTGAATTTGAAGATGAAAAAGTAAAAATTATGGATGATTACATCCAAAAGCATTCTTCAAAATTTAATAACGAAAATCTTAAATTTTCCTCCAAATTAAAAAAAAATTAATATAACTTCCAGTCCACAGCCGGAAGTTATACCAAAAGATTATTGACCTGGGGCTTTGTAACCAATTTTACTAGCTTTTGTTGTAGCTTTTGTAAAATCAATTGCTTCAAGCATTGTCAAATTTCTTACAGCTCCAGATGCTTCAACAACCAATTTAATTGCTGCAAAATCATCAAAACTTGGAACGTCAGTAACAACTACAAAATCATAAGAACCTCTAACGATATCCATGCTATGCATTGTTCCACCCATAGCTTTTGTTAATTGTTCTACAACAGCTTTTCTATCACTTGTTGGATCTTTTAAAAAACCCTGAAAAGCTTTTTCAGTGTAATTACCCATTATATATGCTTTCATCTTGAACTCCTTTTTTTAGTAAGAGTATCATCTAATCAGAGATAATTAATGTGTAAAAATTACATAGTAGACACTACTTATAGTAATGCTAAATTGAATTTATGTACGAAAAATTTGGACAATTTATCGATGGTAAATGGCAAAAATCATCAGATGGAGGAACTTACGAAGTAATTAATCCAGCAAATGAAGAAGTTTTGGGAAAAGCCTCTAAAGCTACGCCAGAGGATGTTGATAGAGCATTAAATTCTGCTGCAAAAGGATTAGAAGTCTGGAAAAAAACTGCTCCTTGGCAAAGATCTTACATCATCAGAAGAATAGCAGACAAAATGAGAGAGAAACAAGATGTGCTTGCTAAATGGATGACATTAGAAGTTGGAAAACCTTTCGCAGAAGCTAAAGGTGAAGTAGGAGGTGCTGCAGATATTTTTGAATGGAATGCCGAAGAAACAAAAAGAATTTATGGACAAACTGTTGAAAGTAGATTTGAGGATACAAGAGTACATGTTTACTATCAACCAGTTGGTGTTGTTGCAGCATTAACACCTTGGAATTTTCCTGCAGTATTATCTGCTAGAAAAATTTCAACTGCATTAGCGGCTGGGTGTTCTGTTATAGTTAAACCCGATGTAATAACTCCAGGAATTGTAATGGAGATGGTTGATATATGTAGAGAATGTGGTGTCCCACCAGGCGTAGTGAATCTTTTATCAGGTGATCCACCAAGTATCGCTCAACAATTGATAGCTTCAGATATAGTCAAAAAAATTTCTATAACTGGATCATCGAGAGTTGGAAAGCTAATATTAAAACAAGCTGCAGATAAAGTTCAAAGAGTAACAATGGAGTTGTCAGGTCATTCACCTTTTATTGTGTTTGATGATGCTGATATTAAAAAAGCAGCTGATATGGCAATTGCTGCTAAATTTAGAAACAATGGTCAAGTTTGTATATCACCTAACAGATTTTATATTCACGAGAGAAAAAAGGACGAATTTGTAAATTTATTTATCGAGAAAACAAAAAAATTGAAAATAGGTGACGGTATGGATCCTTCAACTCAATTAGGTCCATTAACCACAAAAAAGAGGCTAAACGAAATAGAGGAATTAGTTGAAAAAACTAAAGAAGAAGGTGCAAAAGTTTTACTTGGTGGAAAAAGACCCTCTGGGTTTAATAAAGGTTTTTATTATGAACCTACAATATTTGATGACGTAAAAGATGATTTTACGATAATGAAACAAGAGCCTTTTGGGCCATTGGTTCCAATGTTATCATTCAAATCTTTTGATGATGTAATTAAAAGAGCTAATAATCATGAGCTTGGTTTGTGTAGTTATGTATGCACCAACTCAATGGAGACAGCACATCTTGCATCTGAACAATTAGAGACAGGTTCAGTAGCTGTTAACACACCAATGGTTGCTATTGCTGAGGCCCCTTTTGGAGGAATTAAACAAAGTGGATATGGACGTGAAGGTGGTTCAATGGCAATTAAAGATTATCTTAATATTAAATATACCCACCTTGGTTTAAAAGGTTAATAAAATGGTCAGGATTATTAACTAATATTAATTTTAATTTATGAAAAATATTGCATTTATTGGCACAGGTTTAATGGGTTTCCCTATGGTAAAAAATTTACTTAAAAATGGATACAATGTTTCTGTTTTTGACAAAAAATTATATAAAGCAAAAAAATTATCAAAATATGGAGCTTCAGTTTCAAAATCTCTCAAGGACGTTATAAAAAAATCAGAGGTAATAATAACAATGGTTACAGATGATAAATCCGTTATGTCTATAATTGATAATACTGATTTCATTAATAATTTGAGAAACAATTCAATAATGATTGATATGAGCTCAACCAAACCGATTACTTCAAAAAAAGCACAAAAAACACTTAAAAAAAATGGAATAGACTTTCTGGACGCACCTGTTTCTGGAGGAACAAAGGGTGCTGAAGAAGCATCGTTAGCTATAATGGTAGGCGGCGATCAAAAAGTTTTTAATAAAGTAAAAAAAATTTTTAAAACAATGGGTAACGCTAAAATAGTTGGTTCAAACGGAAGTGGTCAAGTTGCAAAATTAGCAAATCAAATAATTGTTGGGGTAACCATAGGTGCTGTTGCCGAAGCAATTCATTTATGTAAAATATCAGGTACAGATCCTAATAAGTTTATAAAAGCTGTTGGAGGAGGTTTTGCCGACAGTAATATATTGAGAATACATGGAAAAAAAATGATTAAAAAAAATTTTGCTCCAGGTGGAACAAATTTAATACAATTTAAAGATATGAAAAATATTTTAGAAACATCTAAAGATTTTAATTTGCCAATTTCAAATTTAGTAAAAAAGATGTACCAAAATTTGATCAAAAATGGGCATGCAAAAAAGGATCATAGTTCTTTATTTATACAAATTGAGGAATTAAACAAAAAAAATTAATATGAAACTTTTAAGAGTCGGTGAGCATGGTAAAGAAATACCAGCAATCCTAGACAATCAAAATGATATTCGAAATTTATCAAATATTTTAAAAGATTTTACACCAGATAATTTAAATTTTGAAAGTTTAGATAAAATTAAAAATCTAAATTTAGATTCTCTCCCATTAATTGATAGTAAGCAAAGAATTGGACCCTGTGTTACTAAACCAGCAAATTTTATTGCAATTGGTTTAAACTATAGAGAGCATGCTGAAGAAACAAATTCTAAAACTCCAAAAGAGCCAATTGTTTTTAATAAATCTCCAAATTGTATTATTGGGCCAAATGACAGCGTTGTAATTCCTAAAAATTCAAAATCTTTAGATCACGAGGTAGAAATTGCAATGGTTATAGGAAATAAAGCCAAAAACGTAAAAGAGGATGAAGCTCAAGAATATGTATTAGGCTACTGTATTTGCAACGATATAAGTGAAAGAGAATGGCAAAAAGATAGAGGTGGTCAATGGGTAAAAGGAAAATCTGGAGATACCTTTGGTCCATTGGGTCCTTATTTGGTTACAAAAGATGAAATTAATGAATTATTTAATTTAAATTTATCATTAGATCTTAATGGAAAAAGAAGACAAACTGGAAATACCAGTTTAATGATTTTTAATTTTAATTTCTTAATTTCACATATCAGTCAATTTATAACTCTTATGCCAGGGGATATTATAACAACAGGTACACCTGCTGGAGTAGGAATGGGGATGACACCACCTGATTATTTAAAAGATGGTGATGAAATGATTTTAAGAGTAGATAATCTTGGTGAACAAAAATTGAAAGTTGTTAAAGAAAAATAATGATTGAATTAATTATCGCATTTGGAGCTGGATTGATAAGTTTTTTATCACCATGTGTTTTACCACTCATACCAGGTTATATTTCTTATATTTCTGGAAGTTCTATAAATGAGCTTGTTGATAAAAAGAATATCAATTTATTTCCAATTATTCTATTTACAGTTGGTTTTTCTTTAGTCTTCATAACTTTTGGGGCTGCTTCAACTTTTCTAGGACAAATTTTTTTAGAAAATTCTTATGAGTTAAGAATAGCTGCAGGATTAATAATAATAGTCTTATCGCTTCATATAATTGGAATAATAAATTTAAAATTTTTAAATTATGAAAAGAGAATTCAAACAAATATTAATAAAAGTATATTTAGCCCAATATTAATAGGAATGGCATTTGCATTTGGTTGGACACCATGTATTGGGCCTATTTTAGGATCTATTTTAGTTTTAGCTGCAACTGAGGAAAGCTTAAGCCAAGGAATATTATTGTTATCTTTTTATTCTATTGGATTAGCTATTCCGTTTATTTTATCAGGTTATTTAATACAAAGGTTCCTTATCTTTTCAAAAAACTTTAGAAAGAATATTAATTTAGTGTCAAAAATAGGTGGAATAATTCTATTAATTACTGGTATTTTGATATTAACTAATCAATTACAAGCCTTGGGATATTATTTATTAAATATTTTTCCATTCTTACAAAATTTTGGGTAAATTAAATTATGAAAATTTATCAAATAGACTCTAGTGCTAGAAAAGATGGTTCAACTTCAAGAGCTTTAGCAAAAAAACTTTTAGATAAAATAAAAAAACCTGATGATGAAGTTATTTATAGAGATCTAAATGATGAAATGGTTTTTGTGTCTAATTTAACAGAGTCAGGGATGAAAATAGATCCAAAAGATCAAACAGAGACACATAAAAAAATGTTCAAACTTTCAGATACACTTGTAAAAGAATTGAAAGAGAGTGATATTATTATCATTTCTGCTCCAATTTATAATTATGGACCTCCAGCAACTTTAAAAGCCTGGTCAGATCTTGCAGCAAGAGTAGGGGAAACTTTTAGATTTAAACCCAATGGAAGAAGGGAAGGGTTACTAAAAAATAAGAAAGCTTATTTAGTAATTACTTCGGGTGGGACAAAGCTAAATAGCAATGAGGATTTTCTAACTCCTTGGTTGAAGTTTATTTTAAATTTTTTTGGCATAGAAAAGGTAGAGGTAGTAAGTGCTGATCAAATGTCCCTAGATTATGAAAAATCAATAAAAGAGGCTGAGAAACAGATAGAAAATTTATCCTAATAATTAAATTTTCTTTTTAAATGTTTAAGCCTTCCCTCAGTACTATCATAATCAATATAACATCCCTGAAGAAAACGATTTCCCTCATTGGCATCATAAGTAGTTCTGCCATGTAACAATCTATAGTTATCCATCATTAACAGATCTCCTGGAAGAAGTTTAAATTCTATTCTAAAATTTTCTGAATTGTAAAGTTCAGATATTTTTTTTCTTGCAGAATAAAATAAATCTAATTTTTCTTTGTCAATTAATGGCACAAAATCTAACCTTGGACTAAAACGTACTTGTTTGAAATTGCTGTTTTCATCTAACTGGATCATTTCAGCCCAATCCTCTAAAATCACTCTTTCATCAATAAATTGAAAACGTATTTTTACTTCAGTTAAAATTTTATAATATTCTGGAAAATCGTTTTTAAGTTTCTCAGAAACAGTATATCCATCAACTAGAGTTGATAAACCTCCCGTAACTTCATTCTCTATACAATGAAGCATTTGAATACATGGAACAGGATTTCTATATGGATTATCAGTATGAGGAGCCAAAGGCAAAGAGGTGTAAGCTAAGTCATTTGGGTTTGGTTTTGATTTTACATTAAAGAATTCACCAAAGTTTGTACGCCTCACACTTCCTATAGAATTTGCAAAGTTTATAATAAAATTATTTTTTGTCGGCACATTTTTAAAAATTACAAAGCCATACTGATAAAAATTAATCAAGGCTTTGTACATTTCATCTGTTTCAAATAAATTTTCTTTGAATTTGAAGGTATTTTGATCTCTAAATGAAGAGTCCCATTTTATTTTTTCAATTTGTTTCACATCATTAATATTTGAAAATTCTTTAAAAATATCAACTATAGCAATTTTTGTTGAAGCTCCGTCATTGAATTTAATTTCTAAAAAATTACTATTTAAGCTTAAATCTTTGATTTGAATGTTTTCTGGTAATTGAGTTGGGTCAAATAATCTTTGTTGAGTAGACTTATCAACAAAGTTTTCTCCGTTAACTCTTTCTCTAAGCCAAAATGGGTGGATCTCTTTTTTATGACCCTTATTTTCAAAAAATACTTTGTTATCTTTTAACTCTAATTTCATGTATTTTTAAATCATTATTTAAAATTTTGCTTTAATCAATAGTAATAAAATAGTATTAGAGCGTTGTGCAAATTTTAAAATCATCAGATTATAAACTTTATTCAAAGTTCATTGAAAGTTTAGCTAAGAAATTAACTAGATTTTATTACTCTAAATTAAATAAACCCTTTAAAGTATCGAATAAACTTAGAAGCGGTTATGACCCTGTAACAACTGCTGACAAGACTTTTGAACGATTCATTAGAAATGAGATTAAAAAAAGGTTTCCAAATCACCAAATTATAGGTGAGGAATTTGGCTATAAAAAAACTAAAAGTGATTATTCATGGGTTATAGATCCCATAGATGGAACTCGATCATTTGTGATAGGAAATCCAACTTGGAGTAATTTGATATCTTTAAATTATAAAGGTAACCCAGTCATAGGTCTTGCTAATTTTCCAATTCTTAAAAAGTTTTATTTTAATACCTCATTTAATTCTGCGTATGTTTCAGAAAACGGAAAGAAAAAGAAAATACTTGTAAACCAAAAAGCAACTTATTCTAAAATGAAATTGTCTGCAGCTTTTCACGGCAGTCTGTCATTAAATAAACAAAAAAAAATTCCTCAAATTTTAAAAAGAATGCAATTTCCCTGCTCGGATGCTTTAAGTTATTCTCATTTTGCTGAGGGTAAACTTGATGTTGTTATTCAATGTGGAAATAAAATTTGGGATATTCATGCTTTAATACCAATTATTGAGGCTGCAAAAGGGATTGTCTCGACTTGGAAAAATGATGATGCCAAGAAAGCTGGAAATATTATTTGCTCAGCTAATAATAATTTACATAAAAAAATGCTTAATATTTTAAAACCAGTTTCTAGCTAGTTTTACCCAAAGTATTTAAAAGAATTACTCCAATAATTATTAAACTTATTCCAATAATCCCATAAAGATTTGGAATTTGCTGATATTTAAAAACACCAAACAGTGTTACTGCAGTAATCGTTAAACCTCCATATGTTGCGTATGTAAAACCAACTGGGATAATATTCATAGCTTTAGATAAACAAAAAATACAAGCAACTATAGATATGATACAAAAAATAGTTGGCCCAATTATTGTAAATCCATTAGTTGATTTTAAAAAACCATTTGAAGTTATTCCAAGAAGGATCGCTAAAGCTAAAAAGATATGACCAGATAAATTTGCCATAAATTATCCTGTTTTACCCAGCAGATTAACAATTAAGACTCCTGATATAATTAATATCAAACCAATGATTGTGAATAGATCAGGCACTTGATTGAATTTATATATTCCTACAATTGAAGTCGCTACTATGCAAAGACCAGCAAAAGATGCATAAGTAATACCAACAGGTATAGTTTTCATCACTATTGAAAGAGTAAACATACAACCAATTATTGTGATTGCAGTAATCAAACTAGGAACTAACAATGTGAAACCATTTGCACTTTTTGCAAAACTATTTGCTGCAGTTCCTAATATGACAGCAAGTATAAGAATTAGAAAAGCTATAACGTTACTCACAAATAAAAGATATTCTTATTTGGTAATTTTATCTACAAATTTTTTAATCGGGGGACCTACAAGAAGGGCAGCAATTATTGCAATTGGAAGACTTACTGACCATGCTTTAAAAAAACGGTCGACATACCCATTATCCATTCCAGTATTTATATAAGTAATTATTAGTGTCATTAAAAGACTCATCCCAAATCCCATGACTAATATAAATAAAAGATTAGAGTATTTTTTTGGAAACATTTTTAAATACTTTGTTTCTGCAATTCAATTTGAAGCTTTTCCATCATAATCATAGGAGACTTCATAAACGGATGAACTTTATGAGCTTCAATGTAACTATCAATAGCTTTTTCATAGTTTTTTAAAGCTGTTTGAACTAAACCTTGGCCTGTTAGTGCACCGAAATGTCTTTTTTCTATCTTAAGTACCTTGTCAATATCAGCTTGTGATAGCTCGTATTTACCCATTAAATATAATACTGTTGCTCTTTTATTCCAAGCCTCTGCCCAATTAGGATCAAGCTCAATTACTTCAGTAAATTTATCATATGCAGCATCAAGTTTGTTATCCATCATTGCAGATGACCCATCAGCTAATAACTTTGTTAAATTATTTTTAGTTGGGTGAGTAGTCCAAAGATTCCAAATTTTATCCTCTATTTTTTTTGAATTTTCAAAATTTGAAGCACTTTTTAATTGAACAAATAATTTATCAATTTCTTTTTTATTATCATCAGCCAATAAAGACGATGAAAATAAGAAAAAAATAAAAATGAATGAAATTTTTTTCACTTACTTAGACATTGGAGTAGCGCCAGTTTCTAAACTAACAATTTTTCCATCTTTATATCTATAAACCGCCATTACAGCCTCAACATTTCCGTCATTAAATGTAACAAAAGAATGATGTACACCAACTTCATCATTTTCATATACAACCCTTGTTCTATCTTGATTTATATCTCCACTCATTGCCCATTTTATAACATCAGCTTTTCCTAAAGAATTTCCAGATTTATGCATTGTGAATTTAAAATCATCATGCAAAAGTTCATTCATAGTTGCCTCATCTTTTTTATCTATTGCATCAGTATATCTTTTTAATATCGACATTTTATACTCCTTTAATTATTATTCCGTTACCAATTGAGTTTTCTAAACGGATTTGTTTAATTGGTTTGTATTCATCAGAGTTATACCACTCTAAAGCTTTTTCATAACTTGGAAATTTAATAACAACTGTTCTAGGATATGCCCAGGTTCCTTCTAATACTTTTGTTTCACCACCTCTAACAATATATTCTCCACCAAATTTTTCAGCAATCGGTCTCACTTTTTCTACGTACTCTTTATATTCCTCAGGTTTTTTTACTTCTATGTTGAATATTGCAAACCCAGACATTAAGTGTAAATTTTATCAGCTAAACCGTAGCATAAAATTGCACTCATAATCGTAAATACAAACGGTGCAATAACACCCTCGTTTGTAGTTTTTTCATTCACACCTGTTTTATTTATTTTAATAGAATAAAAATTACATAAAAAAATACATAGATTATTTATAAAAACTAAATTTAAGAATCCCCATGTATTTTCTAAACCTCCAGGCCTTATAAAACCTACATAGATTGACATTAAAAATACAGCAAGCATAAATGCTCCTGCCATTCTAATCATTATTGCTCCACTTGGATCTATACCAAATCTTTCCATGAAGCTTTTAGTGCCAAAAATAGTTTGAAATGCGTAAACACCAACTCCAATAAAATGAACTAAATAAATTATTAAATAAAATATCCCATTAAATTTTTCTATCATTTTGTCTCCTAATCGTTAAAAACCATTCTCATTTCATCCTGAATTGTACCTTCTTTAAAAACACCATTCATTTTTTTCTGAAGTTCAATGAACTCAGGATCAGCTGACATATTCTGATCATTTTCAAACGCTTTATCAGTAAACTGTTCGCCCACAAGTGTTTCTCTTACCGTCCTTGGGTTTCCACCAATTTGAAATGAAAAGTAAACTTCATGATCTGGATAATGTTTTTTTCTAACTTTTGCTAAGCCTTTAGAGATTTCCATAGCCTCACCAAGTTTATCATCATAAACTCCAATAGTTCTTGTGTAGATTGCTTTCATAAATCTTCCTCTTAAGCGTTATAGTCCATCACTTGATCAGTACACTCAGTAAATTTATGAGGCTCAAAGAAATCATTCATTTGACCTAATTGATTATTGATATCCGCTTCACTGTTAGCTTTCCACCAGCAAAACATTTGCATTGTATCACCTGGAGTGTTCCAAGTCATTTGACATGCTGCTTTATCACTTGTCATTGATTTAACAATATCCTCCATTTTCATTGAAGCTACTGTTTCACTAAATTTTGTTTTCATCTCTTTCGATTTGAAAGTGTGAGTTACCATATAGTTTTTCATTTTCTCTCCTTAATATAAAGTTTGGACTACTTTTTTTACTCTTTCAGCTCCATTAGGAACTAAAGCTTCAACAAACGTATGACATTTGTCAGTTTTAGCTTTGTCGTATTTGGAACCGTAATGTTTATCAACTGCTTTGTTTACTCCAGCATCCCAATCTTTTTCTGGAATACCTATTTCAAGAGCATAGGTTTTTAAAACTTTCACAGTTGAAATTGATTTTTCTTTCATTCCGTACTCAAATTTTTCACCTGATGGAAGAAAGTAGTTAGCCATATAAATACCAACACAATCCCATGCTTTTGATTTATCTTTGTCACTCATTCCTGCATTTGCAGATGCAAAAATGAAAAAAGATAAAACTATAATAATTTTTTTCATAATCTCCTGACGTTAAATAATATTAATGTAAAAATGTAACCGTTTTGTTACATGCCTGGTATGCGTTATTATAACCAGCTAGGAATGGGAAGGTTTTTTTCCTTTAAAAAAGATTTATTAAACATCTTTGAGTTGTATTTATCTGATCTATCACAAAGAATTGTTACAATTGTTTTTCCTGGACCTAGCTCTTTTCCTAATCTAATTGCACCTGCAATATTTACTCCACAACTAGTCCCTAAACTTAATCCCTCATTTTGAATTAAGTCATAAAGTATAGGTAATGACTCTTGATCACTGATTGAAAAGGCACCATCAATTTTAGCTTCAGCAAAGTTTTTAGTTATTCTGCTTGAACCAATACCTTCAGTTATTGATCCACCTTCAGCTTTAAGTTCACCATTCATAATATGATTATAGAGTGCAGAGCCAGTTGGATCTGATAAATAAATTTTTATATCTTTATTTTTTTCTTTGAGAAATTTACTTACACCACCGATGGTGCCTCCAGTTCCTGATGCACAGACAAAGCCATCTACTTTACCACCAGTTTGTTCCCAAATTTCTGGTCCAGTCGATTCATAATGACCTTTTGCATTTGCAATGTTATCAAATTGATTTGCCCAAACGACCCCATTGTTATTTGTGCTTTTTAATTCCTCTGCTAGACGACCTGCAACTTTTACATAATTGCCATCATCCTTATAAGGTTTGGGTGGTACCAATCTTAGATTTGCACCAATATTTTTTAGAGTATCTTTTTTTTCTTGAGTTTGGTTATCATTCATAACAATTATAGTTTTGTAGCCCAAAGAATTTCCTAAGAGACATAAACCAATTCCAGTATTACCTGCAGTTCCTTCAACAACAATTCCACCTTCTGAAATTAGCTTTTTTTCTTGTGCATCTTTTATGAGTGCTAGAGCAGCTCTATCTTTAACGGATCCACCTGGATTTAGGTACTCCGCTTTTCCATAAATATTACATCCAGTGATCTCTGAGGCTGCTTTTAATTTTATTAAAGGTGTATTGCCAACCGACTCGATAAAATTATTTTTTATTTGTGACATTAATTTTTATCTTTATCAGTAACAGCATAAGGTTGAAATCCTTTTGTAGCATCACCAGTTCTTGTTGCTGGAATTCCTACCATTATTGATTTCTCAGGAACATTTTTAGTAACCACTGCATTTGCACCGATCAAGGAATTTTTACCTATTGTTACTGGTCCTAAAATTTGAGCACCAGATCCAACAACAACATTATCTTCTAAAGTTGGATGTCTTTTAGTATTTCTTTGATCATTGGTGTTTATACTTGGAGCAATTCCACCTAATGTAACATTATGATAAATAGTAACATTGTTTCCAATCTCAGATGTCTCACCGATAACAACTCCCATACCGTGATCAATAAATAAATTTTTTCCAATCTTTGCCTTTGGATGAATTTCTATTCCTGTTAAAAATCTTGAAAATTGAGAAATGATTCTTGCAACTAAATCAAATTTTGCAATTGCAAAAAAATTTGCAATTTTATGAAAAAAAATAGCCTTAACCCCTGGGTAAGTTAAGATAAGACTTAACTTAGATTTTGCCGCAGGATCTCTGTCTATTATAGATTGTAAAAAATCCGTCATATAATTTTGTCAGCTTGATAAAAATAATTAATGTCTATATAGTGTTTTTAAACAGTATTTAAAGGAGAAATAATGTACAAAAATACTAATTGTTTTCATCTAGCAATCCCATGCGGAGATCTAGAAACAGCAAAAAAGTTTTATAGTGAAACTTTGGGTTGCCGACTTGATAATTCAGCACAAGAGTGGGCCGATGTTGACTTTTGGGGAAATGAATTAACTCTCCATGCAAGTGAGCACAAACTAGATAACGAAAGACACGATGTAGATATGGGTAACGTTTCTGTTCCACATTTTGGAGTTCATTTATCAAGGAAAGATTTTGATACTTTAAAAAATAGATTGAAAGAAAAAGGTGCAAAGTATTATGATGAACCTTATCTAAGATTTAAAGGAACGAAATACGAGCAAGAAACATTTTTTGTAAAAGACCCTAACGAAAATATTCTAGAGATTAAAACTTTAACAGCTAATCCAGAATAATTTTAGTTTAGATGGAATACCTGGTATTAGGTTTTATTACCGGGCTTAGTTTAATCCTAGCGATTGGTGCTCAAAATATCTTTGTAATAGAACAAGGGCTTAAAAAACAGTATGTTTTTTTAGTATGTTTAATTTGTTCCTGTTCTGACTTAATTCTAATATTTTCAGGCATTCTTTTATTCCACTTTTTTCATCAATATTTTAATATATTTGTAGAGCTAACTTTAAACATCTGTTTAATAATTTTTTTAATCTATTTCATATATTCAAAAATCAAATCTTTTAGTGTTAGTGTTAATTTCAATATTAAAAAAAAAGAGACTACTAGTGCTAAGATTATATTAAAGACACTTGGTTTCACCTACCTAAATGCACATGTTTATTCTGATACAGTTTTCTTTTTAGGAAATTTTTCTAAAAATTTTTTAATTGATGAAAAAATTTACTTTGGCATTGGTGCATCTATAGCTTCGTTTATATTTTTCTTTTTACTGGGTTATTTGTCGGTATATTTTTCAAGGTATGCTCAGAGTGAAAAAATATGGAAATATATTAACGGATTCATTGTCAGCTTTATGTCTTTGCTCACAATTTATATAATAAAAGAAACGGCATATTTTCTTTAGCCAAATATATTTTTGGGTGACAATTATAACGCATGTTAAAATCTCAATTTCAAATTAATCTGATGAATATGCTTTTAAGAAGAAAAATTTTAAAATTGTTGGGACTCTCCATACTTTTTGTATCATTACCTTATCAAATGTTAAGATCAGCGACAAAAAAAATTATAAATCCTGATCTCACTAAAGCCCAAAAAGATATAATGTTCAATGAGGGTACCGAAAGGCCGTTTACAAGTGAATTACTTCAAGAAAAAAGAGATGGCTTTTATCATTGTGCGAACTGTGGTGCAAAATTATTTTCATCAAAGTCAAAGTTTGATAGTGGAACTGGTTGGCCTTCTTTTTCTGAGGCTTTACCAGGTGCTTTTAAAACTAAGATTGATTATTCCTTTGGCATGAAAAGAATTGAATATCATTGCGCAAATTGTGGTGCACATCATGGCCATGTTTTTTTAGACGGGCCTACTGCTACTGGTAAAAGATTTTGTAATAACGGATTGTGTTTAATATTTATTCCAGAAAATTAATTAGAATAACCATATTTTTTCAGTCTTACATCACCTGTCCTTGCATGAGCTTCCATTCCTTCGTATCTAGAAATTCTAGCTGCAGCAGCACCAACTAATTCAGTAGACTCTTTAGTCATTCTTTGAAAACTCAATGTTTTAATAAATTTTCCAACAAACAACCCACCTGTATATCTTCCTGCCCCTTTAGTTGGCAAAATATGATTTGTTCCGGAACATTTATCACCATATGCAACTGTTGTTTCTTCACCAACAAACAATGATCCATAATTTGTTAATCTTTCATGAAACCATTTTAAGTTTTCAGTCTGTACTTCTAAATGTTCAGGTGCATATTCATCGCTAATTTTAACTATTTCTTCATTAGTGTCACAAAGAATTACTTCACCATAGTCTCTCCAGGCTGCTTCAGCACTTGTTCTTGGAACTTCTGGTAGTTCCGCAATTAATTCTGGAACTCTTTTCATAACTTTTTCAGCTAATTCTTTACTAGTTGTATAAAGCCAACATGGTGAGTTATATCCATGTTCCGCTTGTCCTACTAAATCTACAGCAACAATTTCTGGATCAGCTTTTGCATCTGCTATAATTCCTATTTCAGTTGGTCCCGCAAATAAATCAATACCAACTCTTCCATACAAAATTCTTTTAGCCTCGGCTACAAATTGATTTCCTGGGCCAACTATAATATCTGCAGGAGGATTTTTAAACAATCCATTAGTCATCGCTGCAATTGCAGGAACTCCTCCTAGATTTAAAATAACATCTGCACCGCAAAGATCAGCCGTATATACAATAGTAGGGTGGGCACCAACACCTTCTTTAGGAGGACTGCATGCAATAATATTTTTAACACCAGCAACTTTTGCAGTAGTTACACTCATTACAGCGGATGCAATGTGAGCATATCTTCCGCCTGGAATGTAGCAACCCGCTGTATTTATAGGTACTAATTTTTGACCCGCATACAAACCATCAGAAAGCTCTACTTCAAAGTCTTGCCCATAATTTTTTAATTGTGCTTCAGCAAATTTTCTAACTCGATCAAATGAGAACTGAATATCATCTTTGGTTTTTTGATCTAAAGTTTTTTTAATTTCCTCAATTTTGTCTTTTGATACTATAATATCTCCATCATACTTATCGAATTTTTCAGTTAAATCGATGCAACCTTGTTCTTTTGTTGTTTCGATATTCTTTAGTAAATCTTGAACTATTCCAGTTGTCTTATTGTCGTCAGTTGACGATGTTTTTGGAGATTTTTTTAAATAAGTAATTGCCATTAATAAACTTCTATAATTGGTAGCTATTTAAGACAAATATAATTTTAATGCAATCAAACATTTAATCTAATGCAACTACAGCTGCAGCAATCGAAGCTAATCTAGCAGGTGCTTCATCTGAACGACTAGTTATCACTACAGGTACTTTACCACCTACAACTACTCCAGCAGCACATGCGCCGCTAAAATAGATCAACATCTTCACTAATGCATTACCTGTCTCAACACTAGGTACCAACAAAACATCTGCAATTCCTGCAACATCATTTTTAATACCTTTAATATTTGCCGATTTTTTTGAAATACTATTATCAAAAGCCAAAGGTCCAAATACATCTGCATTTAAATTTTCTTTCTTTGCAAGGTTTGTAATTTCTTCAGCTTCTTTTGAACTTGGAACACTGTCTAAAACTTCCTCTGTTGCAGATAACACTGCAATTTTTGGTCTTTCAATTCCAATTCTGTGAGAAAAATTAATCACGTTTTTTAAGATATGCATTTTGGTTTTTACATTTGGCAAAACATTTAAAGCGCCATCTGTAATTATTAAAGGTTTATCATCTTTTTCTAAAGTCATGTGCCATATATGACTTAGTCTTGTTTTGCCCAATAAGTTGTATTCTCTTTTTAAAACTTCTTTCATCAAGATATCTGTATGGATGTGACCTTTGACTATAATTTTAATTTTTCCCTCACTAGCAAGTTTTGCAGCTATACCCGCTGTATTATTTTCAACTGGTTCATTTATTATTTCATATTTTGAAATATCCCACTTAATATCTTCAGCACATTTAATAATTTCTTTTTCGTCTCCTATAAAAATTGGAATAATTAAATTTTCTTTGACTGCATCCTGAACAGATAACATTGGCAATGGTTTTCCTGCATTAACGATACCAGCTTTTACTCCTTTATTTTTAATTGCTGCATTCAATAGATTATTAGGAACAACAATTTCTTTATTTGAAAGCATAACTACTTTTTTAGTATTTCTAATTCTTCTTTGATAATTTTAGAAATTTTAATTTCTTTATTTAAATTCATTTTGTATCTTTTATATTTATTTTGTCCTGGATACATTATTTCTTTTACCCCTTTAACTTTAGGTAATCGTTTAACTTTTTTAATATTGTCTTTAATTCTGTTGTTATAATCTTTTACAAACAAATTTGTTTTAAATGTGATGAATAAATGTCCAATATTTTGTGGTCCACTAAAATCTTCAAAAGGATCTTTAACTCTGCCAGCGTGATTACCGCCTGTTAAAACACCACTTAATATATCAACCATCCACGCTAATCCAGAACCTCTAAATCCCGCAATTGGCAATTGGACACCTTTAAGAGCTTTATTCGCATTAGTTGTTGGTTTACCAAATTTGTCTAGTGCTACACCACTTGGTAATTTCATATTATTTTTTGAGGCAAATCTAATCTTTCCTCTGTTGATCATTGAAATTGATGTGTCTAAGATAAAAGGTACTTTTGAATAAGTAGGCGTTCCAAAACATATCGGATTGGTTCCAAATAAACTTTTACGAGCCCCATATGGGGCAACGGCAGGCGGGGCATTTGTATAAATCATTGTAACTAAGTTTTTTTTAACAGCTTGTTCTGCGTAATAACCAGATAAACCAAAATGTCCGCTATTTTTCACTGCCACCAAACCTATTCCAGTTTTTTTTGCGTTTTTAATTGCTCTTTTTATCGCTATATCTGCCGAGACAAAACCAATGCTATTATCAGCATCTATTTGAGAAATCGACTGAGATATCTTTTTAATTTTTATTTTGGGTTTTGGATTAATTACTTTTTTTTTAATTCTATCACAGTACATTTTCAGTCTTGATAATCCATGGCCATATGCCCCAACAAACTCAGCATTTATAATTGCTTTTGCTGATATTTCTGCATGCTCAGAACTTAACTTATGTTTAATGAAGATTTCTTTTATTAAATTATATAACTTTTTATTTATATGTTTCATAAATCTAAATATAATGTAACTTACTTTTACAATAGGAATAATATTAATCAAATAATTATTATGAAACTTTATGATTGTAGTTTGTATTATGATGAAGATTTAATTCTAAATGCACGACTAAATATTTTAAATAAATATTTTGATAAATTCATAATATGTGAGAGTAAATATTCTCATTCTGGAAGAAAAAAAAAATTAAATTTTAATATTAATAACTTTTCTGAATTTAAAGATAAAATAATTTACGTCGTTAATGACAAAGAGCCCGATGGCCTAATTTACAGACTAGATAAAGAAAAGAAAATTGAGGAACCCGAGGATTATAGACATAATGCAATAAAAAGAATTGCCTCTCAAAGAAATACTTTAATGAATGCAGTGAACAATGTTGCTGATCCAAATGATTTTATTTTTTATAGTGATAATGACGAAATACCAAACATGGAAAATTTTGATCAAATAAAAGATACTAATGATATTGTTATTTTTGAACAAAAGTTATTTTATTATAAATTTAATTTGTTGTTTGACCGTATATATTGGTATGGTACTAAGGCGGTTAGGAAAAAGAGGCTTACTAACTTTGAATGGCTTAGACAGGTTAAGCCAAAGAAATATAATTTTTATAGATTAGATACACTCTTTAAAAAAGATAAGTATATTCAACTCAAAATTGTTAAAAATGGTGGATGGCATTTTACCAGAATAATTTCACCAGAAGAAATACATAAAAAAGAATTAGATGCTGAACATCACGATGAATATAGAGCTTCAAATAAAAACCCTCAAACAATAAAAGATTTGATTGAAAGAAGAGTTATAGACCACGACCATATTGTAGATAGTAAAAAATCAAAATATGGAAGTGAATTTAAATTAAAAGTAATTTCTTTAGATGAATTACCTGAATTTATAAAAGTAAATTGGAAAAAATACGAAGAATTTTTAGATTTAAGACCTTAAATCTTATCTTAAATTTGATTATAATTTTAAAAAAAGTATAAGCACAGTATGAACTCAAAGTATAAAATTCTTATTACTGGAGCTGCTGGTTTTTTAGGATCACATTTAGTAGAAAAATTACATAACCTCGGTCATAAAGTCGTAGGAATTGACAATATGATGGGTGGATACAAAGATAATATAATTAATGGAACTGAATTTCATAAATTAGATTGTTGTGATTTACCAAAAATACAAAAAGTTATGAAAGGTGTTGATATTGTTTATCATTGTGCTGCAACTGCGCATGAGGGATTATCTGTTTTCTCCCCTTATGAAATTACAAAAAATAATTATTTAGCATCAGTCTCTATATTCACTGCAGCCATAAATAATAAAGTTAAAAGAATAGTTTATTGCTCATCAATGGCGAGATATGGTAATTCAAAAACACCCTTTACTGAAGATATGGAACCTAATCCTATAGACCCATATGCAATTTCTAAAGTTGCTTCTGAAAAAGTTTTAGAAAATTTATGTGAGTTAAATAATATTGAGTATGTAATTGCTGTTCCACATAACATAATTGGACCAAGACAAAGATATGATGACCCATTTCGCAACGTAGTTTCAATAATGTTAAATAGAATGCTACAAAAAAAAGCACCAATCATATATGGAGATGGTGAACAAAGAAGATGTTTTTCTTATATTGACGATTGTATCAGTTGCTTGATTCCAATGATGGATCAAAAAAATTTACACAGAGAGATAATTAATATTGGTCCAGATGAAGAATTCGTAACAGTAAATAAAGTAGCTGAGATTTGTTCAAATATTTCAGGATTTAATTCAGAGCCAATTTATAAAAAAGACAGACCTCGAGAGGTTAAGCATGCTTTATGTTCAGCCGATAAAGCTAGAAAATTATTAAACTATAAAACAAAAACTTCTTTGAGAGATGGAATTGTAAAAACTTTTGATTATATAAAAAAAAGGGGAACAAAAAAATTTGATTACAACATCAATCTTGAAATTATAAATGATTTAACCCCAGACACCTGGAAAAAAAAGGAAATATAATTATCCTTTTCCTCTCCAAGGAATTGTCTTATCAATTATTTTTCTTAAAGTAATATCAAACAAAAGACCTAACATCCCCATAATAAAAATTGTTATCCAAATTACTTCATATTGAAAATATTTTTTAGCTACATTTTCTACAAAGCCAATACCAGTAGTACCTGCTAAAAATTCTGCCGCCACCAATGTCCCCCAACACATACCTACTGCTACTCTTATACCCGTGAGTATTTCTGGTAATGAATTTGGAAAAATTACATGTCTTAATATTTGTCTTTTAGATGCCCCTAAAGAGTGAGCTGCATGAATTTTTGATAATTGAGTTCCTGATGCACCTGCTCTTGCAGAAATAATCATTATAGATAACGAGACCATGAACAATAAAAATACTTTTCCAGTATTATCAATTCCTAACACTGAAATTATAAGTGGAGCCCAAGCAAGGGGAGGAACAGGTCTATAAAGCTCAATTAAAGGATCAAAAAAACCTTTTGCAAATCTATTTAAACCCATAAATAAACCTAAAGGCACTCCAATCAATATTCCAAAAACTAAACCTAAGAAAACTCTTAAAAAAGAGTCCCAAATATGTCCGTAGGGAACAGGTACTTTAAATAAATTAAAATCTCCTGTAACAATTTTTAGAACACCACCTTTGAAGTTTTGTTTAACTATTCCATCTTTACTATGAACAGGATATTCACCTGGCAAAATATCTGCAATCCAGTCTGGCAAAATAAAGCCGATCATTTTGCTTACATCAACCATTTGTATCCACAATAAAGGAATATCTTTGTAACCCACACTTGGTTTTGACATTAAAATGAATTTATTGAACGTATCGGATGGTTTAGGCAACCATCTACCCGAACCTTGCTCTGAACAACTTGGACCACTAGCAACAATAGTTCCTGCAGGAAATAAAAAAATATCAATTAATCTCAAACCACCTTGCTCTTCTTTTTGAGCGTTATCAAATTTGACAATTGCTGCCTGCATTTTATCTAAAGCATTTGGAGGGTAGATACTTGCAAATTCAATTCTTCTAGCAATCTTAACAATATTTTTAGCGTATGTTGAAGCTACTTCATCACTATCACTTAAATCTTTCCTGTAAGTCTTAATTTCTTCTTTAAGCTCTTTTATCTTGCTTTTAAATTGAGGGTTATGATTTCTTAACTTGAAAAATTCTTCACTTATTAAATTTAATTCTTGAGCTGCGGTGTGAAATTTTAAACCTCTATATGTTGCAGGAACCAAAGGTACCTCTAATGTATTTTCAATAGAGCCTGAACCAGCATCTACTTTAGTTATACCCCAACCACCTTCTTCTTCCACTGCTTTTAGTCTTTCATTAAGTTCTTGTTCAGTTTCAAATGGATAATCAGGTTTTTGGAAATTTTCAGTTAATAGATTAATTTTTCCAGTGATATCATCTATTTTTTGTCGAGTTTCATTCTCAAGCAAATCTTCATTTGTAAGTAATGGGATTAGTTGATTTGTTTTACTTATATAACTAATTAGTATTGTTTTTTGTTGACTATTTAGCTCTTCAGAATTTTGGATCTCATTTTGAATTAATTTTAAATTTTTATTCTCTTTTTTAATTTGTGATGTACTTTTGAATTCTCTTTCTTCTATTGGAAATTGATATTTTAATCCAAGTAGAGAGTCATTAACTTTTGCAACTTGGCATAGCTCATTAGCGGATTTCGGATAAAATCCTTTAGCAATATCCCATGAATAATAGAGCCAAATTAAAAGTAAAAAACTACTTCCAACAATTACCCAGTGAGTACCCCCCAGTGCTCTCTCTGGATTTCCAAATACAGCATCTACTTTTTCAGTCCTTATTAATCTTCTTCCATAAAGAATACAGCCGATTACAGCGAAGAAAATAAGAAAAGTTACTATCTGAGTTAACATTTAATTATCTTTCCCCATAATTTCTTCTTCCATGTTCCAGATCATTTCAAGGATTTCTTCTCGTTTTTGAGAAAACTCTTTGTTTTTTTTAATTTCCCTCAGGTCCTCTTTTAATCCCATTGAAGCGAATGGAAGATTATATTCTTTATGTATCCTTCCTGGTCTTGGAGCCATCACATACAATCTTTCACCTAGAAGCAAGGCTTCTTCAACCGAGTGAGTAATAAGAATAATTGTTTTACCAGTTTCTTTCCAAATTTTTAAAACTAGGGACTGCATTTTTTCTCTTGTAAGAGCATCAAGGGCTCCTAATGGTTCATCCATTAAAATCAAATCTGGATTATTGATTAGACATCTTGCAAGCGCAACTCTCTGCTGCATTCCTCCAGATAATTGATAAGTTGGTGTGTTTCCAAAACCTTTTAATCCAACAATCTCTAACCATTCATCAACTTTTTTCTGAGTCTCAACTGGATCTTCTTTTTTCATTCTTAATCCAAAGTTCACATTTTCGGCAACTGTAAGCCATTCGAACAAAGCACCTTGCTGAAAAACCATTCCTCGCTCAACTCCTGGTCCATCTATTTCTTTATTATTTAAAGTAATGCTCCCTGAAGTTGGTCTAATAAATCCTGCAGTAATGTTTAGTAATGTGGTCTTTCCACAACCAGACGGCCCAAGAACTGTAAGAAGCTCTCCTTTTTTAAGAGTAAAATTTAAATCTTTTAATGCGTGAACAGTTTCTCCTTTAGGAGTCTTAAAAATCATGTTTAGATTTTGTGAAATTAAATCACTCATAAAGAGACTTTATATTTGAATTTTTAATAAAAAAATAGGCACCAATTTATTACAATTGGCGCCTATTAAAATTTAAATTTCCTTTAGATTATAAAGGTAAGAAACTAGTATCTACGTTTCCTCTTGGTGTTCCCATTCCTTTTAAGAATGCATCAAGATTTCCACTTTCCATAGATTGTTTAGTTTCCTCAGGTGTTAGAAATTTAAAGCCACTTAAAGTTTCTTTCATATCGGCAACTTTCATTTCAGAAGCTTTCGACATTGCGTTCATATCGCTTTTACCAGCTCTATATCTCGCATTAGCCTCATGAGTTACTTCAATAAAAGTTCTTAGCATACCTGGATTTTCCTTCATAAACTTTGTAGTTACTGAAGTGATATCAATACCTAAGATACCTGCATCTCTAGCTTCTTGAACTGTAAGTAATCTAGATCCAACTGCAGTTGCAGCTTTAATTGAGTTACCACCAAATAAACATGCCATTACAACATCACCACTTACTAAAGCAGCAGCACCTTCTTCAGGGTCCATTTGAATGATATCCATTTTTTTTCTGTCCGCACCAACAACTTTCATACTTTCATCAAAAACGTATTCAGCCATTGTACCTAGTGGAACAGCAACTTTTTTACCTTCAAGTTCTGTAGCGTTAGCTTTTGTAATACCTGAAGCATTAGATGTTACACATGTTGTACCACCCATACCGTATTCCATAGCTACATCTACAAGTTTGATAGGAGCTTTTGATTTAACAGCATTAATGAATGGAACTAAACCTTGAGAGTAAGAGATATCAATATCTCCTGCTAACATAGCATCAGTCATTGCACCACCATTTGTAAAGTTTGTCCACTTAACAGGAACCCCAAGAGCTTTGGCGAAGTTTTTCTTCATCATATCCTCTAGATTCGGGCTTGGCCACTCTAAGAAGTATGCAACTCTAACTTCATTAGCTGCTGAATTAGCAACTGAAACTGAAAGATTAAGAGCTACAAAACATCCAAGAATAAAACTAATTATTTTTTTCATTTTTCCTCTTCCTTGTTTATTTATATGTTTCAATTTTAAGATTAAATTGACCTATATGTAAAACAAAAAAATGCTCATTCTAGTTACACAACTTTAAGTTGTGACAATTATTTTGGTGGTTTATTGGACTTAATTAGTCTAAGGATTCACTAATTAACCAATTATAAAATTTTAATATGAGCTCAGAAAAAAGAACATCTGTACCTAATTCTTTAAATGAACATTGGATGCCATTTACATCTAATAAAGATTTTAAAGAAAATCCAAAACTTATAGTGGAAGCCAAAGGTGTATATTTAAAAAATCACCAAGGCAAAACTCAAATTGATGCAAGCTCAGGATTATTTTGTAATCCTTTAGGACATGGTAGAAAAGAAATTATTGAAGCAATAACAAATCAATTACAAACTTTAGATTATTGTCAACCCTTCCAACAAGGATTTGGTGGATCTTTTGAGTTAGCGACCAGAATATCAAAACATACACCAGGAAATTTAAATAAAATATTTTATACGATCTGTGGGTCTACTGCAGTTGAAACAGCGATTAAAATTAGTATTGCCTACCATAAAGCAAGAGGCGAAGGACAAAGATTTAGATTTGTTGGAAGAGAACGTGCGTATCATGGAATGAATATTGGAGCAACATCAGTAGGTGGTATGATTAATAATGTGAAAGCCTATGCAAGTGTTTTGATGCCAGGTGTTGTTCATATGAGACATACACATTTAGATGAACATAAATTTATATCAGGTCAACCTGAAACAGGTGCTGAAATTGCAAATGACTTAGAAAGAATTTGTACTAATTTCGGTTCAGAAAATATTGCAGCGTGTATTGTCGAGCCAATTGCTGGTTCAACAGGAACTTTAGTTCCACCAGTTGGATATTTACAAAGATTGAGAGAACTTTGTGATAAGCATAAAATACTCTTAATTTTTGATGAGGTAATTACAGGCTGGGGAAGAACTGGCTCAGCATTTGGAGCTCAAGAGTTTGGTGTAACACCTGACATAATGACTATGGCTAAAGCAACAACTAATGGAATAGTTCCTTTTGGTGTGGTTGCATGTAAAGAAGAAATTTATGATGCAGTTATGGATAATTCTCCAAAAGGTGCAATAGAATTATTTCATGGTTACACTTATTCAGGAATACCAGTTTCTGTTGCAGCAGCATTAGCTGTGCAAGATATTTTCGAAAAAGAGGATATTTTCAATAGAGCAAAAGAACTTGCTCCTTACTTCCAAGAAGGACTATTCTCTCTGAAAGATATTGATGTAGTGGATAACATTAGAGGCTATGGAATGATGGGTGGTATAGATATTAAAACTGATGGTAGACCTGGTAAAGCAGGCTTAGCTACTTTTAAACATTGTTATGATGCTGGAGTAAATTTCAAAGCTACAGGTGATTGTTTAATTATAGCACCGATGTTTATTTGTGAAAAAAAACATATTGATGAAATTATTGAAAAATTAAGAACCGGAATAACTAATTACGCAAAAAGTAAAAAGAATTAAATTTCGTTAATGAGAATTGGCGTACCTAAAGAAATTAAAACTCAAGAAAATAGAATAGGCTTAACTCCAAATAGTGTAAAAACTCTTGTTTCTGAGGGGCACGAAGTTTTAGTTGAAAATAATGGAGGCTTTGAAGCAGGTTTCGACAATGATCAGTACAAAAATGCTGGTGCAAAAATTGTAGAAAAAGCTACTGATATTTTTAATGACGCTGAAATAATTGTTAAAGTTAAAGAACCTCAGAAAGTTGAGGTTGAAATGATTAAAGAAAATCAAATTGTATATACTTATTTACATCTGGCTGCCGCAAAAGAATTGACTGAGGGTTTAGTTAAATCAAAAAGTATTAATATAGCATATGAAACTATTACTGATGATAATGGAAGGCTTCCTCTACTTGCACCAATGAGTGCCGTAGCAGGACGTATGTCAGTTCAAGCAGGTGCACATTGTTTAGAAAAAAATCAAAAAGGTAGAGGAGTATTATTGGGTGGAGCTCCTGGTGGAGAACCAGCGAATGTTTTAATTTTAGGTGGAGGCGTAGTAGGAGAAAACGCTGCAACTATAGCGACTGGCATGCGTGCCAAAGTTCATGTTGTAGACAAATCAGAAGCAAGACTTAAACAATTAGTTGAAATGTTTGGAGATAAAATTATTCCAGAACAAAGTGACAAAATAGATTTAAAAAAATTAGTAGCTGAAGCCGATTTAATAGTAGGAGGCGTTTTAATCCCTGGAGCAGAGGCACCGAAGTTAGTTACTAAAGATATGTTAAAATTAATGAAGAGAGGTTCAGTTATTGTTGATGTTGCAATTGATCAAGGTGGTTGTGTAGAAACTAGTAAACCAACTACTTTTAATGATCCAACCTTTATTGTTGATAATGTTGTTCATTATTGTGTGGCTAACATGCCAGGAGGGGTTCCTAGAACTTCAACTATTGCATTGAACAAGGCAACACTTCCTTATTTAGTCAAATTAGCTAATAAAGGTTATCAAAAAGCTCTTAGTGAGGATAAAAACTTTTTAGCAGGATTAAATATTCACAAGGGTCATGTGACTTATAAAGCTGTTGCAGATGTGTTTGGACATGAATATGTTAACCCAGGAGATGCAATCAAAAATTAATTGAATGGAAAAAAAACTTCCAAGTAGCACCAAAGTTGTTGTGATCGGAGGTGGAGTGGTTGGTTGTTCAGTCGCTTACCATTTAGCTAAATTTGGTTGGAAAGATACAATTCTTTTAGAAAGAGATCAGTTAACATCAGGCACGACTTGGCATGCAGCTGGATTAGTAAGTCAACTAGGTCCATCTGCAGCGATTACCAAAATTAGAAAATATACTCTTGACTTATATAAAGAACTTGAAAAAAAGGTTGATCACTCAGCTGGGTTAAGATTGAATGGAGCTCTCTCAATTGCAGAAAATAAAGGTAGATGGCAAGAGCTTCAAAGACAAGCGACAACCGCACAACTATTTGATGTTGATGTTAGAATTTTAGATAAAGAACAAATTAAAAAAGATTATTCAATTGTAAATACCGATGAAGTTTTAGGAGGAATTTTAATGCCAGGTGATGGTGCTGCAGATCCATCAGGAGTAACACATATGTTAGCAAAAGCAGCTAGAATGGAAGGAGCAAAAATTTTCGAACAATCACCTGTTGATGAAATTTTAACAAAGAATGGAAAAATTTCTGGTGTAAAAGTAAATGGCCAAAAAATTGATTGTGAGTATATAGTTTTAGCTTCTGGAATGTGGTCACGCCAAATTGGAGAAAAAGCTGGAGTAAGTATACCTCTTTATCCTGCAGAACATTTTTATATTATTACAGAGCCGATTGAAAACCTTTCTAAAACTTTACCAGTGATAAGAGATTTTGATAACAGGACTTATATTAAAGAAGATGCTGGAAAAATATTAGTTGGTATATTTGAGTCTCAGTCTATTCCAGCTTGGGATAAAATTAATAAAGTTCCAGAGGATTTTTCGTTTGGAGAATTTCAAGAAAATTTTGAGCATTTTGAACCTTATTTAGCCACTGCAATAAAAAGATTTCCAGTTTTAGAAACAGCAGGAATTAGAAAATTTTTTTCAGGCCCAGAGTCATTTACTCCAGATACAAATACACTTCTAGGAGAAGTACCTGAAATAAAAAACTTTTTTGTATGTTGTGGTTTAAATAGTATTGGAATTGGAAGTGGTGGAGGTGTAGGTAAAGTTACCGCTGAATGGTTAATCAATGGACATATTAACGAAGATATTTTTTGTTATGATATCAAAAGATTTCAAAAATTTCATTCTGATCTAAGTTTTATTAAAAAAAGAATTACGGAATCTTTAGGAGATTTATATGGAATGCATTGGCCGTTTAAACAACATAAAACCTCAAGGAATATAAAAACCCTTCCATATCACAATGAATTAAAAAGTTTTGGCGCTTGTTTTGGTGTGTCTGGTGGATATGAAAGACCTATGTGGTTTGCTTTAGATGGAGAAAAAACAGAATACGAATACAGTTATAATTACCAAAATTGGTACCCTTCAGCAGAATATGAAACGAATAATACCGTTAAAAATGTTGGATTATTTGATTTAACTCCTTTTTCTAAATTTGAGATTAAATCTGATAAAGCTCACAAAGAATTACAAAAAATTTGTACAGCAAATATTAAAAATGAAGTTGGCAAATGTATTTATACACATATGTTAAATCCTCATGGTGGTATTGAAGCAGATTTAACAGTTGTTTGTATCGATAAAGATCATTTTAGAATTATAAGCTCTGCAGCCACAAGGGAGAGAGATAAATTTCACATAAAAAAATACCTCGCAAAAGATCTAGATTTAAAAGACGTTACAGATGATTTTTGTGTATTTGGTGTGTTTGGACCAAAAAGTAGAGCTTTAATGAAATCAATTTCGAAAGACGATTTCGAAAATGATGAATTTAGATTTGGTACAGCAAAATATATTTCAATTGAAGGGATTAAAATTTGGACCCAAAGATTGTCATATGTTGGTGAATTAGGCTTTGAACTATATGTAAGATTTAAAGACGCTAAAAAAATTTACGAATTGTTGATTGATAAAGGTAAAGATTTTAACCTTTCGAATTGTGGTATGCATGCCATGGATATTATGCGAATGGAGAGCGGATTTTTACATTGGGGACATGATATTTCACCAGAGGAAAATCAATATCAAGCAGGTTTATCTTTCACAATAAGTTTTAAAAAAGAGGATGAATTTATTGGTAAAAGAGCGTTAGAAAAGATTAAAAAAGAAAAAATTAAAAGTAGATTTGCAATGTTTACTTTAAAAGATAGTAAGCCAGGTGAGCCTTTATTGCTTCATGATGAGCCGATTTATTTAGAAAATAACATTATAGGTAGATCAACATCAGGTAATTATTCTTTTAATTTTAAGAAAAATTTAGCATTTGGTTATATTAATAACGATATTTCAAATGACGAACTCAACAAAAAAGATCTATTCATTGAAGTAGAGAAAAAAAAGTATCCAATCGATTTAATTATTCAACCTTTAAAACAAACTAATTTTAAAAATAATTAAGTTCTATTTCTTAAGAAAAACACAAAAAAAACAGAAGTCATCATCATAATCAAAGCATAAGCTGCTGTTGGAACCATGTAAGTCATGTTTTGTCCAAACAGTTGAGTTCCTACAAAAACAGCTAACGTTCCATTTTGTAATCCACACTCAAGAGATATACATTTTTGCTGAGCAACACCTGATGCAAAAAATTTAGCGACGTAAAAGCCTATGATCATCATGGAAATATTAAGAATTAAAGCAATAGTTCCTGCTGTAGTTAGGAACATTATAATACTATCCCATTCTTGAATGTAGATAGCAATAAAAACAATTGAAAATAATCCTATGGATGCTTTCTCAATAATTTTGGTATTATTTTCTATAAAATCACTAAAAAATTTTCTAATAATCATTCCAACTATTACAGGCACAGTAACTACAAAAAACATCTTTAAGGATATACCAAGCATTGAAACTTCTTTTTCTACATAAGTGATATCAAATAAATCAATTGATAAAAAAACTATATAAGGAACTGAAACAATACTTATTAAACTAGTAAACGCAGTGAGAGATATAGATAGTGCGACATCACCATCTGCAAATTTAGTAAGCACATTTGATGTTACTCCACCAGGTGCAGCTGCAATCAACATAACACCTAAAGCTAGCTCTACTGGAGTTTTTAAAATTATTATTAACAGATAACCAATAATTGGAAGAACAACTAATTGACAAATTAAACCAACGAAAAATTCTTTTGGATGATGAAAAACTCTTGTGAAATCTTTTACTGTTAATGACGCCCCAAGTCCTAACATTATAAGAGCTAGCGCAAATGGCGCTATTGTTGTTACTATACCCATGACCCCTCTGTGTAATACTCGAGGACAATTTATTGAAGATTTAAGAAATTACAAGAAGATTTAAAACTTTACGAATAAATTTAGCTTTATATTTAAAAATTTCTGTTTGATAAGGTAAAATTTTTCTAAAATTCATAGAAGTTAGTACATATTGTTTTTTTTCATTTAACTTTATCAAATCTTCTTTTATTAAATATTTACACTTTCTAATTATTGTTGCTCGAGGAATTTTTGTCATATCAGAAATGGACATTGCACTTATACCAGTATTTGCACCAAGATTTTCTATGAGAATGTTATTAGTAGCAAAGTAGTCTAATGAAGATTTTTTATTATCTGAATTTAATTGGCTTGAAACATTTAAAACCTGATTCATGCAAACTGTTCCCCAAATATGAAAAGTTGTCAAATCTTTAAAAAATTTATGATATCCTATAATTAAAGGTATCTGCATCCTGTAAAACCATCTCCATGATAATGAAAAATTTTTTTTTACAATATTCTCAATAGTTTTTTGATCAAGTTTTTTTGAATAAACTTTATCTTTGTTTAAAGCTAGTGAAACTAAGTAAATATATTTTGCTGAAAATTTTATTTGGCGATCAGGTTTAACAAAGTCGAATGCTTTTCTATCAATTACAATTTTTTTTTTATTACGAGTTATCACACCCCCATCTTCAAGTTCTATAACTTTTCTTCTAATTGTTTCTTTAGGTAAATCTAATTTTTCACAAAGTTCAGTAATACTAAACTTATCAATTTGAAGATATGATTTCGAGTAGTATTCATCATAAGAGTATTGAATATTCATCTGGTCGTAAAATTGAAGAGTCTTTTCAATTAAAGAAATTATTATCATATATTTATAGTGATCATTAAATGGCGTATAAACACTGTTCATCCAATTCCATTGATGTGATATCCAATCTTTACCTAGAGAAGAATAGTGAGACATAATGGACTCATAGACCTGGTCGTCTGAAAGAGTTTTGGAAAAATCTACTTCTTGAATGCCCATAATTTAATTTTTTGTTAATAGAAACCCAAATTGAACAGTTGTCAATTTAATAGTGACCCAAATTGAACTTTTATAAAATTGTTCTTAATGTTCTAAGATGTTTTAATAAAAATATGAATATTAAAGGCTTTACAGATAACAATAGCAACATCCAGACCCCAAATAATAATATGGATGTCTCTGAAAAGCCTTTAAATCCAAAGAAAAATAACTCAGGCAGAGTTGATATTAATGTCTTAAGATCCAAACTTGAGGAGCAACAAAGTAAAGAGTTTAAAAAAAATATAACTATTTTTGCTTTCTGTATTTTTTTATTAGGTACGATTGGAGTTTATCTATCTTTATAATTTATTTGCCAATTACTTAAAATAGTGTTTTATACGCTTGATGAAAATTTTAACTAACTCTCTAAAAAAAAAACTAATTGCAAAATACAGTACCGTTGATAGATCACCAACAACCAATAGAAGCACAGACATAAATGTACTTTTGAACAGAGTAAAGTTAAATAGACAGACAGAAATTAAAAAAAAATTTTATTTTTCTGCAGCAGCGTCAACTGGATTAATTTTATTTGGACTTATTGTTTTTTCCTAAACAATTATAAACTTTTATTTAAAAACAAGATAAATTATCAATTATATTAGCTTTATAGAGATAATAATCTGATTTATAAATTTATTTTTAGGATAGATTAAATGCAATCTCAATGGCCGAAACTTTAAAAAAAATAATTGATTATTTAAATGAGAATAATCTAGATAAAGCCTATGAATTGTGTGATCAAAATACAGATAAAAAGATTGAACACGTTATAAAAAATATCAAAGGAGTTATCTCATTAAAAAGAAAAAAATTTGAAATAGCAAAATCGGAATTTTTAAAGTCAATTGAATTAGATAAAAAATTTATTGATCCTTATAAAAATCTTTTCAAATTAAACTTGAAAATAGGTGATTTTAAATCTGCCATCGAAAATGCAAAGAAAATTATTGATTTTGATGTTCAAAAAAATCCTATAGCATACTTTAATTTGGCTTTAGCTCATGATTTGAACAAAGATTATAAAAAAGCAATAGAGATATATAAAATTGCAGATAATCTAAATTTTAAAGAAAAAAAAATTCTATTCAATAATATGGCTAAATGTTCTTGGGGAGCACAACAGATTGATAATGCTAAAAATTATTACTTAAAAGCTCTAGAAATAGATCAAAATGATAAATTAATTATAAATAACCTTTTGATTATTTATTTAAGAATTGGAGAAAAAGATAAAATAGAGCAATTTTACAAAAAAGCAGAACAAATTGATGAAAATTATATAGAATTTAAGTTAAATAAATCTGATTATTTTTTATTTAAAGATAAAATTGAAAATGCTATTGAGCTTTTAAAATCAATTATTGAGGACACAAAAAATTATACCGCTTATACTAAGCTAGCAAAAATCTATTCAATTATTGGTAATAATAAAAAAGCCATTGAGACAGTCGAAGAGGCTATTACTAATTATCCAAATATAAAAGATTTAAAATTTACAAGGGGTATGCTTCATTTGATTGAAGGCAATTTTAAAGAGGGTTGGGAATTTTATGAATTAAGGGACTCTATTGTAAAAGATACATCATTTCAAAATATCAAAACTTGGAAAGGAGAAAATTTAAAAGATTCTACAATTTTAGTTACATCTGAACAAGGTATGGGAGATATACTTCAATTTTCAAAATTTTTAATAAATCTATCATCTTCATCTAAAAAAATAGATTTTGTAATTTTTGATAAACTTTTGCCTATTTTTAAAAGTAATTTTAATAATATAAACATATATAAAAAAAGTGAAATTCTTGAAAATAAATATGACTACAAAATTTCAATTGGCTCTTTAAATAAATATTTTTACAAAGATAATAATTCAAATTCTTCAGATCTTATAAATTTAAGTTCTGATAAAAAAGATTATTCAAAATTTTTTTTAAATAATAAAAAAAAGAATATTGGTTTGGTGTGGTCAGGGAATTTTTTTGGTCCAAGAGAACCTTACAGATCTATTGAATTAAAAAATTTTAAAAATTTACTTAATTTTGATTTGAACTTTTATTCTTTTCAAAATGAAATATGGGATAGAGATAAAGAGTTTTTTTTAAAATCAAATATAATTGATCTTAGTAAAGAAAATTTTGTTGATATGATTGGGATCATTAAGAAATTAGACTTAATGATTTCTACAGACACCTTTTTTTTACATTTAGCTTGTATTTGTAATAAAGAAACTTGGGGTCTTATTTCAGCAAGTTCTGATTGGAGATGGTATGAATATTATAAATATAATCCTTATAAATCATTGAAAATTTTTAAACAATCGAATTATAAAAGTTGGCATAGTGTAATTAGTCAAATAGAAAAAAATCTTAAAGATGAATTTTCATGTTGAATGGATTAATATTAAAAATAATTTTTTATGAAAAAAATTAATATCATTTATCTTTTACCTGAGATGAAAGGTGCTTCGGGCGGTGCAAAAGTGATATATAGTCACTCTCTAAAGCTAAACAAAATAAAAAAGAATGTATCTTCAAGCGTTCTCCATTTAAAAAAAAAAATTTCATATAAATTGGAAGCGTCTTTATCAAAAAAATTGAATATATTTAAAGAAAAATACTCAGGATGGAACCCTAATAAAATGAAGGTTTCGAAATTTTTTTCACCAAGCTTAGATTGGTTTGATAAAGATATAAGTTCAAAGAAAAAATTTTCATTAGATAAAAATACTGATTTCTTGATAATCCCAGAAATTTGGTCTCATTTTCCTGAGGACTTAGATTTGAAAAAAAAAGGAATAAACTATGGAATTTTTATTCAAGGTTTTTTTCACATGAACTCAACTAGTGATTTTAAAAAATTAAAATCTGCTTATAAAAATGCTAAAATAATTTTAATCAGTTCAGATTATAATATTAAATGTTTTAAAGAAATGTTTCCTGAGTTTAAAAATAAAATTTTAAGAATAAACTTTTCTATTAATAGTAATAAACTTAAAATATCAAAAAAAACTAATACTATTACTTATATGCCAAGAAAATTACCTGATCATTCTCAATTACTTCTGTTTTATTTAAAAAATTTATTACCAAAAAATTGGAAAATTGTACCATTGAACAATGTGAGTGAGAATTATTTAATCAAGTCTTTATCTCGTTCAAAATTTTTTTTGTCATTTTCCAACCTTGAGGGTTTAGGTATTCCCCCAATCGAAGCTGCTTTATGCGGAAACAAGGTAATAGGATATACAGGTGGAGGAGGAGTAGAATATTGGAAAGAACCAATATTTAAGAAAATTGAAAGTGGTGATATTAATAAATTTGGTAAAAAATTATTACATGAAATTAAAAATTATAAAAAAAATTGGGTGATCGAAACTAAGAAGGATAGGATAAAACTCGAGAAACAATATTCTATTAAAAAAGAGATGAAAACATTAAACCTTTTAATTAATAAAATTAGTAAATTTTATAATATCTTGTAATTGTAAAAAGATTTAAAAAAGTTATAAAGCATTTATAAATCATGGCGGGGTAGCTCAGTTGGTTAGAGCGCGGGACTCATAAGCCCGAGGTCAGTGGTTCGATCCCACTTCCCGCTACCATCTAAACATATATTCAATTTAAAATTTTATGAAGTTTTTTTAAATTCATGGAAGGATTTGGTGGAAATATTTTCTTTCCAGAAGATTTTTTAATTTTCTTATTATATTTTTTAGCAAAATTATAAACAGATTGAATTTTACCACCAATATTAATTATACCTTTCTTATTTAATAATTTTGGTATCATTTTAGCTACATCATCTTGAAAAATAAAATTTGTTTTAACATCATAAAAAGCTGATTTATGTATAAAAGGTTTTTCACACATAATTATTCTTAAGATCAAAGAATTATCATACATTTTTACAGCACATTCCCCACCGAGTTTAGAAATAGCATATTTATTAATTGGTTTTACAGAATCATTTTCAGTGTAATTTCCTTTGATACCAGGATAAACATATCCGGTAGAAAAATAAATTAACTTTATACTTAGTTTTTCACAAACTTTTACGACATTACAAGTCCCGATGATATTAATATCAATACTCTGTGAAATCTTTTTATCATGAATACTCATTGGCCTAGATAAACCAGCAACATGAATAAAATATTTAGGTTTTTTTAATTTAAGATATTTCTCTAATGAGCTAGGATTAAGAATATTCATTTGTGATTTATTTGGAAAATGGTAATTTTTGGAGTCAATAGTTCTTTTCAAAACTGTTGCAAATCTCCCATTACCCCCACTCACGACAATTTTATTAATATTTTTTTTCAATTTTATTTAGAATAGTTTAATTTTTACATATATATAAATATATAATCAAAATCACAATGAATAAAGTATTTTTAAATTTAGGTCAGCAACCTTTAGCAAACTCTTTTTTGAAAGATATTAAAAGGAGTACACTAAGGAATGAATTTTTTTACAATTTGAAAATATGTTTCAACACAAAAAATTATTTAGTATCAATAAAAAAACCAGTTAATCCAAAAAAACAATACACTGATCAATATGCTCATAGAGCGTCAGAGTCAAAAACTATGAGACTTGCTTTTAAACAAATTGCAAAAAAATTATTTAAAAGATTTAAACCAAAAAAGATTATGGAGATTGGCAGCAATGATGGTGTTTTTTTAAAAAACTTTAACAAAAAATCAGTTATTGCAGTTGAGCCGTGCAAAAATTTAGCAAGAATTACAAAAAAATTGTTCAAAACATACGATGAATTTTGGAATTTAAAACTCTCTAAAAAATTAATTAAAGAAAAAAAAGGTGAAATTGATTTAATTTTTTCAGCTAATACAATTTCTCACATACCCAATTTAGAGGAAACATTTACAGGAATAAATAATATATTATCTCAAGATGGAGTTTTTGTAATTGAAGATCCATCTTTATTAAAAGTCCTTCAAAATAATAGTTATGATCAATTTTATGATGAACATGTTTATGTTTTCTCGTCAATTTCAATTAATAATATAATAAAAAAATATGGATTAAGACTTTTTGATATTGAACATCTAACAACACATGGTGGTTCTAATAGATACTATATTTGTAAAGAAAAGGGAAAATATAAACAAAGTTTAAGATTGAAAAGAGCATTAAAAAAAGAACTTTCCTATAAGCTTGATAAGATTAAAAGTTATTATAAATTTTCCAAGCGTGTCAAACTTTCAAGAAAAAAATTATTTAAATTAATTGAAAGTTTAAAAAAAAGAAATAAGAAAATTATAAGTTATGGTGCTACTTATAAATCTACTACGGTTTTTAATTATTGTAGAATTAATTCTAGGATGATTGATTATGTAACTGATACAACATTAAATAAACAAGGAAAGTATACACCAGGAACTCATCTTAAAATAATTTCTCCAAAAGATGGGATTAATGATAATATTGACTATGCTTTTTTAGGTGCATGGAATTTTAAAAAAGAAATTTTTAAAAAAGAAAAAAATTTTTTAAGAAGAGGTGGAAGATTTATTACACATGTTCCAAAAGTAACGACACTTTCTAAATGAGCAATAAAGCAATATTAAAATGGCTTTACAATCAAAGAAAAAAACATTTTTTAAAAGTTAAAAAAATAAATCTATTAAAATTAAGAAAATGGAAATTTAATAAAAAAGAAATTTACCATGAAAGTAAAAAATTTTTTAAAGTTGTTGGTGTTAGAATTCAATCCAATTTTTACAAAAAGAAAAATTGGGATCAGCCTATAATCGTTCAAAATGAGATAGGTATTTTGGGAGTTATAAAAAATACCAAAACTAATAAATATCTTCTTCAAGCAAAAGTTGAACCAGGGAATATCAACAAAATACAAATTTCACCTACAGTTCAAGCGACTAGAAGTAATTATTCTAGAATACATGGTGGAAAAAATATTCCTTATTTAAAATATTTTAGAAAAAAAAATAAAAACTTTTCTCTCCAGACAGAACAAGCTTTTCGATATTTTAATAAAAAAAATTCAAATATTGTTTCTTATGTGTCAAAAAAAATAGATTTGGACGATAGATTTAGATGGTTCTCTAAAAAGGAAATAAATACTTTATTACAGAAGAAAAATTTAATAAATATGGACACATTGTCTGTTTTTTCATCCTTTATAAAAAAGAAAAAAAAAGATTTTCCTTTAAATAATAAAAAGACCATAGATAAATGGAAAAATTATTTGAATAAAAAGTACTTTCTTAAAAATACAATTATAAGTTTAAATTTAATCAAAAATTGGAATTTATCGAAAAAAAAAATTTTTCATCAATCAAAAAACTATTTTTCTGTCATTGGAATAAGAGTGAAAACTAATAAAAGAGAGGTATCTGATTGGGATCAACCAATTATACAAGGATCAAAAATGTCCTTTGCAGGATTTATTATTAAAAAATCTAAAAATACAAACCACTATTTATGTAGGCATATCCTAAAGCCAGGTTCTAAAGCAAGTACCTACACTTGTTCAGTTAACACATCAAAATTTATTGGTTACAAAAAAAATAATAATCTAACAAATTTTCAAAAAAATTTAATTTCTAATTATTTTATTAAATCGAATGTGAAAAAAGTTTATGATAATATCCTATCTGATGAAGGAGGAAGATTTTATCACTCTCAAATCAGGTATATGGCTTGTGAATTAGAAAAAAAAAAAGATATTAAATTACCCGAGAATTATATTTGGTTATCTCACAATCAGATAGTTGATTTGGTTAAAAAACAAAAAATTGATATAGAAGCAAGACTACTATTTGGCATCATTAATTTTAAGGACACAATATAATTGAAAATTTTAATTTTAGGTTATTCGAATATAGTAAGGAAAAGAGTCTTAAGTGTGTTTAAAGAAAAAAAAAATTCTTTATTCATTGCTTCAAAATCTTTCAAGGGAAAAATTCCAGGAATTAAAAAACAATTTAAATCTTATGAATACGCTTTGAAAAAATGTAAACCATCTTTAGTTTATATTTCTTTACCAAATTCGGAACACTTTTTTTGGGCTAAAAGATCATTAGATTATAAATATAACACAATAGTTGATAAACCAATAACATCTAACAAAAATCAACTGAGAGAATTAATAGATATTTCAAAAAAAAATAAAAAACTTTTAGTTGAATCAATTTTCTTTAATTATCACTTGCAAATGAAAAAAATTATAAAACTTCATAAGTACGATAATTTTAAAAAAATTGACTCTAAGTTTATTATTCCTAAACCAGATAAAAAAAGTCTTTTGATGTCAAAAAAATTTCACGGTGGTGTTTTAATGGATATGGGTCCATACATCTCTTCAATTCCAAGATTATTTGATCTTAAAACAATGTTAAATAAACAAATAAAGATCAAAAAAAATAAAGATGGACTAATTATCTCTATTAAATTCTTAATCAATTTTAAGGAAGGAAAATATAATGGAGTTTTTGAATTTGGTGGAACATATAAAAATCAGATAAAGATTTCCAATAAGAATAAAACTAGTGTTATTAATAGAGTATTCTCACCTCCTGATAATGAAAATCTATATTTAAAATTAATTTCAAAAAAAAATGAAAAATTTCTTAGATTAAAGAAGGATAATTGTTTTAGAAATTTTTTCAACGAGGTTTTAAAAATTCTAAAAGATAAAAAATATAATTTTTATTATGATCGGATGAGTGATGATATAACTTTTAGATCAAATTTAATTAAAAAATTATCTAATTAATGTCTCAAAATTATCAGCATTTTTATCTTTTTTGCTTATGTTAGGTTTTTTAGAAGGCCATTGAATTTTCAACTTTGGATCATTGTACTTTAATGATCTTTCGTTATGTGGTGATCTATATTCAGTACAACTATAACACACAATATTTTCTTTTTTTAAAGAAAGGAAACCATGAGCAAAACCTGGAGGTATAAATACTGCAGTACAATTTTTTTCATTGAGTCTAATTGAAAAATGTTTTCCGAATGTTTTTGAATTTTTTCTTAGGTCTACAGCGACATCGAAAATTTCACCCTTTATTACTGAAATTAATTTTCCTTGGGGTTTTTTTATCTGAAAATGTAAACCTCTTAAAACATTCTTTTTTGATAAAGAAGTTATTTGAAACTTGAATTTTTTTTTGATCAATTTTTCTATTACTAATTCTCTAAGATACCCTCTTTGGTCTTGATGTCTAACACCATTTAAAATAACAAGTCCTTTAAATTTAGTCTTTTTAATTCTCATTTTTAAAAGTTTATTTAAATAAGTTTTTTATATAATCTGAGTAAGAGCAATTTCCATAAAATTTTATGGCTCTAATTAGTTGTTTCTTATCAATCCATTTGTTGTTAAATGCAATTTCTTCAAGACATGCAATTTTAAAACCTTGTCTATTTTCAATTGCAGATACAAAAGCACTTGTTTTATAAAAATCTTCAATAGATCCCGTGTCTAACCATGCTCCACCTCTTCCTATTAATTCCGCAGACAATTTTTTATTTTTTAAATATCTATTAAGTAAATCTACAATTTCTAATTCACCTCTTTTTGATGGTTTTAGTTTTTTTGCATAGTTGCACACTTTTCTATCAAAAAAATATAATCCAGTGATTGCCAAATCAGAGATGAATTTCTTAGGTTTTTCTTTAATACTTCTTATTTTTTTCCCAAAAACTTTTGCTACTCCAAATCTTTCAGGATTATTTACTCTGTGTAGCAAGACTTTAGCACCGTTTTTTAATTTAGTACAATTTCGAAGAATTTTTGATAAGTTTTGTCCATAAAAAAAATTATCACCTAATATTAAACAAACATTTTGATTTTTGATAAATTTCTCACCTAATATGAACGCCTCGGGTAATCCATTAGGATTTTTCTGTTCAATGTAATTTATTTTAATCCCAAAATTTTTTCCATCTGGAATAATTTTTTTGTATTGACTTAATTGACCTTGATTAACTATTATTAAAATGTCTTTTATACCTGCAAGCATTAATATTGATAATGGATAGAATATCAAAGGTTTATCATGAATAGGAAGAAGCTGTTTATTTACAGCTTTTGTTAAAGGACTCATTCTCGTTCCTTTTCCACCTGCTAAAATAATTCCTTTTTTAATCATTTTTTTCCCAATCTATTTATTATATCTCTTTTGGAAAGTGATTTATAGTATGACTTGTTTTCGATATACCAATTCAGTGTTAATTGTATTCCCTGTGAAAAATTTACTTTTGGATACCAATTAAGTTCTTTTTTAATCTTATTACTGTTTAATGCATATCTAATATCATGACCTGGACGATCTTTTACAAAACTAATTTTCACTTTTTTGCCAAGTTCAATTATTTTTTTTGATTTTTTTAAAAGTTCTTTTGTAACTTGTAAGTTAGTTAGGTTCTTATTTGATCCAATATTATAAAATTCCCCCAATTTTCCTTTGTTAAACACTTTTATTAATGCTTCGCAATGATCCTTTACATATATCCATTCTCTTGAATTAGACCCTTTTCCATATATTGGAAGAGGTCTGTTGTTCATTATATTATATATTAGTTTTGGAATTAATTTTTCCGGGTGTTGCTTTGGACCATAATTGTTAGAGCAATTTGTAACTATCGCAGGTAAATTATAAGTTCTAATGTATGAACTTACTAAATGATCAGATGCAGCTTTACTAGCAGCATAGGGTGAGCTTGGCTTATAAGAATGATTTTCGTCTGTTCTTCCAATTAAAACATCACCATAAACTTCATCAGTTGAAATATGTATCAACTTAGATTTATTTTTTTTTGAAAAATTTTTGAAACATTCAAGTAGATTGAATACACCAACAATGTTACTTTGAATAAAACTCCCAGGATTATCAATGGATCTATCCACATGCGTTTCAGCAGCTAAATTAAAAACTCCTGATGGTTTGTATTTCGTTAGTATTTTATCGATTTTCTTACTCGCGATATCAAGTTTAAATAATTTATAATTTCTAGATCTTTTAAAATCTTTAGTATTATATAAATTTGATGAATAAGTTCCTTTATCAATATTAATGACGAAAAAATTTTTTTTTAATAATAAATCTATTAAATTACTTCCTATAAATCCTAATCCACCAGTAACTACGATTTTTTTCATTTTTTGATTTTTACATTAAAAATAAATTTTAGTATAGTCGAGTATACACATATTATGTCAATAACTAGGCAAAACCTTTCAGTGATCATTGTAAGTTATAAAAGTGATTACGTAATTGAAAATTGTATTAATTCTATCCATAGTGAAATTGAAATAGTTGTTGTTGATAATTCAAACAATAATCAATTAAAAGAAAAAATTGAAACAAAGTATAATAATGTCAAATATATTTTATCAAAAGAAAATTTAGGTATGGGTGCAGGAAATAATTTAGGCATAAAAAATGTTAATAAAGATTTTGTTTTAATTTTAAATCCAGATGTAACTTTAGAAAAAAGTTCTATAGATGAGATAATTATAGCATCAGAAGAAATTGAAAACTTTGGAATTATTGCTCCTCTCTCAGATAAAAGCGAATATCCCAATTATACTCTAAAAAAAAAGACTGATTTTGATCCAATTAAACCTTTCAAGGTTAAAAGTGTTGATGGATATGCAATGCTTCTTAATTTAAAGAAATTAAAAAAATTAAATGATTTTTATTTTTTTGATGAAAATTTTTTTTTATACCTTGAGAATGAGGACTTATGTTTGCGATTAGAGAAGAATGATGAAGATATTTACATAGTACCGAAATCAAGAATTCATCATTTAGGAGGAAAGGCAGTAGATCCAAAATATAAAAACGAAATTGAATATTTAAGAAATTGGCATTGGATGTGGTCTAAATTTTATTTTAATAAAAAACATCATGGCTATTTGATTGCGTTATTTAGAGTTTTTAAAAATTTGATTTCTGCAAAAATAAAATTTTTTTATTATTTAATTACTTTCAATACTTTTAAAAGAAAAATATATCAGATGAGATTATTAGGGTTAATGAGCTCTATGATAGGAAAAAATTCTTATTATAGGCCTAACATCTAAAAATTTAATGACCAGGAAATTCAATTAAATTCTCTACCTGGTATCCTTTTTTAATTAAACTGTCAGAACCTTTAAGATCAAAAAGATTTATAACAAAAATAAATCCAGCAACTTTTCCTTTTGAAATTTCTACAAGTTTTGCTGCAGCATGTGCAGTGCCTCCAGTAGCAATTAGATCATCTATAATCAAAATTGTATCTTTTTCATTTATAGAGTCTTTATGAACTTCAATCGTAGCCTTCCCGTATTCTAATTCGAAATCAACAGAGTGTACATCAGCTGGTAATTTATCTTTCTTTCTTAACATTATAAATGGTTTTTTCAGAATATAAGAAACAGCTGAGGCAAAAACAAATCCTCTAGACTCAATTGCAGCAATCTTATTAAACTTCATTTTTTTTGATCTTTTTAAAATCTGATCAATTGTTTCTGAAAAAGCTTTTTCATTTTTAATGAGTGTTGTGATATCTCTAAATAAAATACCTTTTTTTGGATAATCTGAAATAGATCTAATAAAGTCTTTTAAATTCATAAGAGTAAATTATAAAAGTATAAATAAATTAATTTTATAACATGACAATAAATAAATTAGCAATTATTGGTGGTAGCGGTCTTTATGATGTTGAAGAATTCAAAAATAGAGAATTATTAGATTTAAATACCCCATGGGGAAAACCCTCAGACCAAATTTTAAAAACTAATTATAATAATAAAGAGGTTTACTTCCTACCAAGACATGGAAGAGGTCACTTTATTCCTCCGTCAAAAATAAATTTTAGAGCAAATATTGATGCTCTTAAACAGTTAGGTGTAACAGATATTGTGTCAGTTTCAGCAGTCGGGTCTTTAAAAGAGGATTTGCCACCAGGAAAATTTGTTATTGTTGACCAATTCATAGACCGGACTTTTGCAAGGAACAAAACATTTTTTGATGATGAAATTGTTGCTCATGTCTCTATGGCTCATCCAACATCCAATGGTTTGATGAACGCATGTGAAGAAGCAATTAAAAAAGAAAAAATTGAATATCAAAGAAATGGAACATATGTTGTTATGGAAGGGCCTCAATTTTCAACATTAGCCGAGTCAAATTTATATAGATCTTGGAAAGCAGACGTAATTGGAATGACTAATATGCCAGAGGCAAAATTAGCAAGAGAAGCAGAGATAAGATATGCTTCTGTATCAATGGTCACAGACTATGATTGTTGGCATCCCGATCATGAAAACGTTGATGTTCAACAAGTTGTAAAAGTTTTATTAGGTAATGCCGCAAAGGCAAAAAACATGATTAAAAACTTAATAGAAAATTTTGATAATCACATTGATCCTAATGATCCAACTAATAATTGTTTGGATGTTGCAATTATTACAGCACCTGAAAAAAGAACAAAAAAAACTATAGAAAAATTAAATACAGTAGCAGGAAGAGTATTAAAAAAATGAAAAAGTTATTATTAATTTTAATATTTTTAACAGTCTCAAATACAGTATACGCAAATGGAAAAATTTTAAAAAGTGGTTTTATCACGAAATTAGCCTTGGTAAAAGAAGGTATGAATATTGATGACCCTAAAAATAAAATTATAATTATTTACAATCATGGTCAAAATTCAAATGATAAAGCTCACAAGAATGAATGTATTTGGGTAAATCAAATTAGAAATCAAGCTTCACTAGTTGGTAAGGAAATTAATGGTAAAAAAATTATGGTTTATAATTTCTGCACTAATGATTTTGCGGGTGACATGTCATTAAAAAAACATTGGTGGAATTCCAAAACTCCTTATGTTGGAAAGCACAAATTAGACAAAAGAATTGAAAGAAACTTAGAATTAGTTGAAAAATTTGTAAGTATAGGGGTTCCAAGAAAACAAATAATTATATCAGGTCATTCATGTGGTGGTCTATTAACTCTAATGTTGTTATCAGCTTACCCCGAAAAAGTAGGCGGCGGCATATCATATATGCAAGCTTGTTTTGGTAAGCTTTCTAAAACTTATAAAGTAAAAAAAGTAGGCTCTGAAAAGGCATTAGAAAAATTTGCTAAAAAATATCCAGGCCCTGCTGAGTTAAGAGCAAGACAAATTAATAATATTAAACAATCTGATAATGTTTCTGTTTTAGCTTTTACTCACCCCAAGGATAAATGGGAGGGACTGTTATCTGACTGGTTAGAGGAAGTTCCAGGAGTTAAAAGAATTGTTATTTCTCAAGACTATAAAATTAAAGGAAAATCTTGTGTTGTAAAAGGAGATGATTGGCAAGAAAATATTTCAGCTCGTAAAAATCCGGGTCATGAAATGAACCAAGGATTATGTTTTCAATATTATAATACAGAAATTTTTAATTTTATTGCTTCAAGGTTAAAATGAGAATCGAAGGAAAAGAATATCGTACTATTTGGTTTGAAAACAATGTTGTAAAAATTATTGATCAAACAAAACTTCCACATAAATTTATTATTAAAGATCTAAAAACAGTTAAGGATGCTATAAATGCGATAAAAGTAATGGAGGTAAGAGGTGCACCTTTAATAGGAGCAACTGCTGCCTATGGCTTAGTTTTGGCAATTATAGAAAATAATGATCAATCATTTTTAAAGAAATCTGCAGAAGATTTAATTAGTTCAAGACCTACAGCAATAAATTTAAAGTGGGCTGTTGATAGAATGATGAATAAATTATCAGGTGTCAATAGCGATAAAATTTTAGAAATAGCCTTGAATGAAGCAAAAAATATATGTGAAGAGGATGTAAAATTTTGTGAAAATATAGGATTAAATGGACTAAAAATTATCGAAGAAATTTATAATAAAAAAAAAGATACAGTTAATATATTAACTCATTGTAATGCAGGATGGCTTGCAACAATAAATTGGGGGACCGCAACTTCTCCCATATATCATGCTCACAAAAAAGGAATTCCAGTTCATGTATGGGCAGATGAAACTAGACCTAGAAATCAAGGAGCAAATCTTACATCTTATGAATTAAATGAAGAGGGAATTAGAAACACAATTATTGCAGATAATACAGGTGGTATACTAATGCAAAGAGGTGAAGTTGATATGTGTATTGTTGGAACAGACAGAACTCTAGCCAATGGAGATGTTTGTAATAAAGTTGGAACTTATCTTAAAGCACTAGCAGCTCATGATAACAACATTCCTTTTTATGTTGCACTACCAAGTTCAACAATTGACTGGAACATAAAAGATCATAAAGATATTCCAATTGAGGAGAGAAATTCAGATGAATTATCTCAGATTGAAGGTTTAGATGAAAAAGGAGATATAAAGAAAATACAAATTTATCCAAAAAAAAGTAAAGCTATGAATTTAGCTTTTGATGTAACACCTGCAAAATATGTTACGGGATTAATTACCGAGAAAGGTGTATGTGAAGCATCGGAAAAAGGACTTAAAGAATTATTTAAATGAAGAATTTAGATCAAAGAAATAAAATTATTGAATATTCATTAAAATTAAATTCTACAAATCTCTCACCGCTTAGATCTGGAAATATATCACTGAGAGGAACCGAGAATGATATAGATGGATACTTAATTACTCCATCAGGAAAAAAATACGAAACACTAAAACCTCAAGATATTGTTTTTATGGGTTTAAATGAGGATGAAAAAAACGACCCAACTAACAAGCCATCATCTGAATGGAGATTTCATCGAGATATTTATAAAAATAAAAAAGAGGCACATGCCATTGTTCATGCTCATTCTCCACACGCAACGGCTGTATCTTCCCATGGAAAACCTATTCCACCATTTCATTATATGATTGCTCTTGCAGGAGGAGATAACATTAAATGCGCTGAATACGCTACTTTTGGAACTGAAGAGTTATCTAAAAATGTAATCAAAGCTTTAGAGAATAGAAGTGCTTGCTTAATGTCTAATCACGGGCAGGTTGCTTTTGGAAAAAATTTAGAGGATGCATTTGAACTTGCACAAGAGATAGAAAATATTTGTCATCAATACACTATTGCACTAAAGTTAGGTGAACCTAAGATTCTTTCATTTGAAGAAATGAAAAAAGTTTTAGATAAGGCTAAAAACTATAAAAAAGGGTAAGATGATTAAAGTTGGGGAGCATATTACTTTGGATATTATAGGTACTACAAAAGAGTACGATCCTACAGTTTTTGAAAAAGTAATAAATGAAATCGCTAAAGCAGCTAATGTAACTATTTTAAATATTTCAAAATATAAATTTGAACCCCAGGGCTTTACAATTTTAGCTTTATTGGCTGAGAGTCATATAAGTTTTCATACATTTCCAGAAAATGGAATAATTAGTTTTGATTTTTTTACTTGTGGAAAAATAAGCCCATCAGTAGCAATTGATATTGTTAAAAAAGAATTTGAACACAAAAGAATTGTTAAAAAAGAATTTAATAGAGATACCAGATCTCTTTACCATGATATTTATAGTTCACCTGGATTACAAAAATCATATGTTGTAAACGAAGTTTTAGAGGACTTTAAATCAAAAGTTGGTCAACACATTGAAATTTTAGAATTAGAGCAATTTGGAAAATCTTTATTTATTGATGGTGAAATACAGGTAGCGGCATCAGATGAACATTTGTACAGCTCAACTTTTGTAGGAGCAGGCCTGAAGTTAAATAAAAAAAACGAGAGAGCAGCAATAATCGGTGGTGGTGATGGTGGTGTTGCAAGGGAATGTATTTCAAAAAAATTTAATTTTATAGATTGGTACGAATTAGATCCAGAAGTTGTAGAAGTTTGTAATAAACACCTTGGTGATATAGGAAAAAAATCTACAGAAAAGAATTCTGTAAAATGTGTATGGGGTGATGCTTTTGAAAGCATAAAGACAGTGAACGAAGATACTTATGATCATATTTTTGTTGATCTAAATGATGACCAGTTTTGCATAGACCTTGCTGCTAAAAATATGGACTCTTTAGTGAGAATACTTAAGCCTAAAGGAGTAATTACTGCCCAAGTGGGAAGTCAGGATAAAAAACCTCTTCAAGTTGAAAATTGGTTAAATGTATTTAACCATCATTTTGGAAACACTAATTTATCCAGAGTTTACATACCTAGTTTTGATTGTTCTTGGAATTTTTCTTCTTCGGTAAACCACTAATTTTTTCTTTTTAATATCAACAATCTGTGAAATACTATTTTTTTATTAAAGGAGATGACAATGAATATATTTAAGAAAACTATTTTTTCAGTTTTTCTCTCTCTATTGGTAATAGGGAATGTTAATGCTGATAAAATAAGAATTGGAACAGAGGGTGCTTATCCTCCATGGAACTCAAAAAACGAGGCAGGTAAGTTAATAGGTTTCGAAGTTGAGTTAGCTTACACGCTATGTAGATACATTGGACAGCAATGTGTAATAGTTGAGCAAGATTGGGATGGAATGATCCCAGCTCTAATCATGAGAAAGTTTGATGCAATAATGGCAGGTATGTCAATTACTGCAGAAAGACAAAAAGCTATTAGCTTTTCTCAAGGATATGCAGATGAGGTTGCATCTTTAGCAGTCATGAAAGGATCTAGCCTGGAGGGTTTAGATACATCTGCTGGGATAAATCTTACTAAACCAAATGCTGCAGCTAAAAAAGATCTTAAAACACTTACTGCTGCATTAGCAGGTAAAACTGTTTGTGTACAAACTGCTACAATTCATCAAAACTTTTTAGACTCTGGTGATGTAGGAAAAGTAAATGTTAGAACTTATAAAACACAAGACGAAGTTAACCTAGATTTAGCATCAGGAAGATGTGATGCTGCATTAGCTGCTGCTGTTGCATTCAGTGATTATGCAGAAAAATCTGGTAAGCCAGTTGTTTTAACTGGACCAACTTTCTCAGGTGGTGCATTTGGAAACGGTGTTGGAGTAGGTATTAGAAAAGATGATACTGAACTTTTGAAAAAGTTTAATGCCGCTATCAATAAAGCGAGAAAAAACGGAGACATTAGTAGAATTGCTACTAAGTGGTTTGGTTTCGACGCTTCTATGTAATTAAATTTTAGATTTGGCGACTATCATGTATAGTCGCCAATCTGTATGGAACTTCTAGCATTTGGAGATACTGGTTGGGGTGATGAATTATTTTATGCAACCCTGATGACTATAGCTGTTTCAATAACAGCAATGATCATAGGTTTTCTTTTTGCATTAATCTTTACTCCATTAAAATTATCTAAAAATAAGTTTTTAAATTTTATCGCCAACTCTTACACAACCGTCATTAGAGGTGTTCCAGAATTATTAGTAATTTATCTTTTCTTTTTTGGTGGAACTGGTGCAGTTATGTTTGTTGCATCAATATTTGGTTATAATGAATATATTGAAATAAATGCATTTATTACAGGTGCATTTGCAATTGGGATAATCTCTGGCGCTTATTCTACAGAAGTTTTTAGAGGAGCAATACAATCAATTGATAAAGGCCAGTTTGAAGCTGCTAATGTATTAGGTTTCAATAAGTTTGGGAAATTTTTTAAAATTATTTTACCTCAAACGTTAAGATTAGCTATTCCAAATCTAAGTAATGTTTGGCAAATAACACTCAAAGATACTTCTTTAATCTCAGTTACAGGCTTAGTTGAAATCATGAGACAGTCGTATATTGCTGCTGGATCAACAAGAGATCCATTATTCTTTTATTCATTTGCTGCAGCTTTATATTTACTACTTACTTTTGTGAGTATGAAATTAATCAACAGATTAGAAGTCAAATATAGTAGGGGGTACTAATGGATCTTGAGTTAATGATTAATAGTTTCCCAAAGTTATTAAGCGCAGCTGTAATAACTTTAAAACTTCTTTCAGTTTCTTTAATAATTGGATTGTTAATTGGATTATTTTTTGCAATTTTAAGATTAAATAAAAATATATTTATCAATAGATTTGCTTATGGATATTCATATGTTTTTAGGGGTACTCCACTTTTAGTACAGATTTTTATAATTTATTTTGGATTAGGTCAGATTGAATATTTAAGGTCGACAGTTTTATGGGTAATTTTAAAAGAACCATATTGGTGTGCAATTATTGCTTTTGCTCTAAACACGGGTGCATATACTTCAGAGATATTAAGATCAGCATTTCAAACAATTAAACCTGGAATAATAGAGGCAGGTAAAAGTTTAGGTATCTCAAATAAAGTAATCTTTTATAAAATTCAGATACCTATAGCTATAAGACAATCTTTACCAGCTTACGGAAATGAAATTATCCTGATGATGAAAGGAACTTCTTTAGCAAGTACAGTCACCATAATGGACCTTACAGGTGTTGCAAAATATATAATTTCAACAACTTTTAAACCAATTGAGGTATTTATAGTTGCTGGTGGAATTTATCTATTTATGACTTTTATAATTCACAACGTAATTAAATTTTTAGAGAAAAAATATAGTTTTAATTAAAGTACTACTAAATCTAACTTTTGTTTACCGAGTCTTTCATTGCCATCTCCTGTAACTAAATAAGTTTCACCTAGGTTCATGGCTAATTGGTTTTCAGAGTCCATTAATATCATATGTATAAAAAATATATTTCCAGGTTGAATTACATAAGGATTATTAGTGTAAAGCATTGGCCAATCCATCCAGTTTGGAGAAAAAGTGTTTCCTAATGAGTAACCACAAGCGTTCATTCGAGCTTTTTTAAAACCAAGGTCATCAAACGTTTTTGCATGAATATCAAAAACTTCTCCAACCTTATTCCCAGGTTTTAATTTACTTTCGCAATTTTTAAGAGCTTCAACACATGCTTCATGCATTTTATGATGCTTAGGATCTGCTTTACCGATAGGAATAGTTCTAAACATAGCAGAATGGTAATGTCTATAAGTGCCAGCCCATTCAACAGTTAATTGATCTTGTTTGTCTAAAATTTGCTTTTCTGATTGATAACGACAAAGCAGTGCATTTTTACCAGAACCAATTATAAATTCATTTGCAGGATAGTCTCCACCACCTTCAAATATAACCCTGTTCATTTCTGCTAATATCTTAGATTCACTAACACCAGCTTTTGCATATTTCCATACTTCGTCTAAAGCTTTATCAGCAAGTTCTGCAGCTTTTTTAACATAAACAATTTCCTCTTTAGATTTTACTACTCGTAATTTTGTTATTAAGTCTGATTTATCTTCAAGAGAACAATAATTTTCTAAAGATTTGTTTAATCGAAGAGCATTACGACCAGTTAAACCATAAGCTTCATATTCAATTCCTAACTTTTTTCCTTTAAGATTTAATTCATTCAAAATAGCTTTAAGATCATCTGTTGGATTTGATCCATCTTTATCAACCCATATTCTAATATCTTCTATGTTGGATGTATTTTGAGCTTGTCTTAAATCAGGAGCTCTTGTGAGCAGTATTATATTTCCGCTTTTATCTAAAACCAATGTCTGAAAAAAAACATAACCAAAGGTATCGTATCCAGTTAACCAATACATTGACTCTTGTCTAAACATCAAAAGAGCATCAAGGTTTTGCTCTTTCATCGAATTTAAAACCTTATTTTTTCTGCTAGAAAACTCTTTTTTTGAAAAATGAAGTGCCATTAGAATTGTTTAGTAACTAGTATATTCTTTTATCTCTTTTATAACTGAACCGGTGTGATTATTAATTTCTAATTTTATTTTTGCACGATCATCATTAAGAAAATGGACGTCTCTTGAAAGTTTAATAAATTTTTCGCCAAAATCTTTTTCTTTTTCACATTGTCTTTTATCATCCTCAATAACCCATAGTTTCGAATTTATTTCTTTTAATGATTGATAAAGATCATTAAGTTTATCATCAGATTTTACATTCTTATCCAACTGATCTTTTAAAATTGAGTGTTCATTGTTAATAAATTTTAGTTTTTCCGAATCCTTAATTTTTCCTTGTTTGATTTCTAAAATTGAAATTTTATCTAAAAGTTCACCTATCGAAACTTCAACTATAATTTTATTCATAAAATTTAATACTGTGCTATCTTGTTATAAATATGTCTAATATTTTAATTATTAAACACGGATCATTAGGAGATATAGCTCAAGCAAGTGGTGCAATTCAAGACATATCTGAAAATCATAAAAATGATCAAATTTATTTACTAACTACAAAAGCTTATTTAGAAGTTTTTAAAAAAAATCCATTTATTCATGAAGTAATTCTAGATAAAAGGTTGCCAAGATATAATCTCATATACTTATATTTCTTAATGAGAGAACTTAAGAAACATAGTTTTTCAAAAGTTTTCGATCTTCAAAATTCCTCAAGAACAAATTTTTATAAAAATATTCTTTTTCCTAAAGCAAAAAAAGAAACATGGTCCAGTTCAATTACAACTTTGCCAGAAGTAATAGATAAAAAGGAATTTGATAAACACTCTGTTCTTGATAGATTTAATCATCAATTACAAACCTCAGGACTAAAAACATCTCATACTTTAAATCCTAATTTTAGTTGGGCTGGCTCCAAGATCAGTAAAATTAAAGATCATTTCAAATTGGATAAATTTATTTTATTATTTCCTTTTTGCTCGCCCCACTTACACATTAAGAAATGGCCTTATTATAATGATCTTATAAAACTTATTTTAGATAAATTTGGTAACGAATATAAAATTGTTTTAGCTCCGGGCCCATCCGAGATAAATGATGCAAAAGAAATAAATGCTGAAGTTTTATTAGATAATGGAAAAGCGCTTGATATTTCTCAACTAACTTCTTTAATTAAAGAAAGCACCTTTGTTATTGCTAATGATACTGGACCTGCCCATATTGCAGCTCATGTTGGAGCTAAAGGATTAACTTTATTTGGTAAACATACTACTGCATATAAAGTCAGTATTGAAAGAGATAATTTTAAAGCAATTGAAGTAACAGACCTGAATAATTTAAGTGCAGAAAAAGTTTTTGAAAGATTACTTAATTCTTTAAATTAATTAAGAATTTTTTTGTATTCTTCAAAAGTTTTATTCCATTGAAATTTTGAAACATATTCTCTGGCATTTTTTCCAAGTTCAATATATTTTTTATTTTCAATCATTGAATTTAGTGATGAATAAATCTCATCTAGATTGTTCCCATCACAAATTAATCCAGTTTTATCGTGGTCAATAGCATCTGATGCACCACCATCTTTTCCTCCTAGAGAAGGAATTCCATATTGTGCAGCTTCTACATAAGCTATCCCAAAACCTTCTACAGAAGTCTTATGTATAATAGAAGGCATGACAAAGATATTTGATTTAGCTACTAAAGCATTTTTTAAATCAGAACTTATATCTTTAAAAAACATTACTTGTGAAGTTAGATCTAACTCTTCAACTAATTTTTTTATATTCTCCTCCTCATCACCATAACCAATACAAATATAAACAATATCAGGGTATATTTGTTTTAAATTTCTTAATGCCATAATTACTTTTTCATGATTTTTTCTTTTATCAAATCTAGAAACTGTAATTAGTCTAGGTGTTTTGACTTTTAATAAACTTTCAACTTTCTCAAGAGACTTTTTATTTAATTCTTGAATTGGATCAGCTCCAGGATTTATGACTATAACTTTATTTTGATCTACACCATTATCTATCGCTAAATTCTTTGTATATTCAGAATTCGCAATTACTTTTTCTACATTATTAAGAACTTTTACAACTCTTTTATTTAATGAACTTCCTAAAGGATGGTTGATTTCTTTACCATGAATTAAACAATACTTTTTTTTATTAGTTTTAATTAATTCTAAACTTTTCCAGTGATCAGCAACGATCCCCTCAACTTTATTTTCTTTTAAAAATTCATTAATTAATTGAGCTTTTCTTATTTTTCTTAAAAATTTTATTCCACCAACTCTTTCAATCGAAAAACTTGCTTGTTCATCAAAATTTTTATGATTTTCATAATAATCTGCAAAAACCTTAATCATAAAATTTTTGGACATTTCACGGGATAAACCCCACATCAAACTTTGCATTCCACCCAATTCTGGTGGAAAAGTTCTAGTAACAATAATATACATTAATTAGTTTTCCACTTAATACCACATCCAGCACTAGGAATTTGGTTCTCAGGTCCATTATTAGTTTTAGCAATTTGTGTCATAGCTTTTAAAAGATCACTATCGCCATCTCTAACTGGAATTAATTTTTTAAGTTCTCTTACTCTTCCCCTATATTGAAGCTCTAAATCTTTGTTGTATCCAAAAAAATCTGGAGTACATACCGCATCATAAGTTTTTGCTACTTCTTGCGTTTCATCAACTAAATAAGGAAAACCAAATTGATTTTCTTCTGAAAATTTAATCATATTTTCAAAAGAATCTTCAGGATAATTTTCTGCATCATTGGCACAAATAGCTACTGAATTAACACCGATGTCTCTCAATTTTTTACAATCCTCAACAATATCTTTTGTAACCGCTTTAACATATGGACAATGATTGCAAATAAACATAATTAGTGTTCCTTTTTCACCTTTGACATCTGATAGTGAGAGAATTTTACCATCTGTTGATTTAAGCTTAAAGTCATGTGCTTTTTGACCAAAATCACATATTGGAGTTTGTATAGGCATAATGTAATAATATATAAATTATGTTTTACGATTTAAAAGATAAAAAACCAAAAAACTCTGGCGAAAATTGGGTAGCACCTAATGCAACTATAATAGGTGATGTTACCTTAGAAAAAAATTCTAGTATTTGGTTTAATGCAACCTTAAGAGGCGATGTAGAAAATATTCACATTGGTGAGGGTTCCAACATTCAAGATGGAAGTGTTTTACATACAGATCCAGGTTATCCATTAAAAGTTGGAATGAATGTTACCGTTGGACATATGGTTATGCTTCATGGCTGTACGATAGGGGATAATAGTTTAATTGGTATTGGAGCAGTAATTTTAAATAATGCCAAGATTGGAAAAAATTGCCTTGTAGGAGCGAAAGCATTAATCACAGAGAACAAAGAAATTCCAGACAACTCCTTAGTGATTGGCTCACCTGGAAAAGTTGTAAGAGAAATTACTGAAGACGAAAAAAAAGCAATTATTGAAAACACAAAACATTATCAAGATAACTGGAAAAGATATTCTAAATCTATATTTTAAATATAATGCCAACTTATACAGTAACAAACTCAAACTTTAATATTTCCTCCAAACAACAAAAAAAATTAGCCGAAGGAATTACTAAAGTTCATAATGTAGTAACTGGTGCAAATACTTATTTTGCTCAAGTAATATTTAATAAAACAAAAAAAAATAATCATTTTATGGGTGGAAAAAAAGTAAAAGAGCCATCTTTATTTTTACTTGGCCAAATTAGAGCAGGTCGATCAAAAGAGGTCAAAGACAAATTAATTTCAGATTTAAAACATGTATTAGTAAAAAATTCCAAATTAGATGAAACTCAAGTATGGGTTTATATTAATGATCTTCCCCCATCTCAAATGATTGAATATGGGGCTGTCTTACCAGACTCTGGCAAAGAGAAAGAGTGGTTTGCAAATTTACCGGTTAAATTAAAGAAAAAATTAGCAGCTATTGAAAAATAATTTAAGGAACTAACCATTCACTTTTGTTTGTTTCTAAATCAAACTTAGCTCTTCGATGACCTTTAGCAGCAAGAAATAGCCATTCTATAGATTTTATTTTGCATTTAATTACAGTAAAATTTTTATAACCATCTTCACTTTGTTCCATTGTGTAATCAAAATCTTCCAATTTAGATATCATGCCAGAAGTTGGTTTTTCTGATGCAGTTCCTGGGGGACTATCAGTTAAATAACAACGTCTGCTTATATGTTGAGTTTTTTTCCAAGATTCTTCAGTTGTAGAATTTTGATTATTAACTTCACATTCTACTTTTACTCTTAGTTGTATCTTTTCTTCTTTATCGTAGAAAACTAAAGAGGCGTTCTTATTTTTTTTTAAAATGTTCACCTTTGGAGATCTTAAATCAGTATGAAATTGTAATAAATCATTTTCTCTATCTGATTTACGCAAAACAACAATTCTACCATCGACCTCATCTTGGTGAGCACATATGAAAACTGGAATTCTAAATGGTGAACCTCTGTTAGTGACAGCATCATCTAACATAGACCAATACTTATTTTGAATTTCTGTAAAATCTTCATAGTATGCTGGCTGCATACTTTACTTTCTAAATCTTTTTATTAAGCTTGAAGTATCCCAACGATTACCACCCATGCCTTGCACTTCACCATAATATTTATCAACGAGTTCAGTGACAGGTAATAATGAGCCATTATTTTTAGCTTCATCCATTGCAATCTTTAAATCTTTTCTCATCCAATCCACTGCAAAACCAAAATCAAATTTGTCATCAATCATTGTTTTATATCTATTTTCCATTTGCCAAGATTGTGCAGCACCTTTTGAAATAACTTCAATAACATCTTCCATGTTCAATCCAGCCTTCATTCCAAAATTAATAGCTTCAGATAGGCCTTGAACTAAACCTGCAATACAAATTTGATTAACCATTTTAGCTAGTTGTCCATTGCCAGGACCACCAAGTAATTTCATTTTTTTACTGTAACAATCAATCTTATCTTTTGCTTTATCAAAGTCTGCTTGATCACCACCGATCATAACTGTTAGTGCTCCATTTTCTGCACCAGCTTGTCCTCCTGATACAGGAGCATCTAATGCACCAAATCCATTTTTTTTTGCATAAGCATGTATCTCTCTTGCAATTGTTGCAGAAGCAGTTGTGTTATCAATATAAACAGCTCCTTTTTTGATTGTTTTAAATGCACCGTTGTCTCCAAAGGTTACTTCTCTTAAATCATTATCATTTCCAACACATGTAAAAATGTATTCTGCGTCTTTTGCAGCTTCAGCTGGAGTATCAGCTATATTACCTTTGTATTCTTTAATCCATTTTTCAGCTTTGGATTTTGTTCTGTTAAAAACAGTTACATTGTGTCCACCTTTTGATATATAACCAGCCATTGGATAACCCATGACACCAAGACCTATGAAAGCAACATTACAGCTCATAATTTTTTTAATATGTTTAAAAGTTTAAGTTTAAAAGTAATTATATTTGGTTTCATATTTACATTTTTTTCTAGTTTTGGACAGAGTTTTTTTCTTGGTCTTTTTAATTCCAGTATACGAGATGCATTATCTATCACCCAGGGACAATTTGGAACAATCTATGCATCCGCTACTTTGCTTAGCAGTTTTTTGTTAATTTGGGTTGGAAAAAAAATAGATGACATCAATATATTTAAATTTGCATTTTTTGTTACAATACTTTTATCTTTTTCATGTTTTTTCTTCTCAAAAATTTCATCAATAACTTTTTTATTTATTGCAATTTTTTTAATGAGATTTTCAGGTCAGGGTATGATGTCTCATACTGCAACAACGACAATTTCAAGATATTTTACAAAATCTAGAGGAAAGGCTTTAAGCACAAGCTGGTTTGGTCTCTCTACTGCTGAATTTATATTACCTGTTTTAATTGTATATTTACTTTCTGTTACTTCTTGGCAAAATTTATGGATAAATATTTCAATATTAGTTTTAATATTTCTTCCAATTACTTCTTTTATCTTGGTAAGGAATTTAAACTTTGAGTCTAGAGAAGAAACAAATCAAAATAAGTCTAATGAAAATATAAAACAGTGGAAACGAATTGAAGTGCTTAAAGATTATAGATTTTATATTGTTTGTTTGAATATGTTAGCGATGCCATGGATTGCAACAGGTGTATTTGTTTACCAATCTTTTATTACAGAATCTAAAGGGTGGGGGACTTATGTAATTGCCCAGTCTTTTATGGTTTATTCTGTTTTGTCAGTAATAACTTTATTAGTTGCAGGTTTTTTGATCGATAAATTTACTAGCAGAAAATTACTTATTTTTATGAATATTCCGTTGTTAATTTCAACAATAGTTTTAATGTATTTTGATATTTCATTTTCAGCTTTCTTATTTTTAGGCTTAATTGGTATATCAAATGGACTTGCAAACGTATTAGGTTCTTCAACGTGGGCAGAAATTTATGGTGTAAGACACATTGGCTCTATAAAAGCCCTAACTACAGCGTTAATGGTTTTTTCAACCGCTTTTGGCACTGCATTATTTGGTCTTTTAATTGATATAGGATTTTCAATAGAACAGGTTGCTCAAGTATCATTTATCTATATTGCTTTAGCTGCAGTTTTACTATTTTTTGTCAGAAAAAAGCTAAATCCCATGTATTTATAAAATTCTCCTTGATTTTTTAAAGTTCACTGTATAGATACTCCGCATGGCTAGAGTAACAGTAGAAGATTGCATCGATAAAGTAGAAAGTCCTTATGAATTAGTGTTAGTTGCTAAAGAAAGAGCAACTCAACTTAACACTGGAATAGAACCAACTTTAGATAGAGATAACGATAAAAATACAGTTATTGCTCTTAGAGAAATTGCAGAAGAAAATATTAAAGTAAATGAACTTACTGAAAGTGCAGTTTACAAATTAAGAAAACATGTAGAGCAAGTTGATGATGGTGCTGAAGATGATGAAGATGTTGGTGATGATTTTGAAAGTCTATATAAAGGTGAAATTTCAAAGAGTGGTACACCTATTTTACCATCTAAGAGAGCAAGAAAAACTCCAGAGAAAATTCAAGTTTCTAATGAAGATTTAGCAGAACTATCTCAAACTGCTAAACCAGATATTGATACAGCTGCAACTGATGAGACAGGTGATGAGCAAGGTGATGTTTCGTTAGATGAGGTGACTGAAACAGAAAATCAAGCTACTGATCAAGATACTTCAACCGAAGCTGAGAATAATTAAGTAAATTCTTTTAAAATTTTTTCCCTATGTTCGTCTAAATCAGGGATATCACCCCTAGTTTTTTCATCTTTATAAGTAGACATTTTAATTGGATTACCTGCTAATTTAAAATCTCCAATTTCTTTATGAAATGCTTTAACAATCATGTTTCTTGCATCTACTTGAGGATTTTCCACTGCTTCTTTAATATTAAATATTGGACCACATGGAATTTTTTCTTTTTCCATATCTTTAACCCATTCACTAGTGGACCTAGAAACTAATTTTTTCTCAAGTATATTTTTAAGTTCATCCATATTTTTAGATCTAGATGAATTGTCAGAAAATTTTGGATCTTTGCTCATTTCAGGCATTGCTAAAAGTTCACAAAGTTTTTCGAATAATCTATCGTTTCCAGCAGCAATAATAATGTAACTATCTTTTGTTTTAAAAGCTTCGAAAGGCGCAATTGATGGATGACGTGAACCCATTGGTTTTGGAATTTCATTTTTTGCTAAGTAACGAGCTATAGCATTTTCTAAAATTGCTATTTGACAATCTAGCATCGAAACATCTATGTACATTCCCTTACCTGTTTTTTGTCTATCATAAAGAGCTGCATTAATTCCAATTGCTGTAAACAAACCAGCTGTGATGTCACCAATTGATGTCCCAACTCTAGTTGGTTCAGAATTAGGTTGTCCAGTTACACTCATTAATCCACCCATGCCTTGCACAACCATATCGTAAGCAGGCAATTCTTTAAGAGGACCGGTTTGACCAAATCCAGAAGCAGATGCATAAATTAATTTAGGATATTTTTTATTTATATCATTCCAACCGTAACCCCATTTTTCCAAAGTACCTGGTTTAAAATTTTCAACTAAAATATCTGCTTTAGATAAAATTTTATCAAAAATTTTTTTATCATCAGTGTTCTTTAAATTCAGAGCAATACTCTCTTTACCTCTATTCAAAGACATAAAATAAGCTGAGTAATCTTTTATGAATGGTCCAAATTTTCTTGAGTCATCTCCTATTTCTGGTGCCTCAATTTTAATTACTCTTGCACCAAGATCTGATAATATCATAGTACAGTAAGGACCCACTAATACCCTTGTTAAATCAACTACTAGTAGGTTTTTTAAAGGTCCATCCATATAATTATATATATCATGAGTTTTTGTCGACTTGACTCTTATTAATAAGTTCACTTTAATTCAATTATTAAAAATAACAATAGAGGGAAAAAATAATGTTAAAAAAGATATCTTTATATTTAACTTCATTAGTTTTTGTTTTTACTACTATTGGTTCTGCTTATGCAGTTACGCTGAAAGCAAGTCACCAATGGCCTGGTACACCAAGAGCTGATGGATCATATGACCCACGTCATGAAATGGTTCAAATCATTGCTGACGAGGTTAAAAAAGCGAACGTTGGAGTAGATATTAGAATTTACCCAGCTAAATCATTATACAAACCAAAAGAACAGTGGAAACCAATGACAACTGGTCAATTAGATATTTCTGCTTTTCCATTAGCATATGCTTCTAAATTCCATCCAGAATTTGATGCAACTTTAATGCCTGGAACAGTAAAAAATCATGACCACGCATTAAGATTTAATAAAGGTCCAATGATGACTGAAATTAAAAAAATTATTAATGATGCTGGTGTTGTAGTTTTATCTGATGCTTGGTTAGGTGGTGGTTTTGCTTCAAAAACAAAATGTATTAAAAATCCTAGCGATGCAAAAGGTCAAGTTATGAGAGCTGCTGGAAAAGCATTTAACCAAATGTTAGAAGCAGCTGGAGCTGGTATACAAAGTATGCCTTCATCTGAAATTTACACAGGTTTACAAACTGGTGTATTAACAGGTGCTAACACAAGTTCAGGAAGTTTTGTAAGCTACAAAATTTATGAACAAGTTTCATGCGCAACTCCTCCAGGAAAATTTGGTCTATGGTTTATGTATGAGCCAATTTTAATGTCTAAAAAGTCTTTTGATGCCTTAAATTCTAAGCAGCAAAAAGCTTTAATGAAGGCTGGAAAAGTTGCTGAAAAATACATGACAGCTCAAGTAGAAAACTTAGATAAAAAGTTTGAAGATGCTTATAAAGCTGCAGGTGTTAAATTAGTATACATGGATGCAAAAGACCATGCTGCATGGGTAGAGATTGCGAAAAAATCTTCTCATAAGGCATTTGCTGATAAAGTTCCAGGTGGCGATAAGCTAATGGAAATGGCTTTAGCAGTTAAATAAAATAATATATAAAGAACCCCTATTTATTCTTATTAAATAGGGGTTTTTTTTATGAAAAAAAAGTATCTTCAATTTTGTGATCTAATTGCTAAAGCATGCGGTGCTTTCGCTGTATTAGCATTACTCTTATCAATCTTAGTAATCGTTGAACTTGTTTTTGAAAGATATTTTTTTCAAAGAGCAATTACATGGCAAACAGAACTTGTAACTATGCTATTAGTCGCTTCAACTTTTATAGGAAGTGTATACGTTCTAAGTGAAAAAGCTCATGTAAGCATGGAATGGATTTACGATTTTTTATCCAAAAAAAATATAATTAGGTTAAAAATTTTTACATCTTCTATCAGTTTATTATTTTTCCTAATTTTATTTTATTTTGGATTCTTAATGTTCGAGGAAGCATTTACCAAAAATTATTCAACAGGAACTGTGTGGGATCCACCACTATGGATACCATATTCATCAATGATGTTAGGGGCTTTATTGATGATATTACAGTATATCGCAGAAATTATAAAATTAATTGATGAAAAGGATTTTAAATAAATGGATCCACTGATTATAGCATTAATTGTTGCAGTTTTTACTTTATTAGTACTTTTTTCTGGAATACCAATTGCATTTGGTTTGAGTTTTGTTTCGATAGCTCTTTTGGTTACCTTTGAAGGTTTTCAAATGCTTGATGTCTTTGCTGAAACATTTTTTGCAGGATTAAATTCATTTGTTTTACTTTCTATACCGATGTTTATTTTAATGGGAATGGCTGTTGCTAATTCTCCTGCTGGAAAAGATTTGTATACTGGATTAGATAGATGGCTTTGGAGAGTACCAGGTGGATTGGTAATTTCAAATATTGGTGCTTGTTCAATTTTTGCAGCCTTAAGTGGATCAAGTCCTGCAACTTGTGCTGCGATTGGAACAATGGGAATACCTGAAATGAGAAAAAGAGGTTACTCCGATCAAATCGCAACAGGAACTATAGCAGCAGGTGGAACTTTAGGAGTTTTAATTCCACCTAGTATTGTTTTGATAGTTTACGGAATCGCAACGGGCACATCTATTGGAAGATTATTTTTGTGTGGTCTTGTACCAGGTTTTATGTTGGCAGGTATGTTTGCGATATGGGCTCTAATACACAGTTATTTTATTGATAAAGATGCAGCAAAAGCTCTAAGAAATAGAGTAAGACCAACTCTAAAAGAAAAACTTGAAGTTTTACCAAGAATTCTTCCTTTCTTAGCGATAATAGCAGGAGTTCTTTATGTACTTTATGGAGGAGTTGCAACACCATCTGAGGCATCTGGAGTAGGTGCATTCTTAGTTTTTGTATTAATAGCTGTTGTTTATAAAATTTATCAGCCAAAGAAGATTTGGAACATTGTTAAAGTTTCTATGAAAGAAAGTGTAATGATAATGTTCATTATTGCTGCCTCATATCTTTTTGCGTTCACTCTTTCACAATTATATGTAACTCAGTCATTAGCACAGAGCATGGTTGAATTAAGCTCTAACAAATGGGTTGTGTTCATTCTAATAAACATATTTCTTTTAATAGCTGGTTTCTTTTTACCGCCAGTTGCAGTTATTGTAATGACTTCAGCAATATTATTGCCAGTTATCACTACTTTGGGTTTTGACCCATATTGGTTTGCAATAGTATTTACAATCAATATGGAGATTGGCTTAATTACACCACCAGTTGGATTAAATCTTTATATTATAAAAGGAATTACCCCAGACGTTAGTTTGTCAGAAATTTTAAAAGGATCTATACCGTTTATGATAATTATGGCTTTAGCTATAGTAATTTTATGTATTTTTCCTGAGATTGTTACTTGGTTACCTGATAAAATAATGGGTAAAGACCTTGGATTTTAAAAAAGAAATAAACAGAAAAATATCAGTTGCCCCAATGATGGATTGTACTGATAGGCATGATCGTTTCTTTTTAAGATTGATGAGCAAAAATGTAATGCTCTATACTGAGATGGTTGCAACAAAATCTGCAATTCATGGTGACAGAAAAAAAATTTTATCTTTTAGCCCTGAGGAAAAACCATTAGCTCTACAAGTTGGTGGTTCTAATAAAGAAGAGTTAGCAGAAGTAGCTAAAATTGCAGAGGATATGGGTTATGATGAAGTTAATATTAATCTTGGTTGTCCTAGTAAAAAAGTTCAAAAAAATAAATTTGGTGCATGTCTAATTAAAGAGCCTGATTTGGTTGCTGAATGTATTAATTCAATGGTAAATGCATGTAGAATTCCTATTACAGCTAAGACAAGAATTGGTTTCGATGATACAGAAGAGTTCGATTATTTAAATAATTTTATTCATAAGATGAGAGATGCTGGTTCAAAAACATTTATATTGCATGCAAGGAAAGCAATCTTGACAGGTTTATCTCCCAAACAAAATTTAAACATTCCAAAACTAAATTATAAAATGGTTTATAATATTAAAAAAGAAAATCCTAATTTAGAAATAATTATAAATGGAGGGATAACAAAAATTGAGGAAATAAATAATCATTTAAAGTATTGTGATGGTGTAATGATAGGAAGATCAATCTATCAAAATCCATATTCCTTAATTGAAATTGAAAAAGAAATATTCAAGACAAAGAGTAGTCCTACAAGGGAACAAGTTGTAGAAAAACTTTTAGAGTATGCTGATAGAGAAGTAAAATTAGGAACAAAAATTAATCATATCATGAGACATACAGTAGGTTTATATCATGGACAAGTTGGTTCAAAAGAATGGAAAAGATATTTAAGTGATAACATGATGGCAAGAGACTCTGATTTTCAAAAAGCAAAACATATTATGACTATTGTTCAGAATAATGAGAAAGCAATTCAGGCTAATTCATAATGGAAACCTTAGACATAAATGAAATTATAAATCTTTTATTTGTTTTATCTTTAGCTGCATCTGTTGCTGGTTTTATGGCAGGATTATTAGGAGTTGGTGGTGGTATAATAATAGTGCCTGCTCTTTATTACGCTTTTACCGTTTTAGATTTTGATATTGCAACAAGAATGCATCTTTCAGTTGGTACTTCACTAGCAATTATAATTCCAACTTCTATCATATCAACAAAAACTCATATGGAGTATGATGCGGTTGATTTTAAACTCATAAAATCCTTTGGCATATTTATTTTATTTGGAGTTATTGGGGGAACATTTTTAGCAGTAAATTTAAAAACACCAGCTTTCGTTTTATTCTTTTCCATTATGGCTTTTATAGTTGGTTTATTCTTTATCTTTTTTAGAGAACAACTTTTAAAAAATCCAAAAATGATTACTGACTCAGCTAAAAATATTTCAGGAATTATTATAGGTTTCATATCTGTGTTACTGGGGATTGGTGGTGGTTCATTAATGGTTCCTTTTATGAGAACTTTTGGATATGATATTAGGAGATCGATAGGAACTGCAGCAGGAGTTGGTTTTCTGATTGCTGTATTTGGTACAATTACAATGATTACTGGAGGTAAAATTGTAGATAATATTAATACGCCGTACAGTCTTGGATATGTGAATTTACTTGGATTTCTAGTTTTCGTGCCAGTGACAATGATAATGGCTAGAGTAGGCGCAAAAGCAGTTTATAAAATAGATAAAAATATATTGAGCAAGATCTTTGGGATATTCTTAATTATTGTATCGATTAGATCTTTTTTTGAATACTTATCAATAAATTAATATTAACCAGTTCCCCATTTAATCTTGTTCCAAATTCTCTCATGAAAATAGTAAAAAAAAAGTGGAACTATTGATCCAACACCGAGTATCCCTGCACCTGTAAATGTTCCAGTGTAAATGTATCCAAAAATTACCCAATAAACAAAAATGATAAATCTCCAAGAAAAAGTTTTAGCTATTGATCTAATCTTTTTATCTGCCATAAAAAAAAAGAGGTGATTTCAGTCTCCCTCCATCACCTCACAGATTTAGAATAAATGATTCTTTACAGTTTTATGAACACTTTTTAGTTGAATCTTTCCTTTATTAAATTTTTTGATCGTACTCACCAATCTTGCCAGTTTTCATTAATGTTTTATCAATGAATTTAAAAATATTTAACTTTCTTTCATCAGAAGTAGGGCTTTCAGTTACTACAACTAATGAGGGTTTATTAGAGGATGCTCGAATTAAACCCCAAGAACCATCCTCAAAAGAAAATCTAACTCCATTAACAGTTATAATCTCTTTTATTTCTTGATTATCTATTTTTATTTTTTGGTCTTTTATTTTTTTAAATTCCCTTACCATTTCTTCAACTACTTTGTATTTCTCCTCATCTTTACAAAAAGGTGCCATTGTTGGTGACTGGTAAGTGGTTGGAAGTTCTTTAATTATTTCACTCATTTTTTTATCTTGATTATTTAATAAGTGACAAACTTGAATTGCTGAATTAATTCCGTCATCATAACCGTAACCTAATGGTTGATTGAAAAAAAAGTGTCCACTTTTTTCAAATCCTGCTAAAGCCTTTTCATTATGAACTTTTCTTTTGATGTGAGAATGACCTGTTTTCCAATATAAAGTTTCACATTGATTTTTATTTAAAATTTTGTCAGTTGAGTAAAGACCAGTAGATTTTACATCTACAATAAACTTTGAATTTTTATGTGAATTAGATAAATTTCTAGCGATCAACAAGCCTATTTTATCAGAAAAAATTTCGTTTCCCTCGTTATCAATTACACCTACACGATCACCATCTCCATCAAAACCAAAACCAATATCAGCATTGTTTTCTTTTACTGATTTAACGATTGCATGGAGCATTTCTAAATCTTCAGGGTTTGGATTATATTTTGGAAAATTCCAATCTAAATTACAGTCTAATTCTACTACTTCACATCCAATTCCTCTTAATATATCGGGAGCAAAAATCCCTGCTGTACCATTACCACAAGCAACAACAGCTTTTATTTTTTTTTTTAACTTATTCTTATTTATTAAATCTTCTTTATAAACTTTATCAAAATCTTTAATTTGTTTTTCATTACCGTTACCTTTAGTAAAATTTTGATTTAAGGTAATTTCTTTTAATTCTTTCATTTCCTCAGGTGCATGCGTTAATCCTTTTTTGATACCCATTTTTACTCCCGTCCAACCGTTTTCATTGTGACTAGCTGTTACCATAGCAACTGCATCAGCATCTAAATTAAATTGTGCGAAATAAACCATTGGCGATAGAGATAAACCAACATCCTCAACAAAACATCCAGTTGATAGTAAACCCTTTTTTAAGGCTGATTTTATTTTTTCGCTGTATGATCTGTAATCATGTCCAACTATTACTCTTGGGTTTTCTTTTTTAGTGTGTTCTTTAATTTGGGTACCTAGACCTTTTCCAAGATTCGTGATTCCCGGCTCATTAATGTCTTTTTCGTAAATCCATCTTGCGTCATATTCTCTAAAGCCGAAGGGGTCTATTTTTATTGATTGAGACATGCTGTTAATTACTTACATTTTTTTCATTTTTATAGTTGAATTTTTTTTTCACTGTTCTATAAATGTTCTGTTGATTTACATAATATTTAGTATATTAACACCAAGCGCACACAACATATAGTTGTTTTCGCTATATTAACAAGATATATTAACAAAAAATGAATAAAATACTATCGCAGGCATTAAAGAAAGCTGTCTCTGAATATAGCCCCGAGGTTAAAGAAGTCCAAAAAATCAATAGACCAGATTTATTCTCACTAAATAATGAAACTGAGCTGTTTCAAAATGAAAAGGGTATTATAATTAAAATTGACCGATCAAAAGATACAAACTTAACTGATTTTGGTAAGGCAACTCTAAAAGACAGATACCTTGGTCACAATGAATCTTTTCAAGATTTATTTGCGAGAGTAGCTAGTACATATGCAGATGACAATTTACATGCACAAAGAATTTATAATTATATAAGCAACCTTTGGTTCATGCCAGCTACACCTGTTTTGTCTAATGGTGGAACTAAAAGAGGATTACCAATTTCATGTTTTTTAAATGAAGCATCAGATAGCTTAGGTGGCATTCTAGATCTTTGGAGTGAAAATGTTTGGTTAGCCGCAAAAGGTGGAGGTATTGGAAGTTATTGGGGAAATTTGAGATCAATAGGTGAGAAGATTGGTAAAGTTGGAAAAACTTCTGGGATTATTCCGTTTATAAAAGTGATGGACTCATTAACTATGGCAATCAGCCAAGGTTCATTAAGAAGAGGATCTGCAGCATGTTATCTTCCAATTGACCATCCTGAAATAGAAGAGTTTATGGAAATGAGAAGACCAACTGGTGGTGATCCGAACAGAAAAGCATTAAATTTACACCACGGTGTTTTAGTTTCAGATGCATTTATGCGAGCTGTGGAAAATGATGAGCAATGGGCACTAAAGAGTCCTGCTGACGGAACTATTCAACAAACTATATCTGCAAGAAATTTATGGATCAGATTATTAACAGCGAGAATTGAAACAGGTGAACCTTACATTATTTACATCGATACTGTTAATAGACAAATACCGCAACATCATAAGCTTGCAAACCTTACAGTTAAAACTTCAAACCTTTGCAGTGAAATAACTTTACCTACTGGTATCGATAAAGATGGGAGAGATAGAACAGCTGTTTGTTGTTTGTCTTCATTAAATTTAGAAAAGTATGATGAGTGGAAAGATGATCCAGATATGATTGGAGATGTAATGAGATTTTTAGATAATGTTTTATCTGATTTTATTAACAAAGCCCCCGATCAATTTAAAGATGCTAAATACTCTGCTGAGAGAGAAAGAAGTGTTGGGTTAGGAGTGATGGGTTTCCATTCTTTTTTGCAGAAAAAAAGAATTCCACTCGAGTCTGTTATGGCAAAGTCATGGAATAAAAAGATTTTTAAAAATATTCATGAAAAGGTAAACCAAGCCTCAAAAGATTTAGCTGAAGAAAGAGGTGCATGTCCGGATGCTGCAGAATATGGTTTTAAAGAAAGGTTTTCAAACAAAACTGCAATTGCACCAACTGCATCTATTTCAATAATCTGCGGAGGTGCATCACCAGGAGTAGAACCTATTGCAGCTAACAGTTACACCCATAAAACTTTGTCAGGATCTTTTAATGTTAGAAATAGATACCTAGAAGAGATTTTAGAAGGTCATGGTAAAAATGATGATGAAACATGGTCAACAATAACTACTAATCAAGGTTCAGTTTCGCATCTAGATTTTTTAACTGATTTAGAAAAAGATGTTTTTAAAACTGCTTTTGAATTAAATCAAAAATGGATTATTGAGTTGAGTGGTGATAGGACACCATTTATTTCTCAAGCACAATCAGTCAATTTGTTTTTACCAGCAGACGTTCACAAAAAAGAATTACATAGAATTCATTTTGATGCATGGAAAAAAGGTTTGAAAAGCCTTTATTACTGTAGATCAAAATCAATTCAAAGAGCTGAAAATATCAATAATGCTCAATCAACTGATATTACAGCCAATGTATATAAATCTAAAAATCAACAAACTAACGAAGAACCAGAATACGAGGAGTGTTTATCATGTCAGTAGCAGAGAAAATCAAAGTAGAAAAAAAAGAAATTATCCAACCTAAAAAGATGGGTCTTTTAGTAGAAAATCCAGTTTACAAACCATTTAGATACCCTTGGTGTTATGACGCTTGGTTAACACAACAAAGAATCCATTGGTTACCTGAGGAGGTACCACTTGGTGATGATGTTAGAGATTGGCAGAAAAATTTATCACAACCTGAAAAAAATCTTTTAACTCAAATCTTTAGATTTTTTACTCAGGCTGATGTTGAAGTTAATAACTGTTATTTAAGACATTACACAACTGTTTTTAAACCAACTGAAGTTTTAATGATGATGACAGCTTTTGCTGCAATGGAAACAGTTCATGTCGCTGCTTATTCTCATTTATTAGATACCATTGGAATGCCAGAGTCAGAATATTCTGCATTTATGAAGTATAAAGAGATGAAAGACAAATATGATTACATGCAAGGATTTAATGTTAATTCAAAAGAGGACATTGCTAAAACTGTTGCAGTCTTTAGTGCTTTCACTGAGGGTCTACAATTATTTGCAAGTTTTGCGATCCTTTTGAATTTCCCAAGACATAATAAGATGAAAGGAATGGGCCAAATAGTTACTTGGTCTGTAAGAGATGAAACTCTTCACTGCAATTCTATGATTAGAATCTTTAAAGAATTCATTAAAGAGAATCCAGAAATCTGGACACCTAAATTAAAAAAAGAATTATATGAAGCTTGTAGAACTATTATTGAACATGAGGATGCTTTTATCGATTTAGCTTTTGAAATGGGTCCAATGGAAGGATTGACTGCAAAAGAGGTAAAAGATTATATAAGATTTATTGGTAATAGAAGACTAGTTCAACTAGGCTTGGAACCAATTTACGATGTACAAAAAAATCCACTTGGATGGTTAGATACAATGTTAAACGCAGTTGAGCACATGAACTTCTTTGAGGGTCGTGCAACTGAGTATTCTAAAGCATCTACTCAAGGAACTTGGGTCGAAGCTTTTAGTTAATTATCTTTGATTTAATTGTAAAACTTTTCTGTGCTTGTTACCTTTGTAACTTGCGAGAGGTCTGATCAGTTTATTTGCAGCATGTTGCTCCATTATATGTGCTGACCAACCAGTTATTCTTGAAATAACGAATATTGGTGTAAAGAAATCTGTATCAAAACCCATCAAGTGATAAGTCGGTCCAGTAGGATAATCCACGTTTGGATGGATGTTTTTTCTCTCAATCATTACTTTTTCAACAATGTCATAAATTTTTTCAAATTTTTTATCTTTTTTAATTTTTGCTACCTTAGCAAAATATTTTCTCATTGTAGGAACTCTTGAGTCTCCACTTTTGTAAACTCTATGGCCAAAACCCATAACAACTTCTTTGTTATCTAAGGCATCATTTATCCATTTAAGAGCGTTTTTAGGATCCTTAATTTTGTTCATCATATGCATTACTTCTTCATTAGCTCCGCCATGTAATGGACCTTTTAAACTTGCTATTGCTCCAGTAATTGCACCGTGAATATCAGACAAGCTGCTGGTAATAGTTCTTGCAGTAAAAGTTGAAACGTTAAAGCTGTGTTCTGCATATAAAATTAAAGATACATCAAAAGCTTTTACTATTTCTTTTTGAGGTACTTTTCCAAAACACATGTAAAAAAAGTTTTCAGCCATATTTAAGTTTTTCTTTGGTTTAATAATTTTTTTACCCTTTCTAATTCTGTAAAATGCAGCTAATGCAGTAGGAGTTTTTGAGAGGATTCTAATCGCTTTTCTCATATTTGCTTCAGGAGAGGAGTCAGTTGTTTCTTTATCTTCTAAACCCATAATACTCACTGCAGTTCTGGCTACATCCATAGGGTGGGATTTTTTAGGCATTTTTTTTATAACTGAATATAAATCTTTAGATAATTCTCTATTATTTTTCTCTTCCTTCTCAAATTTTCTAAGTTGGATAGTGTTAGGTAAATCTTTATTTAAAATAAGATAAGCTACTTCCTCAAATCTACAATATTCACAAAGATCTTGAGCAGCATAACCTCTATAAGTTAGAGAGTTAATTTCAGGCATTACCTTTGAGACTTCTGTTTCGTCTACAACAATTCCTAATAAGCCTTTTTTAATATCATCACTCATTATTCGTGACCATCGGTGTTAAAGTTATAAATCTTTTCATCCAAACTATTATATTTCTCATAATCCACAAGATCATATAATCGTTTTCTAGTTTGCATTTTATCAATAATGTTGTTTTGGTGTCCATTTGCATAAATGTCCCTCAAACCATCCTCAACGTTTTTCATTGCTAACCTTTGAGTTGTAACAGGATAAATAACGATGTTGTAACCCAGTTCTTCTAATTGTTTATAATTTAATAATTTTGTTTTTCCAAATTCAGTCATATTGGCTAACAAATAACACGATAATTCTTTTCTAACTTTTTCAAAATCCTTTTCATCATGAAGCGCCTCAGGAAAAATAATTTCTGCTCCGGCATTGATATAAGCCTTACATCTTTCGATCATTTTATCAATTCCCTCTACACTTTTTGCATCGGATCTTGCAATAATCTTAAAATTTTCATCTTTTTTTGCAGAAACACATTCTTTAATTTTTTTCACCATTGCATCTGTGGATATCAATTCTTTGTTATCTAGGTGTCCACATCTTTTTCTTTCAATTTGATCTTCTAAATGAACCCCAGTAATTCCAAACTCTTCAAAAGTTTCTATAGTTTCTTTACATGATTTAAATCCTGTATCTATATCTACAATTGTAGGAAGATTTGTAACTCTGGAAATTAAGTACGACCGCGTACTAACATCTTGCAGTGTGGTTAATCCAATATCAGGAAATCCAAGATCATTTGCCATAACACCTCCAGAAACATAAACAGCATCATAACCAATCTCCTCAATTAATTTTGCTGTTAAAGGATTATAAGCACCAGGAACTCTTAATATTTTTTTAGATTTTAATTTATCTGTAAAATCTTTTCTTTTTTGTATTGGTTCTTTTTCAACAAAATGCATTAAAAAATTCCTTTTTTTAAATTTCGTTTAATTTTGCTATTTTTAACAACAATATTCAATCTATCTAATTGACCTGACTTTAGTTTTCTTAAGTTTTGCACAGTTTTTAAAAATCTTTCAATTTCTTTTATATCTAAAATATTCTCGGTAAGTGTTAAAAATTTGTTTATATAATTTTTTCTCTTGAATGGTCTTGAGCCATAAGGATGAGCATCTGCAACTCCTTGTTCTTCGGTAATTTTTTTTCCATTTTTAAGGGTAATTGTGACTTTTGCACCAAAAGCTTTTTTTCTGGGGTTTGGGTCATGATATCTTTTGGTCCATTTTTTATCTTCATGTGTTTTGATTGATCTCCATATCTTAATTGTACTTTTTCTTTTTGCTCTGGCTTTCGAATATGATTTTACATGATGCCAACTACCATCTTCTAAAGCTACAGCAAATATATACATTATTGAGTGATCTAACGTTTCTCTACTTGCATTTGGATCCATTTTTTGAGGATCGTTTGCACCTGTACCAATCACATAATGAGTATGATGACTGGTATAAATATCAATTTTTCTTATTTGATTTAGATTTGATATTTTCTTTTTAAGTTTTTTTGCAAGATCAATTAATGCTTGAGATTGATATTCGGCAGAATATTCTTTTGTGTAAGTTTCAAGAATAGCTTTCTTAGTCTCATTTTTTTTTGGAAGTGGAACTCTATATAACGCTTTTTTTCCATCTAAAATTCGTGCAATAACACTATCCTCACCTTCATAAATTGGACTTGGAGCACCTTCACCACGCATAACTCTATCTACAGCCTCGATTGCAAGTTTACCGGCATGCGCTGGTGCATAAGCTTTCCAACTAGAGATTTCACCCTTTCTAGACTGTCTAGTTGAAATAGTTGTATGTAGAGCTTGCTGAACAGCTTGATAGATTGTTTCTGTATTTAGTCTTAACATGGATCCTATCCCAGCAGCAACACTTGGTCCTAGATGAGCGATGTGGTCTACTTTATGCTTATGTAAACAAATTCCTTTAACTAAATTAACTTGCACTTCATAGGCAGTAATTATCCCTCTTAAAAGATCTAATCCGCTTTTTTTATTTTGTTGTGCAACACTTATAAGGGGAGGAATGTTATCGCCAGGATGACTGTAATCAGCTGCTAAAAAAGTATCATGAAAATCAAGTTCTCTTACTGCCGTACCATTGCTCCATGCAGCCCATTCGCAATCAAATTTTAATTTACTATTAACACCAAATAATGTTGCACCGTTTTTTCTCAAATGTTTCAAAGCCATTTCCCTAGATGAGATAACTGGATGTCTGTTTAGTGAGGCTATTGCAACTGAAGCATTATCAATAATTCTATTGATCACCATCTCTATTGCCTCTTTATCTAACTTTGCATTATCACTTGCAATCTCTGCGATTTTCCAAGCCAGCTGTTTTTTTTTGGGTAAGTGAACTTTAGATGGGAAAACTTTTACGTTATGTATGATCAAAATAACTCCTAATTGAAAACTGTTCTAATAGTTAAAAAAAAATAATCAATATTAAAGATATTTTGTTACGATTTTTTCAATACCGATGAAGTCTTTTATTAAGTGATTATGGTAAATTTCAGTTGTATTTTTTTCAGTATAACCATCCTCAAGTAAAATAACTGGAATTCCAGCAGATTTTGCGGCATTAGCATCTGTTTCACTATCGCCAATCATTAAAGTTTTTTTAAGATCCCCATCTAAAATTTCAACGACAGACGTTAAGTGTCTTGGATCAGGTTTACAATAATCAAATGTATTATGGCCAGCAACGTACTCAAAAAAATCATAAATTCCAATTTTTTTTAAAAGATCAATAGCAAGATGTTCTTGTTTATTTGTACATACAGCCATCGAAATATTTTTTTCTTTTGACCATATTAAAAAATCTTTTGCACCATCAATTAGTTTACTTTCCTTTACAATGTTTTTTCCATAATAATCTACAAATTCTTTAACCATTTCTTTTTTTATTTTTTCATCTTGAACTTTTCCAAATTCTTTTTTAGCCTGACCCCATATCGATCTTCCAATCATAGCCCCAGCTCCACCACCTACTAAATTTCTTATTTCTTCAGTAGACTTAGTTGGATAGCCAAATTTATTCATTACATGATTGTGAGCACTCATTAAGTCAGGAGCTGTATCCACTAAAGTGCCATCTAAATCAAAAAGAATTGTATAAATTTGTTTCATATTTAAAAGTATTTTTAAGAAATATTTTGTGAATTAAGAAAGGTATATACTTAATGTAAGTAATTTTCTAGATGAAACAGTTACAAATTAACAAGATACAGAATTCACTAAGAAATAAATTTTTGAAATCTAAAGTAAATATGATTGCTCCAGAAACAATCTATTTTTCTAAAGATACAAAAATTGGAAAAAATGTGACCATAGAACCATATGTAGTTATTGGATCAAAAGTGAAGATTGGTAACAATGTTACCATAAAATCTTTCAGTCATTTAGAGAATTGTAAAATTGAGAATAAAGTTGAAATAGGTCCTTATGCAAGAATAAGACCTGGTACAACTTTAAAGGAAGGGTCTAAGATTGGTAATTTTGTTGAAATTAAAAAAAGTACTCTTGGAAAAAAATCTAAAGTAAATCATTTAACTTATATTGGTGATGCCTTAATTGGTAAATCAGTTAATGTTGGAGCAGGAACAATCACTTGCAACTATGATGGAGTTAAAAAATACAAAACTAAAATAAAAGATAATGTTTTTATTGGTTCTAATTCTTCTTTAGTAGCCCCAATTACACTTGCAGATAATAGTATAATTGGAGCAGGATCAGTAATTACCAGGAATGTAAGTAAAAAATCTCTAGCGCTCACTAGAAGCCAACAACTAGAGATAAAAAATTATAAAAGAAAATCTAAATAATTATGTGTGGCATTATTGGAATAAATAGTAATAGACCTGTTTCATCAACAATTATCAGCTCTTTAAAAAAATTAGAATACAGAGGATATGATTCAGCAGGTATAGCAACGCTTTCAAATAATGAAATTAATGAAGTTAAATCTGAAGGCAGAGTTGATAATCTTGAAAATAATCTATTAGTTCAAAAAATGGAAGGAACCATTGGTATAGGACATGTTCGTTGGGCTACACATGGATTGCCAAATAGTATTAATGCTCATCCTCACTCTTCACAAAATGTTTCTGTAGTTCATAATGGAATAATTGAAAATTCTACGTTATTAAAAAAATTTTTGGTAAGCAAGGGTCATAAATTTAAGTCACAAACTGATACTGAAGTGATTGTACATTTGATTACAGAAAATTTAAAAACCGAAAATATTGTTAATTCAATTAAAAAAACTCTGAAATCTCTTCATGGTAGTTTTGCGCTAGGTATAATGTTTAAGGATCAACCTGATTTAATTGTCGGTGCAAGAAGAGGATCTCCATTAGCTGTGGGGTATGGTCCAAATGAAAATTATTTAGGTTCAGATTCATACGCTCTTAAGGCGATGACAAATAAGATTACTTATCTTAATGACGGTGAATTTTGTATTATAAAAAAAGATCACGTTGAATTTTTTAATGAGGATGGGGATAAGATAAATAAAAAAGTTTTAGAATTATCTCTAGAAGATGAAAAATATGACAAAGGAGATTACAAACATTTCATGGCTAAAGAAATAGAGGAACAACCGACAACATTAAAAAATGGAATTAATGAATATGTAGACACGTTAAATAATGATATTAATATTTATAATTTTCCTTGGAAAATGAATGAAATTTCCTCAGTAACTTTAATTGGTTGTGGAACAGCCTATCATTCTTGTCTACTTGCAAAATACTGGTTCGAGGAATTAACTTCATTAGATGTTAATGTTGATATTGCGTCAGAGTTTAGATATAGAAAAAACAGATTTAAGAAAGAGACTTTATATATATTTGTATCTCAATCTGGTGAAACAGCAGATACTTATGCAGCATTAGATTTGTGTAATCAAAATGATATGAAAACATGTGCTGTTGTAAATGTCATTGAGAGTTCTATTGCTAGAGACTCTAAATTTGTTTTACCAATACATTGTGGTACCGAGATAGGGGTTGCCTCTACCAAAGCCTTTTTGGGTCAAATCCTTATATTATACATTTTAGCTTTAAAACTAGGATTATTAAGAAAAGATTTAAAAAAAGAGTTATTCAATGAAAAACTTAAAGATCTTAAATCTCTTCCTAAATTAGCAGAAAAGACTTTATTAACTGATAATAAGATACAGACAATATCTAATACCTTTAATGAGGCTAAAGGTTCAATGTTTTTAGGAAGAGGCTTTTCTTTTCCAATAGCATTAGAAGGTGCATTAAAATTAAAAGAACTATCTTATATTCACGCTGAAGGCTATCCAGCTGGTGAAATGAAACATGGACCACTTGCTCTTATCGAAGAAGGAATGCCGGTTGTTGTATTAGCGCCGAGAGACAATTATTATAAAAAAACTATTTCTAATATGCAGGAAGTTATTGCAAGAGGAGCAAAAGTTTTGCTAGTAACAAATAAAAGTAGTGATGAGGTGGTTTCAGAAAATATTTGGGAAAAAATAGAAGTTGAAAGTGCTAATGATGACCTTTTGCCCTTTCTTTTAACAATACCTTTACAAAAATTAGCTTATTATTCAGCTCTCAAAAAAGGATTTGATATAGATAAGCCTAGAAATTTAGCTAAATCAGTAACCGTTGAATAATAGAAAAACTCTGATACAACAATCTTGAGTTGAATATGAAAAATTGGAAAATAAATAGCTGGAGAAAGTATCCTGTCAAACACATACCAACGTATGGTGATGAGAAGGAGCTTAATAGTGTTTTAAACAAATTAAAAACATTTCCGCCACTTGTATTTGCAGGTGAGACAAGACATTTAAAAGATCAATTATCTAAAGTAGTTGATGGTAAAGCTTTTTTATTGCAAGGTGGTGATTGTGCCGAAAGTTTTGCAGAATTTCATCCTGACAATATAAGAGATACTTTCAAAGTAATTCTTCAAATGGCTTTGGTGATGACATACTCTGCGTCTTTACCTATTGTTAAACTTGGAAGGATTGCTGGACAGTTTTCTAAACCAAGAAGTGCTCCAACAGAAAAACAAGGTGATGTAGAATTACCAAGTTATTTAGGTGATAACATTAATTCAATAGACTTTAACGAAAAATCTAGAAGACCTGACCCAAAAAGAATGTACAAAGCTTATTCTCAATCAGCTTCAACGCTTAATTTACTTAGAGCATTTTCAAAAGGTGGTTTTGCAGATTTGAACAAAGTTCATTTATGGAATTTAGATTACATTAAAAAAAGTCCTCAAGCGAAAAAATTTAAAGACCTAGAGGACAAAATTGCTGATGCACTAGCTTTCATGGAAGCATGTGGGATAACTTCAGACTTTAATAACAGATTATACACTGTAAATTTTTGGACATCACATGAAGCACTGCACTTACCCTTTGAAGAAAGTATGACTAGAGTAGACTCTACTACTGGTGAGTATCACGATACATCTGCTCATTTTGTCTGGATAGGTGATAGAACAAGACAGTTAGATGGTGGACATGTTGAATTTTGTCGAGGAATAGAAAATCCTATTGGAATTAAGTGTGGTCCTACTTCTAAACCTGAAGAGATTGCAAAAATTTGTGAAGTATTAAATCCAAAAAATGAAAAAGGTAAAATAACTTTAATCTCAAGATTTGGTCATCAAAATGTAGAAAAGTTTTTACCAAAGTTAATAAGACGAATTAAAAAAGAAGGTCTTAATGTTATTTGGTCATGTGATCCAATGCATGGGAACACAATTGTATCAACCACTGGTTTTAAAACGAGACCATTTAATAATGTAGTTAATGAGGTCAAAAATGTTTTTGGTGTTCATCAATCTGAGGGATCATACGCAGGTGGTTTACATGTTGAAATGACTGGCCAAGATGTGACAGAGTGTACAGGTGGAGCTAGAAAAATATCTGATGCTGATTTATCAAGTAGATATCACACTCATTGTGACCCAAGATTGAATTCAGACCAGGCTTTAGAATTAGCCTTTTTAATTTCTGATGAGATTAAAAAGAATAGCAGCTATTCTAAAAATGCTATTCAAGCGGCATCTTAAGCTATTGCATAAAAATTTAAGATAGTTAGATATTTGTTATGTCACCTTCAGAAAAAGTAAAATTTATCTCAAATTGGATTAAAACATACGTTGATCAAATGCCAAATAAGGCACAATCATTAGTCATTGGAATATCTGGTGGTATAGATTCATCTGTTTCAAGTACTCTGAGTGCGATGACAGGGATTAAAACTATTGTTTTAACAATGCCGATTAAACAAAAAGAAAATCAACATGATCTTAGTTTGAAGCATCAACAATGGCTGGTAAAAAATTTTAAAAATGTTGAAGCACATACTTTAAGTTTAGATAAACTTTTTGAAACATTTTCAACAACCCTTAATAAATTTGATAATGAACATGGTTTTGCTAACTCTAGAGCTAGACTTAGAATGACTACTCTTTACCAAGTTGCAGCAGCAAATAAAGGTATTGTAGTTGGAACAGGAAATAAAGTAGAAGATTTTGGAGTAGGTTTTTATACAAAATATGGAGATGGTGGTGTTGATATATCTCCTATAGCAGATTGTAATAAAACCGAAGTATGGGAACTTGGTAAAGAATTAGGTATATTAAAAGAAATTATTGATGCTCCACCAACCGATGGATTATGGGATGATGGAAGAACAGATGAAGGTCAATTAGGTTTCAATTATTCAGAACTTGAAGACGCAATGGGCAACCCAAATTCTCCTCACAGAGAACAATACGAAAAAATTCGAAATCAAAACTTGCATAAAATGGAGCCAATTCCAGTTTGTAAGATTCCTAGTTAATCAATTAGATTAACAAATCATTAAATAAGGTATATTTCTTAATCAGCTGATATGGATATTTTTTTAACTAACAATCTAAGTAATAAAAAAGAACATTTTGTTCCAAAAGAAAAAAAAAGTGTTGGAATGTATGTTTGTGGACCAACAGTTTATGATGATCCCCATATTGGGAATGCAAGACCCTTAGTAATTTTTGATATTTTATTTAAATTGTTAAAAAATGAATTTCAGACAGTTACATATGTCAGAAATATAACTGATATTGATGATAAAATAATTAAATCTTCACAAGAGCAAAAAATTTCTACAAAAGAACTCACTGAAAAAGTAACTTCAAGTTTTTTTAAAGATTGTGAGTTTTTGAATTGTGAAAATCCTACTCATCAGCCAAAAGCAACAGAACATATTGAGCTAATGATTGAGATGATTAACGATTTAATTAAAAAAGGATTTGCATATGAAAATAAAAAACATGTTTATTTTGAGGTTAAAAAATTTCCTGATTACGGAAAATTATCGAATAAAAATTTAGACGATTTAATTGCTGGATCTAGAGTAGGAATCAGTGAAAATAAAAAAAATTCTGAAGACTTTGTTTTGTGGAAACCATCAAATAAAGATGAACCTGCATGGGATTCACCCTGGGGCAAAGGTAGACCAGGATGGCATTTAGAGTGTTCAGCTATGTCAAAAAAATTCTTAGGTAATGAATTTGATATTCATGGTGGAGGTATAGATCTTATTTTCCCTCATCATGAAAATGAAATAGCCCAATCTAGATGTGCTAATGATACAAAAGTTTTTGCAAATTATTGGGTGCACAATGCTTTTATTACTATGTCTAATGAAAAAATGGCTAAGTCACAAGGCAACATTATAAAAATAAAAGATTTTAGAAATAAAATTAGTGGCCAAATAATCAGACTGGCTTTAATGAGTGCACACTATAAGCAACCATTAGATTGGAACGAAAAGTTATTAAGTGATTGTGAAAGTACTTTAGATAAGTGGTATAAAGTATATTCATCCGATCTTAAATCTGTCAAAGTTTCAGACGAAATTCTAAAACCACTTTATGAGGATTTGAACACACCTGGATATATAGCCAATCTTCACAAGTTGTTCGAAAAAGCCAACAAAGGTGAAAACACAGATCTATTTGTTTCAGCGTGTAAATTTATTGGTTTGATGAATGAAACTAGCGAGCAATGGAATGAATTTAAAAAGAAAAGAGTATCTATAACCGAGTCTGAAATTGAAAATATGCTTAGTTTAAGAGATAAAGCTAGAGAAAATAAGAATTATAAAGAAGCTGATAGAATTAGAGATGAGCTCTTGGACAAAGGTGTTTTAATAGAAGATAAAGATGGTAAAACACTTTGGAAATTTAAATGAGCAAAGAAAGATTATACATATTTGATACAACTCTAAGAGACGGAGCTCAAACGCAAGGAGTTGATTTTTCTTTGGAAGATAAAGAAAAAATTGCTTTAGCTTTGGACAATTTGGGTGTGGATTATATTGAAGCGGGATGGCCCGGAGCTAACCCAACCGATACAGAATTTTTTCATAAGAAACACGATTTTAAAAATTCCAAACTTACATCTTTTGGAATGACAAAAAGGTCTGGACGAAGTGCAGAAAATGATACTGGTTTATCTGCACTGATGAACTCCAATACCCCTGCAGTATGTTTAGTTGGTAAGTCTTGGGACTTTCATGTCGATGTTGCTTTAGGAATAACAAATGAAGAAAATTTAGATAATATTTCCGAGAGTGCAAAACATTTTGTTAAAGCAAAAAAAGAATTCATGTTCGATGCAGAACATTTTTTTGATGGTTATAAAGCAAATCCAAAATATGCACTTTCATGTATTAAAGCTGCTTATGACCAAGGTGCAAGGTGGGTGATATTATGTGATACGAATGGAGGTACACTTCCACATGAAGTTACACAGATAGTTAGTGAGGTTAAAAAAGTAATACCAGGAAAAAACTTAGGAATTCACGCACATAATGATACTGGTAATGCGGTTGCTAATTCATTAGCAGCAGTATTGTCTGGTGTTCGACAAATACAAGGTACAATTAATGGATTGGGTGAAAGATGTGGAAATGCAAATTTAATGTCATTGATACCAACATTTTTTCTAAAGAAAGATTTTTCATCCCAATTTGAAATCGGAATAAAATCAAAAAACATTAAAAATTTGACTGAATGTTCAAGACTTTTGGATGAAATTTTAAATAGAAAACCTAACCAACATTTACCATATGTGGGTGCGGCAGCTTTTTCTCATAAAGGGGGATTGCATGTATCTGCTGTACAAAAAGATCCAAAAACTTATGAACATATTAATCCGAAGGAAGTTGGTAACACAAGAAATATTGTTGTCTCTGACCAATCAGGAAAATCAAATATTATCTCTAGATTAAAAAGTATTAAAATTGATATTCAAGAAAATGATCCAAAAATTAAAAAATTATTAGATGAAGTGAAAGACAGAGAATTCATTGGTTATAGTTATGATGGTGCCGATGCATCATTTGAATTATTAGCAAGAAGAATAATTGGAGAAATACCAAGATATATATCTATTAATGAATATGACGTTTCAGTAAAAAAAAATAATTCTGGCGAAATAGTTTCCTCTGCAAAAGCCCAATTAGAAGTTGATGGAGAAAAGATTATGTGTGAAGGAGAAGGGAATGGTCCAGTAAATGCTTTAGATAATGCCATCAGACAAAACGTTGATAAACTAGCAAAATACTCAAAATATTTAAAAGATTTAAAACTGGTAGATTATAAAGTAAGAATTTTAAATACAGGAACTGAAGCTGTTACAAGAGTTTCAATTGAAAGTACAGACTCCCAAGGAAAAAATTGGTTTACTATTGGTGTGTCGACGAACATTATTGATGCTTCATTCAAAGCATTGATTGATAGTTTGGATTATAAATTATTTAAAGATAATGCACCCGCAAGTAAATAAATGAGTATAAATAATATCTCATTTATTCTTCATAAACCTCAATTATCTGAAAATATTGGTGCTTGCGCTCGGGCAATTAAAAACTTTAATTTTAAAAAATTAGTTTTGATTAATCCTAAACCTTCTTTTCCAAATGATAAAATTCTAGCCACATCTGTTGGAGCTAAAGATATTATTAAACAAAGTAAAAATTATAATAATTTAGAAGATGCAATAAGCAAAATTGATATTATTATTGCCACTTCTGCAAGATTTAGAAATAAAAATGTAAAACATATAAACCTAGATGATTTAAAAAAAATAAATTTAAAAAAGAAAATTGGTTTTTTATTTGGTTCAGAGGCGTCAGGTTTGTCAAACAATGAAGTTAGTTATGCTAATTATACTTTACAAATACCTGCTAATCCTGATTTTAAATCATTAAATCTATCCCATAGTTTGATCGTAATTGCACAATACGTGTCTAGTCTAATTAAACTTAAAAATGCACCATTTAAAAAATCTGAAAAAATTAAATCTGCTAGTAAAAAAGAAATTCAATCAATGTTAAGTCTTTGTATTAAAAATTTAGAGGATATTAATTTTTTTAGACCAAAGGAAAAGAAGCCAAAAATGCTTGAGAACCTTAGAAACATTTTTTACAAAATGGACTTATCTGATAAAGAAACACGTATATTATCGAGTGTATTTGCTAGTTTAGGAAAAAAACGTTGATTGACAAAATTACGAGTAAGTTTATAAACCCCATTACTAAATGACAAAAAGATTAAACTCTAAACATAAAGTTGATAGAAGATTAAAAGTTAACCTATGGGGTAGACCCAAAAGCCCTTTTAATAAAAGAGCTTACGGCCCAGGACAGCATGGTCAAACAAAACCATCAAAACCTTCTGATTATGGAATTCAGTTACAAGCTAAACAAAAACTTAAAGCATACTATGGAAATATTAATGAGAGACAATTTAGAAACATTTACAAAAAGGCATCAATGCTCAAAGGTGATACAAGTGAAAATCTAATTGGATTGTTAGAGAGAAGATTAGATGCTGTTATTTACAGAGCAAAATTTGCAACCACAATATTTTCAGCAAGACAGTTAATTAATCATGGTCATGTAAAAGTAAATGGCAAGAAAGTGAATATTTCTAGCTATTTAGTAAAAGAGGAAGACTCAATAGAAATAAGAGATAAATCTAAACAGTTAGCCATAATTGATATTGCTTTAGCGAGTAAAGAGAGAGATACACCAGAATATATTCAATTAGATCAAAAAAATAAAAAATTTAAATTCGTTAGAGTTCCAAAATTTGAGGAAGTGCCTTATCCAATTGTAATGGAACCTAATTTGGTAATTGAATATTACTCAAGATAAATTGATTAAAAGATCCTCTAAACATTACATACAATCAATTCTTTCAGAAAATACTGATTGGAAAATTTTAGATATTGGTTGTGGTTACACAGCAAATAAATTTGCAACAACAATTTGTGATGTTCAAGATTTATCGCATTTTTATAAAGATAAAAACTTTGTCAAATTGGATGGTAAGAAATTACCTTTTGAAGACAATCATTTCGATTTTGTAATTGCAAGTCATGTTTTAGAACATGTTGAAGATTACAAATTTTTTATAAACGAGTTAGAAAGAGTCTCAAGTAAAGGGTATATAGAGTTACCAACCAAGTTAGAAGATAATCTAGTTTTTGAAAATAAGAGAGATCATCTTTGGCAAATGGATTTTGATGATGATAAATCAAGACTATTAATTTCAAAAAAATTTCAATTTATGGAGCCAATTTTAACTGTATCAATGTTACAGCAATTTAGAATAAATTTTAAAAGTAGCTTAATCTTAGAACTTTATTGGGAAAATAAAATTGATTATGACTTTGTTGAAACTGATCCTAAGTTTCAAAAATTAAGCCTAATTCGGTTGTTTAGAAAATTTTTTTCAAAAAAAATAAGGTCTATTTTTAGTTAATCTTTTTTATAACTAATTCCCTTGTCATCTAATATTTTTTTTAACTCACCATTTTCATACATTTCTTTAACTATATCGCATCCACCAACAAATTCTTTTTTGATATAAAGCTGAGGAATAGTAGGCCAATCACTATAAACTTTAATTCCCTCACGAATTGATTGATCTGCTAAAACGTTTACACCATTAAATTTTACTTCCATAATTTTAAGCATATTTGAAACTGCCATTGAAAATCCACATTGTGGTTCTTCAGGTGTACCTTTCATAAATAAACAAACATCATTGTTATCAATATGATTTTTAATTATATTCTTTGTTTGATCATCCATTATTGTTCCTTTGTTTTAATAGCTAGAGCATGAAGTTCATTTCCCATTTTTCCTTTTAATGAATTATATACCATCTTATGTTGTTCTATTTTACTTTTGCCCGCAAATTGAGAAGACATTATAGTTGCAGAGTAATGATTACCATCACCAGCTAGATCTTGTATATCAATTTTAGCATCAGGTAATGCCTCCTTTATATGTTGCTCAATCTCTTTTAAATTCATTGCCATAAAATCAATTCATGTACTCCTTAAGCCAATTAGTATTATAAGATTTCAATTCGTCAATTGTTACTTTCGTCTTTTGATTAATAATTAGTTCTTTATCAATGATTTTACCAATTTGATCATAATGGACTGAGTTTTTATCAAGAATTTTAATAACGTCTTTTATATCCTCTAAACTTACTTCAATTATGTATCTTCCTTGGTCTTCTGCAAAAAAATACTCTATTTCATTAATTAAAAATTTAGGGATTTTTAGTTGAAGACCTTTATTTCCTTTAATGCACATTTTACTTACTGCGGTGATAATACCACCTAACGAAACATCATGAGCGCTTTTAATATAATTTTTTTCTATGAGACTTAATAATGTTTCACCATTATTTTTTTCATTGAATAAATTTACTTCTGGTGGGGGTCCGTTTTTTTCATCCAATATCGTCCTTGCAAATAAACTTTGATCAATGTGGCCTTCAGTTTTACCTATTACTAAAACTTGATTACCAGTTTCCTTAAAATTCATTGTTATCATCTTTTTATAATCTTTTATTAAACCAATACCACCTATAGCTGGAGTTGGTTTTATTCCAATTTCTTTTGTTTGATTATAAAAAGATACATTTCCAGAAACGACTGGATACTCTAAATACTTACATGCTTCACCAATACCCTGAACACATTCTACGAACTCACCCATATTTTCCTCTTTTTCTGGACTTCCAAAATTCAAGCAATTTGTAATTGCAATTGGTTTTGCGCCAACAGAAATTAAGTTTCTCCAAGTTTCACATACAACTTGTTTTCCACCTGTAAGAGGATGTGCCCAACAATAAGTTGCCGATGAGTCTACTGTTGCTGCTACAGCTTTATCAGTTCCATGGACTCTAACAACACCTGAGTCGCCCCCAGGTTTTTGTATTGTATCTCCCATTACAGTATGATCATACTGTTGCCAAATCCACTCTTTGCTACAAATATTCGGGCTAGATAAAACTTTTTTCAGTGTTTCTTTAATCTTAAGATTTTTTAATTTTGATCGGTCATGCTTTATCTTTTTTGGAAGTTTTGATTTTTTCCATTTTCGATCATACATTGGAGAGTTTTCGACTAGGGTATTAACAGGAATTTTTACTACTTGTTTTTGATCAAAAAATAATTCAATATTTTTTGTGTTTGTTGTCTTTCCAATTACAGCAAAATCTAAATTCCATTTATCAAAAATTTTTTTTGCTAAATTTTCCTTACCATTCTCAAGTATAATTAACATTCTTTCTTGACTTTCAGAGAGCATTATTTCGTAGGGTGTCATTTTTGTTTCTCTGCAAGGAACTTTATTTAAATCAATTTCTATACCTAAATTTCCTTTTGAGGCCATTTCTATACTAGACGATGTAAGGCCTGCAGCTCCCATATCTTGAATTGCGATTATAGAATCTCCAGCCATTAATTCTAAACATGCTTCTAAAAGCAGCTTTTCTGTAAAAGGATCTCCAACCTGAACTGTTGGTTTTTTTTCCTCAATTTTATCATCAAAACTTGCAGATGCCATACTAGCACCATGTATCCCATCACGACCAGTTTTTGACCCAACGTAAATAACAGGTTTATTTATTCCTGCTGCTTTTGAATAAAATATTTTATTTTTTTGAACTAATCCTAAAGTCATTGCGTTTACTAAGATGTTACCATTATAAGAACTATCAAATGATGTTTGTCCAGCAATTGTTGGAACACCCATACAGTTACCATAACCACCAATTCCATGAACGACACCTCTTAATAGATTTTTAGTTTTTTTGTGTTGAGGTGAGCCAAAATGAATTGAATTTAAGTTAGCAATTGGTCTTGCACCCATAGTAAAAACATCTCGCATAATTCCGCCAACTCCAGTAGCGGCTCCTTGATAAGGCTCAATAAATGATGGGTGATTATGACTTTCAATTTTAAACACGATTGCATCTCCGTCTTCAATATCAACAACTCCAGCATTTTCTCCAGGTCCTTGAATCACTTTTTTTCCTTTAGTGTATAATTTTTTTAAATGAATTCGGGAAGATTTATAGGAGCAATGCTCATTCCACATTGCAGAAAATATACCTAACTCAGTAATATTAGGTGTTCTTTTTAATAATTTGCAAATCTTTTTATACTCATCTGATTTTAAACCATGTTGAATTGCAATTTTTTCGTTAACAAGCATTATTTAATATTATTTAAAAGATTTTTAAAAAAGATTGATCCATCTTCTCCTGACAAATTTTCATCTATCATTCTTTCAGGATGAGGCATCATACCCAAAACGTTTTTTTCTTTATTTAAAATACCTGCAATATTTTTAATTGAGCCATTAGGATTTATTTGATTATTTGTATTGCCATTTTGATCACAATAATAAATGGCTATCTGATTATTATCTTCAATTTCTTTGAGTTGATCTTTGGTACAAAAATAATTACCTTCATTATGAGCTATATGTAATTCCAAAACTTTTTTATCTAGATTTTTAAAAAAAGTGTTTTCTTTGTTGTCAACTTTTACATGGACATTTTTACAAATAAATTGAAGATATTTGTTTCTTAATAATACTCCTGGAACTAATCCTGCCTCAACCAAAATTTGAAAACCATTACAAATTCCCATTACCAATCCACCAGATTTTGCAAAATTAATTACTGAATTCATTATTTTTGACTTTGAGGCCATGCTGCCACAACGTAAATAATCCCCGTAAGAAAAACCACCAGGCAAAACAATTAAATCACTTTTGGGCAATTCTTGATCATTATGCCAAACCATTTTGTTTTTAAATCCAAATTTTGAAAGAGCCACGTCCATGTCTCGATCACAATTTGAACCAGGAAAGGTTATAACCGATGATTTCATTAATTATTGTGTCTCAATAATTTTGTAGTTTTCAATAACAAGATTAGCTAAAAGTTTTTTACACATATTTTCCACAAGATCTTTAGCTTTTTTTGGATCATTTTCTTTAACATCAATTTCAAAATATTTTCCTTGTCTAACTTCATTCACAGAATTAAAACCCATACCATCTAATGTTTCATGAATTACTTTGCCCTGTGGATCTAAAACATCTTTTTTTAAAGTTATTACTGCAGAAACTTTCATTTTCGCTTCTTTTTAATTGAAGATAGTTTAGTTACATTTACTGCAGAAACATTTGATTGCTCATGAAGAATTCCAAGTCTTTTTGCAACTTCTGTATAGGCAGGCAATAAATCTCCTAAATCTTTTCTAAATCTATCTTTATCAAGTTTTTTGTCAGTTGCGGAATCCCACAATCTACAAGTATCGGGGCTTATTTCATCAGCCAAAATTATTTCTTTTCTTCCATCAATTTTAGTTCTTCCAAACTCTAGTTTAAAATCAATTAATTTTATTCCCACTCCTCTAAACATTCCAATCATAAAATCATTAATTCTAAAAATAGTTTTTTTAACCCTTTCAATTTCTTTTTTACTTGCCCAATCAAATGCATAAATATGATCTTCCGAAATTAAAGGATCACCAAGTTTGTCATCTTTTAAACAGTACTCAATTAAAGGTTCTTTTAATACAGTTCCATCTTCTATTCCGAGTCTTTTAGTTAAAGATCCTGTCGCCACATTCCGAATAATGAATTCAATAGGAATTATTTCTACAAATTTAATTAGTTGTTCTCTCATGTTTAGTCGTTTGACTAAATGATTTTCAATACCAATTTGAGATAAATTTGTAAGAATATGTTCAGAAATTCTATTATTTAAAACCCCTTTACCCTCAATAGTAGTTCTTTTTTCATTATTAAATGCTGTTGCATCATCTTTAAAATATTGGATTACTAAATTTTTATCTGAGGTTGAATAAATTATCTTGGCTTTTCCCTCGTAAAGTTTTTTACCTTTTTTCATTATTTGAAAACCCGCCTGAAAATTAGATTTACATTTTTAAAGTGTTTAGAATAACTAAAGATAGACTTTAATTTTTTGATTGAAATTTTACTCATTATTAACTTGTCAGACTGAATAACATTAAACAAATCTAAATTTTCAGCAAAACATTTTTTTGCATATCCTTGTACTAACTTATAAGATTTTTCTCTTGTGATACCAGTTTTTGTCAGTTCTAGCATCACTTCTTGTGAAAAAATTAGCCCTTTAGTAAGATTAAGATTTTCTAGCATTTTTTTTGGATAAACAATCATATTATCTAAAACACTTGCTAATCTTACCAGTGCAAAGTCTAGAGTAATATTTGCATCAGGACCAATATTTCTCTCTACACTTGAATGTGAAATATCTCTTTCATGCCAAAGTGCAATATTTTCAAGCGCTGGAACAACAGAACTTCTTACCATTCTTGCAAGTCCGGTTAAATTTTCACTTAAAATTGGATTTTTTTTATGGGGCATGGCAGATGAACCCTTTTGGCTTTTAGAAAAATATTCTTGCAGTTCATAAACTTCTGATCTTTGTAAATGTCTAATTTCTATAGCAACCCTCTCTATACTTCCTGCAATAATTCCTAATACTGAAAAGTAAAATGCATGACGATCTCTTGGGATTATTTGAGTAGAGATTGGTTCAACTTTTAGTCCAAGTTTTTTTGCAACATGTTTTTCAACATTAGGGTTTACATTTGCAAATGTTCCAACAGCTCCAGAAATTGCACAAGTTGATATTTGATCTATAGCATAAACTAATCTTTCTCTATTTCTTTTAAACTCTTCATAAAAGGAAGCTAATTTTAATCCAAATGTTATTGGCTCAGCATGAATTCCATGACTACGACCTATACAAGGAGTAAATTTATATTTTCTAGCTTGTTTTTTTAATACTTTTAAAATTTGATCTATGTCTTTTAAGATAATTTTTCCTGATTGAACTAATTGAATATTAAAACTTGTATCTACTACATCAGATGAAGTCATGCCGAGATGAAGGTATCTGGCTTTAATTCCTGCTTTTTCTGTGATGGAAGTTAAAAAAGCAATTACATCGTGTTTGACTTTACTTTCAATTTGATGAATTCTTTTTACATTTATTTTAGCTTTTTTCTTAACTATCGATGAAACGCCTTTTGGAATTTGACCAAATTTTTCCATTGCTTGAGCTGCAGCAATTTCAACATCTAGCCAAATTTTGTATTTATTTTCCTCAGACCAAATATCTGTTAATTCTTTTCGAGAGTATCTTTTAATCATTAATTATAAGTACGGGGGCTTTGAATAACCTTTAGCAGATTCTGTAAATATTTCATAACCATTTTCAGTAATTCCAACAGTATGCTCAAATTGTGCAGATAAAGATTTGTCTTTTGTAACTGCAGTCCACCCATCATTAAGCATTTTTACATTAAATTTACCAGCATTAATCATTGGTTCTATTGTAAATGTCATCCCAGGTTTTAATTCCATACCTGTATTCTTTGTTCCATAATGTAAAATGTTTGGTGGTTCATGAAATGATGTACCTATCCCATGACCACAAAAATCCTTAACTACAGAAAATCCTTTCTCTTCAATATAAGATTGTATTTCATGTCCTATATCTCCAAGTTTAATGCCAGGTTTTAAGATTCTGATTGCTTTCATCATAGACTGATAAGTTGCATCAATTAGATTATTTAATTTTACCGAGGTTTTTCCAATACAAAACATTCTACTTGTATCTCCATAATGTTCATTAATGATAGCAGTTACATCTACATTAAGGGCGTCTCCTTCAACTAAAACTCTATCCTCTGAGGGTACACCATGACATACAACATGATTTAGAGATGTACATAAAGATTTAGTAAAACCACGATAGTAAAGTGGGGCAGAGTGGCCACCATTATCCCTTATAAATTCATAGCCAAGCTTATCTATGTAAGCTGTCGAAACACCTTCTTTAATATTTTCTGTTAACATGTCTAAAGTTTGTGCAGCTAGTTTTCCAGCTATTCTCATTTTTTCAAATTTTTCAGTGTAATCACTCATCAATAATTTTTATTTTTTTATCTATATAAATTTTTTTAGAACTAATGTTACATCTATAAGCCAAAAAATTTACCCCTACTTTTTTAGCTATTAAATAATTTTCATAGTACTTACTGTCAATATCCTTTGCTATTTTAAAATACTCCATATTTTGTATTTGTACTAAAAATATTAAATAAGATTTATAGCCTTTCTTTATGGCATCAATAAGAGTAAGTAAATGTTTTGATCCCCTAGAAGTAATAGCATCAGGAAACTCAGCTGTTTTTTCATCTCTAAAAAGAGTAACATTCTTCACTTCTAGAAAACTTTTTTGACCTTTTTTTTCAATTAAAAAATCAAATCTAGTCTCTTTATTAAAAAAAACTTCTGAATTAATCTTATCACTATTTTTGAATTCCTTGATGAGGTTATTATTTAATCCGTGGTGTACAATTTTATTTGCTCTATGAGTATTTATCCCGACAAAGTTTTTTTTGGCCTTAATTATTTCTAGACCATATTTTAATTTTCTTTTTGGATCATCATGCTTGAATAAATGCACTTCATTACCTTCATCTAGCAAACCTTTCATAGATCCAGTATTTGGACAATGCGCAGTGACAATTTCTTTATTTAGATTTACATCAACAAAAAAACGCTTATATCTTTTGATTAATTTGCCTTTTAATAAAGACTTGGTAAATTCCATATTCGAATTATACATATAAAATGAACAAAAACACAAAAGTAAATGCTGCGATATTAATCATCGGTAACGAAATACTTTCTGGTCGAACTCAAGACACTAACACGAGCACTTTAGCAACATGGTTAAATTCTATTGGTGTAAAAGTAAATGAGGTAAGAATAATTCCTGATCAGGAAGATATAATTGTAGAGACACTAAACCTTATGAGGAAATCTAATAATTATGTTTTCACAACTGGTGGTATCGGCCCAACACATGATGACATAACCGCTCAATCAGTAGCAAAAGCTTTTGGTCTTAAATACGAGCTCCATAAAGAAGGATATAAAATATTAGAAGCTTATTACCAGCCAGGTGAGTTTAATGAGGGAAGACAAAAAATGATTTGGATGCCAGCAAATGCAGATTTAATTCTTAATCCAACAAGTGGAGCTCCTGGTTTTAGTGTAGAAAATGTTTTTTGTTTACCGGGGGTGCCATCAATTATGAAATCAATGTTGGGTGGATTAAAAAACAAGATTGTGGGGGGTGACCCTATTTTAAGTTATACTATAAGTTTAAAAACAGTAGAAAGTGAAATCGCAAACTCTTTAACAAAAGTACAAGAGGAAAATCAAGATGTTGAGATAGGAAGCTATCCATTTTTCCATGCTGGCAAACTTGGAGTTTCAATAGTGCTTCGTTCAGAGAATCAATCTAAAATCGATCAATGTAATTCTCAAATATTAAAATTTGTTAATGATAAAAAAATAGAAGTTGTCGATAGATAAATGCTTTATTTTGCTTACGGAAGTAATCTTCATCATTTTCAAATGAAGAGAAGATGTAAAGATAGTACTTTTATTAAAAAGATTAATCTTAAGGATTTTAGATTAACTTTTAGAAGCAAGTATAGAGCTGCTGATATTGAACCAAAAAAAAATTCCATAGTACCGGGTGGCTTATTTGAAATTTCCAAGAGTGATGAAAAAAAACTCGATGTCTACGAGGATTATCCAATTTTATATAAAAAATATTATTTTTCGTATGAGGGTAAAAAAGTAATGACTTATACCATGACAAAAAAAACGCCATTTAGGTTTCCTACAGAAAGATATCTAAATGTAATCAAGCATGGGTACAAAGATTGTAAACTGAATATAAAATATTTAGAAAAAGCTCTTGTTGAATAAATATTTTAACCAACAATTAAAGTGTCCTTGGATCCACCACCCTGTGAACTATTTACAATAGTACTACCCTTTCTCAAAGCTACTCTTGTTAGTCCACCTGAAGTTACATAATTTGATTTTCCTGTTAAAACGAATGGTCTTAAATCAACATGCCTTGGTTCGATATTATTATCGGTAATGGTTGGTCCTGTTGACAGTACTTCTAATGGTTGAGCAATAAATTCTCTTGGATTTTTTAAAATTTTTTGTTTTACCTCTTCAATTTCTTTTTTAGGCGCCTTGGGTCCTATCATTAATCCATAACCACCTGAGGCATTTGCCGGTTTTACAACTAACTTGGATAGATTTTCTAAAACATATTTTTTTTGTTGTTCTTCATGACATAAATATGTTTCTACTTGATTTAATAGAGGTTGTTCACCCAGATAATAAGTTATCATTTTATTAACATATGAATAGACAACTTTATCATCTGCAACACCTGTTCCTATTGCATTTAAGATACCAACATTTTTTTTTAACCAGCACTTAAATAAACCTGGTACTCCAATTAAAGACTCTTTATTAAATACTTTGGGATCTAGAAAACTGTCATCAAGTCTTCTGTATATACAGTCAACTTTAAGAGGCCCTTTAACAGTTTTCATATAAACATTATCATCTTCAACAAAAAGATCTTTACCTTCAACTAAAGCTATTCCCATTTGCTCTGCTAAAAATGAGTGTTCAAAGTAAGCAGAGTTATAAATTCCTGGAGTTAAAACAACCATATGGGGATTAGCAGTCTTTTTTGGAATACATTCAACCATACAATTATATAATTTATTAGTGTATTGGTGGATTGATGAAACTTTGTATCTAGTAAATAACTCTGGGAAAACATCTCTCATAACCATTCTGTTCTCCAGCATATATGAAACACCTGATGGTACTCTTAAATTGTCTTCAAGAACTAGGTATTCTCCATTTTTGTTTCTAATCAAATCGATCCCAGATATATTTGACCAAGCTTTAAATTTTGGTGAAAAACCTTCACACTGTTTTATATAGTATGGTGATTTAAGAATGATATCTTCAGGGATTATTTTGTCTTTAAAAATTTTTTTTTGATTGTAGATGTCATCAATAAAAAGATTTAAAGCTTTAGCTCTTTGTTTTAAGCCTTTTGAAATTTTGTTCCAAGCAGATTTAGGTATTATTCTTGGAATAATATCTAAAGGCCATTTTTTTTCTTCAGCTCTATTATTGGCAGCATATACTCTAAAATTTATTCCCCTTGCGCTAATCGTACTCTGACAATTTTTTTCAATTTCTTGTAATTTCTTTTTGCCGTATTTTTCTAAAATTCCAGATATTATTTTTGCGTGTTTTCTAAGTTTGTTATCTGCAGTAAAATAACCATCATATGCATTTTTAGCGTTATAATCTTTCCATAATTTAGAAGTCATTCAGTATTTTCAAATTTAAAATTAATTAATTCAATTGTATAATTGTTATACCTGTTATGTAAGAAATAGATTATACATTAAGCAAATTTATAAATATTGCTTAAAAATTATGACTTATTGTATCGGTATAAAAGCAAACGATGGCCTTGTTTTTGCTTCAGACTCAAGAACGAACGCTGGCTTAGATAACGTAAATATTTATTCTAAAATGTTTACTTATGATGTTGGTGATAGAACAATAATTATTGTTACTTCAGGAAATTTAGGTACCTCACAAGCAGTATATAAGTCTATTGAAAAAGATTTAAAAGATACGTCTGGAATAATAAATTTAAATACTTGTAAAGATTTTGATCAAATTGCTTCCTATGTTGGATCCTTAAATGTTGAACATTCAATGCCAAAAGGAATTAATACGGATACAGTTTTATTAGGATCAACTTTTATAGTCGGTGGACAAATTAAAGATCAACCTATGGAACTTTATTTAGTTTATCCACAGGGTAATTATATCAAACCAGCAGACAGCAAACCATATTTAGTAATTGGCGAGGTTAAATATGGTAAGCCAATTTTAGATAGAGTAATTAAACCTGATGTTTCAATTGGAGATGCTTCTAGATGTGCCTTAATTTCAATTGACTCAACTTTAAAAAGTGATTTGACTGTTGGGCCACCAATTGATTTTGTGGTTTATAAAAAAAATGGATATAAAATTCTTTCCCAAAAATGCTTAAATATTACCGATGATGAATATTCAAAAGTATGCAATCAATGGTCAGATAGTATTTTTAAAATTTTTAACTCTTTCCCAAGATTTGATTGGGAAAAATAATTTATCTATTAGATAACCAGATTGTTTGACAAGGATCTAGTTTAATTTTTTTATCAAGTGTAAAAAAAATTTTTCCACCAAGTAAATCTCTATATTTATTTAAATTTTTGTTAATTTTAATATATTGTAATTTAGTAGAAAGATTTGTGATACAGATTATAGATTGTTTTTTATCTAAACTAATTCTTTCATAACAAAAAATTTTAGACCCTAGATTGATATTTAATCTTTTAGCATTAGGATGAAACGCCTTTTGTTTTCTCCTTGTTTCTAATAATTTTCCAAGATTTTGATAAAAAATACTTTGTTTAGAGTTTTTATCTTTTAATTTTTTTGTAATATTTTCATAACTCCATTTATATCTATTAATGTCTCTATTATTTCCAGTGATTACATATTTAGCTTCATCATTAGACTTGCCAAATAAAGAGTTGAAATAAATAGCTGGAATACCCTCAAACGAAATCATTATTGCATGAGCTGCAATATATCGCTCTAAAAAAAATTTTCCATTAGGATCAGTATCTGATTTTTTTAATGCATCAAAAACAGTGATGTTAGCTTCATAAACTTTTCTAGATTTATTTTGAACTTTTCTATACGAAAATTTTGATCCATTTTTTTTTAATCTTTTAAGAAAATTATTTAGTGATTTTTCGTTCAATATTCCTTCTGTAGGCCTTATGCCAATACCGTCATGTGATGCAATGAAATTTAAATAACTATTCTGGAATTTAGTATTGGGGAGTTTTTTACTCCATTTTTTGAGATAAGAACTATTTTCAAATAAAAAAGCATGGATTAATAAGGGCGGAAGAGAAAAATTATAAATCCAGTTAGCTTCATCGTTTTTACCAAAATAACTTAAATTTTCTTTTTCTGGCAAATTTGTTTCTGTAATGATTATAGTTTCAACGTTCAATAGATTACTAATAAGTCTAAGTAGTTTTACTATTTCATGAGTTTGTTTTAAATTTATACAGTTGGTACCATTTTTTTTCCAAAGATAAGCAATTGCATCTAATCTAAAAATCGTGACACCATTACTAACGAGGTGAACCATGATTTTAATAAATCTAAGAAGCACTGATGGATTCTTAAAATCCAAGTCTATTTGATCAGCACTAAAAGTTCGCCATAAATAATCGGATTTTCTAAAGATATCTATTTTTTTTAATAGTTTATGATCTCTTGGTCTTACCACTTTTGATGTATTAAATTTAGAATTAACAGTTAAAAAATAATCTTTGCCAGGTCTTTTTTTTTTAAGAAAATTTTTAAACCACAAACCTCTAGCTGATGAGTGATTAATTACAATATCGGCCATCACATGATTAGATTTTGAAATCTTTTTTATATCGGACCAACTACCTATTCTTCTTTCAATCTTATAATGATCTTTTACAGCAAAACCACTATCACTACTGGAAGGATAGAAAGGTAAAAAATGAATAGCATTAAAGTATTTATTTAAATTTTTTTTAAAAAAATTTTGAAAAACTTGAATAGAACTTTTTTGATTTGAATTTATGTTATCGCCATAACATATTACTAATGAAGTTTTTTCTGAGATAGTAAGTTTTTTTTTTGAATTATTTTGATTAAATTTTTTGATTATTTGTATTATTTGATCTTTTAAATGATCAATACCTCTTTCATTTAAAGAGGGTTTGTAAATAGTCCTTAGTATAGAACTAATTTTTTTTTGGTTTTTTTGAAATAGCATTAAGAATGTTTTTTATTATCATCATTAACTACTTTTTCAAGTCTTCCAAGAAAATCTGGTATTGCACTTTTCACTCTGCTCCATGTAGGTATAAAAGGTGTATCCATTGGATTTTGGATAAATGCTTCTCCAGCTTTCATTATATTTATTGCAAATAATTCAACAGCTTTTTCCTCCGTGTGTGAGTCCAATTCTAGACCATTCATTGCTGCATCACTTCTATAAATATCAATTAGATCTAAGGCAGATCTATAATATGTCGCTTTCAATGATCTAAATTTTTCTCTACTAAAGGTATTACCTTGAGTAGCTAATTTCTTAATGAATGTTTTAATTATATCTATAGACATTCTGGATAGTCCTTTAGTTTCATCATCTAAAGATAAAACTTGATGTTTATGATCGTAGGTATCAGCTAAATCAACCTGGCAAATATTTTGGGGCGAGAAACTTCTTTGCATTTCAGATAAAATTCCTACTTCAATTCCCCAATCAGATGAAATTCTTAACTCTGGTAAAACATTTCTTCTAAATGAAAACTCTCCAGCTAAAGGGTATTTAAATGATTTCATAAAGTTTAAGTAATCACTTTTACCAATCGTTTTCTCTAAAGCTGTTAATAATGGAAAAACAAGTAATCTTGCAACTCTACCATTCATTTTGTTATTGGCCACCCTTGGATAGTACCCCTTACAAAACTCAAAGTTGAAAAGAGGATTTACAACCGGATAAAAAAGTTTTGCAAGCATTCTTCTATCATAAGTCTTTATATCACAGTCATGCAAAGCAACAGAACGAGCACTGTCTCTTGCAATACACATGCCTATGCAATACCAAACATTTCTTCCTTTACCTAGTTCACTAGGAGCAAGATTATTTTTTTTTAATTCTTGATCAAGTTTTTTTAAAGCTGGACCATCATTCCAAAGAATGGAAAAGGGGGTTTTTAATTTTTTAAAAAATTTCCAAGCTTTTTTTGCTTGAACTTCATTTGCTTTATCTAAACCAATAATTATATGATCTAAATATTTGGTTTTACTTATTTCATCAACAATTTTTGGTAAAGCTTCTCCCTCCAATTCAGAATAAAGACATGGTAAAATCAATTCCATTTTTCTTTGTTCGGAAAATTTTGACAATTCACTTTCTATGACTGATGTGGATTTAGTTCCAAAGTCATGTAAAGTTGAGATTATTCCATTTTGTGAAAAGTCACCCATGGCGGGTTTTTATCCTAATAGTTCAATTTAAGTAGTGCCGTTTTGATCACATCAGCCCAGCCTTCAGGTGATGGCTTGTTTGAAAATATAAGATTATCAATGTTTATTTGGTCTTGAATAAATTGATCATTGAATACTAAACAAGGGATGTCACAATTTTTTAACATATCTAGATCGTTGTAATTGTCGCCAACTGCAATTGTCTTAATTTTTTCCTCAGTTTTTTTTAAAATTTTTATAACTCTATTCATTGATTTAACTTTGTTAATATTATCACAAAGGTTTAAAACACGGCCACCTTCTTGAAGCGTTAATGAATTGGAATTTAAAACTTTTAATAATTTATTTTTCTCACCTTTGTTTCCTTTAAATAAAAAAGGTAAAGTATACTTTCTATTTAAAGCATCTTTGAGTTTTATATCCTTTTGACCCAATATATTCTCTTGCTCTTTTTTACTAATTTTTGAAATTTGAAAACATTTTTCTTTTATCTTTTCAGGAACTTTATTTTCAAAAATCTCAATTAGCTCTTCTTTTTCTCTACTGAGAACAAGTTTATCCGGAAAATTAGAGGTAATTAAATTTAATCCATGAATAGATGATCCATTTTCTGATATAAAAGGAAGATCTACTCCAAGCTCCTCATTAAATTTTTCAATTTCTTTTTCTGTTTTGCTAGAGTTTGGAATAATGATTACCCCCTTACTTACAAGACTTTTTATATAATCTTTAATAGTATCGAATTTAAAGGTATCTCTATGCAAAAGAGATCCGTCTAAATCAGTAAAAATTACAACTGTAAATTTTTTTTTCAATTGATCTATCTCATCCTATTTTTAGATTTGTCAAAAAATAACACTTTATTTTTGGCAAAAGAAATCTTCAGTGATCCTTTTTTCATATTTTCTGAAGATTTAATTATAATATTAGCGTCAGATAGTTTGGTATGAATAATTTTTTCAAATCCTAAATTCTCTGTATGTTCTATTTTTACCTCTAATTGGACTTCATGATTTTTGTTAATACTTATATCTTCGGGCCTGATACCAAGATAAATCTCATCTTTAAAATTAAAATTCTCAAAAGTAATTTTATTTTTAAATAAATTTATTGTATTTGAATTAATAATCTGTTCTTTATTAATTTTAATAATATTCATTTTTGGGGAACCAATAAATTCCGCAACAAAAATGTTATTGGGATCATTATAAATTTCATTCGGTGTTCCAAACTGTTCAATAATTCCTTTATTTAGAACCACAATCCTATCAGCTAGTGTCATCGCCTCTATTTGATCGTGTGTTACGTAAATTATATTTGATTTTAATTTTCTGTGTAATTTTGAAATTTCAACTCTCATTTCAGATCTTAAAGCTGCATCTAAATTAGATAATGGTTCATCAAACAAAAATACTTTTGGATTTCTTGTAATTGCCCTACCAATTGCAACTCTTTGTCTTTGTCCACCTGAAAGTTGTTTAGGTTTTCTATTTAGTAAATCCTCAATTTGAAGTATAGCAGCTGCATTATAAACTTTTTCTTTAATTTCATTTTTTGGAATTTTCTCCATTTTTAAACCAAATGACATATTTTCAAAAACATTCATATGCGGATATAAAGCATAAGATTGAAAGACCATTGCAATTTCACGCTTAGAAGGAATTAAATTATTAATTAATTTTGTATCTAAAAATATTTCTCCTTGATCGATACTTTCTAATCCTGAAACCATTCTTATTAAAGTTGATTTTCCACAGCCTGACGGGCCTACCAAAACTATAAATTCACCATCCTTTATATTTATGTTAAATTTGTTAATAACTTTATTATCACCAAAAGATTTTTCCAGATTTTTAATAACAATTTTCGACATTTGCAATTTTAGAGGATTTTAACTACTCATTAATTGTTGAGAAAAATTTATTACACTGCTAAATTTATAGCAATAATAAACTGAGATATAGAGGGATATTTTGAGTTATAGAAAAGAAAGAGGGGAATATGTTTAAAAAAATGATAATAAAAATATCTGTTCTAGTTTTTTTAATTTCAAATACTAGTTTTGCAGATATTAAATTTTGGACTACAGAGGTCCAGCCTGCAAGAATGGCAAAGCAAGAGGAGATGGCTAAAGCTTTTGAAGCTAAAACAGGTATTAAAGTTGAAGTTATACCAATTGAAGAAAAAGATCTTGGAACAAGAGCTACTGCAGCAGCAGCAGCAGGAGATCTTCCAGATGTGATTTATCATACCTTGCAATATGTTTTACCATGGGCCGAAGCAGGCATATTAGATGTTGATGCAAATAATGCTGTGGTTAAGTCGTTAGGTAAGAAAACATTTGCACCAGGCGCATTAAATATGGCTAAGAAGGGTGGAAAAATTGCAGCTGTTCCAGTTGATGGTTGGACGCAAATGGTTGTTTATAGAAAAGACTTGTTTGCTGCAGCTGGTTTAGAGCCACCAACTTCATATGCAAACATAGTTAAAGCAGTGAATGCATTATCAAGCAATGATATGTTTGGTTTTGTTGCCGCCACTAAAACAGATGAAAACTTTATGAGTCAAGTACTTGAACATGTACTTTTAGCTAATGGAGTGAATTTTGTAAAAAAGGGTGGAACTAAAAAGCAAGGTAAAGCTTTAAAGAATTCTTTAGAATTTTATAAAGTAATTGCTAAAGCAAGTCCTCCAGGAGAATTATTCTGGAAACAATCTAGAGCTTTGTATTTTGCTGGAAAAACGCCAATGATAATTTGGTCACCATTTATTATGGACGAGTTAGCAGGCTTAAGAGACTCTGCTCCGCCAACAATAAATAGCGATCCAACATCTCCAGAATTAGCCTCTAAAACTGGTTTCATTACAAATTTTAGTGGACCGAACAATAGAAAAGGCGCTGCTTGGGCTGATGTAAGATATTTTGGTATTACTGCGGATGCAGATACTGATGAAGCTAAAAAATTCATAGAGTACTCTATGAGTGAAGGGTATACAGCTACATTAGGAATTGCTCCAGAAGGAAAATTTCCAGTAAGAAGAGGAAATAAGAGTGATCCTAGTGCTTATACTAAAGCGTGGAGTAAATTACCAGTAGGTGTTGACAGAAAAGCTCCTTTAACAGATCTTTATTCTGCGGATGTTATTGATAACATCGTTGCAGGTTTAGATACTGCAAACAGATGGGGTGTTAAAGAGGGTGAACTATCTCGAGCATCAAAAATTATTAATTCTCAATTCTTAAACAGAATCACTAGAGAATATATTGATGATCAAATCTCAGTTGATGAAGCGGTAGCTAAGATTAACGCTGAATTGGCTAAGTTTTAAATAATAAATTTATAAAGAGCGGATAATATTTTATTATCCGCTTTTTATTTATGAGTGATTCATTATCAAAATTAGAAAAAAGAACTGCTTACACTTTAGTTTTACCTGCAGTTCTATTAGTTTTTGCCATCGTATTATTTCCTATATTTGCAAATGTTTGGATCAGTTTTAAGGACATTGAATTAAAAGATATTAGAATTCCTGAACCAAGGGCAAAGAAAATTGTTAAATCAATTTCAGAAAATCAATCAGAATTAAAAATTATTTATAAATTACGAAATAGTTCTTTAATTCAAGAAATAAGAAATGTTCAATTTCAAGATAAATTTCCAACAAATGTTTCACCGATCAATTTAGACCCAAGATGCAATTTTCAATCTAAAAAAGTTGTTTGCAATTTTGGAAATTGGCAGGCAAAATTTAGAGAAAATTTTGAGATAACTATACAGAATAACAATGGTGAAATAATTGACAAAAAAATAATCAAATCCCAAAAACCAATTTTAAGTGGGAAAGCAGATAATCCATTATTGACTACTAATTTCACTTTAGAAAATTTTAAAAAAGTATTTTATGAAAATAATTTTGTTGAATTACTTTTAACGACATTTTACTTCACTTTTTTTGGAACAGTAGGTGCAATCATTTTCGGAATTTTAGCAGCACAATTAGTCAATCAAAATATGCAAGGTCGAATATATATGCGTGGTATTTTACTCTTTCCGTATGTGGGTCCTGTGGTTGCTTTAGCATATACTTGGACTTTATTGTTAGATCCTAATAGTGGAACTTTAAATGCATTATTAGTTAATTTTAATATCATAGAACAACCAATAAATTTATTAGGCCAAAAATATATAACTATAAGTATTTTAGGATTTGAATTTAAGTTAAGGTTGGCTTTAACAACGGTTATATTTTTTGAAATTTGGCGCTATTTTCCACTCGTTTTCCTTTTTGTTTTAGCAAGATTACAAGCGATACCACAGAGTTTGTATGAAGCTGCGGAGGTTGATGGAGCAAGTCCAATCCAAAAATTTATCCATATTACATTGCCACAAATTACAGCCATCATTTCGATTTTATTTATGATTAGGTTTATTTGGAACTTTAATAAATTTGAAGATATCTTTTTATTAACAGGTGGGGCATCAGGTACAAGAACTTTACCCATTAATGTTTATCAGCAAGGGTTTGCTGTATCAGATATTGGGATGGGCTCTGCAGTTTCAATAGTCATTGTCATGTTACTTCTTAGTTTTATGGTTATTTATTTTAGATTAATTGGAAAGAGAGCTAATGAAGTTTAAATCTCTTGCAATATTTTTAATCATATCGTCTTTTTTTCTGACATGTATTTTGTCAATTTGGAAGATCATGGCTACACTACAAGGTTTAAGTTTTAATAATTTAAACATCACAACTATTTTCTTAATTGGTATCTTGTTATCTTTAGCATTTGTCTTGATTGGTAATAAAATTAATCACTTAATTAAGATTTTTTTATTATCTTTTATATTTTCGATTTTATATTTTTACTCTAATGAGGCCTCTCCATACTGGTATATATTTGGAGTTTTCTTAATCTCTTTACTTTTTACGAACAAACTCAAAAAATATAGTATGCAATCTTTAAAGGAAGATTTCATTTCTGAAAAAGTTATTTTTGATTTTATCACCTTTTTTGGCATTGTTTTCTTTGCATTTGTAATTTTATTTCCATTTTACATTATGCTGGTTACTAGTTTTAAAACACAGATCGCTTTATTGGTAAATCCTTTAGATTTTAGTTTAGATATTACAAAAAGCTTAGCTGAGTTGTTTAAATCTTATTTTGTAATCTTTGAAACTTATAATTTTGGCAGATACATCTTAATAAGCTCAGCTGTTTCAATTGGAACTGTTATTGTCACATTATTATTTGCAATCCCTGCAGCTTACGCTGTTGCAAGATTAAATTTCTTTGGCAAAAACTTTTTATCAACATCAATTTTAATTATCTATATGTTTCCAGCTATAGTTTTAGTGATCCCTTTATATACTGTGTTTAGTCAGCTTGGCTTAAGAAATTCAATCTTTGGTCTATTGATTGTTTACACAGCTACAACCTTGCCAGTTGCTATTTATATGTTGCAAGGATATTTCAAAAGCATTCCAAAAGAAATTGAAGATGCAGGTATTATGGATGGTCAGAATTGGTTTGGTATAATTTTAAAGATTATTATTCCTTTAAGTTTACCAGCTATCGCATCCGTTGCACTTTATGTTTTTATGATAGCTTGGAATGAATTCCTTTTTTCATTGATGTTTTTAGACAGTCCTAAATCATTTACTTTATCTAGAGCTATCCAATATTTAAGTGGAGATGCAGAAACACCTCGCCAATATTTAATGGCAGGTTCTGTGATAGTTACTTTACCTGTTCTTTTTATTTTCATATATTTTGAAAAATACTTAGTCAGTGGTTTAACCGCAGGTAGTGTTAAAGAATAAAAAAAATTTACTTATTCAGCTTGTTCAATTATAAATATTATAATAAATACTCATGAAATTCATTTATGCCCTCGTGGTGAAATTGGTAGACACAAAGGACTTAAAAGACGAGGGATTCACAGACGAGTTAGTTCATATTAGTCCAAGGTAGTCTAAATATCCTATAAAATCATATAATTTTAATTTAGCTTTCAATTACGATTAGAAAATAAAGCTCAATTAATTTGCTCAAACAAGAGCAAGACAAGAGCATGGAGAGATAGTATTATTACAAGGCTATAATGACAATTTTATTAACCTTTATTCCACCAATAGTTTTATTACTATATTTTACATTATCAGATAGGTTTAAGGAACCTAAAGGAACAATAGTATTAATTTTTTTTCTTGGGTTTTTAATATGTTTACCCGCGGGAATTTTAAATGGTTTAAGTCATGATTTTTTTTATGACGGATCAAAATATTCAGAAAATCTTACTAGTAGTTTTTTAGGTCCTGCATGGGCAGAAGAATTATTAAAATTTTCAATTCTGTATTTAATAGTTTTGAAAAGAAATGAATTTAACGAACCTATGGACGGCTTAGTTTATGGAGTTGTTGTTTCATTAGGTTTTGCGACATATGAAAATTATACTTATGTATATGAATGGGCAGAAGTAATAGCAAAAGAAGAGAATGTTGATTATGCTGAGTTGTCATATTTAATAGCATTGGGAAGATCTTATTCAGCTATACCTATGCACGGCCTAAATGGTGCGGTTATGGGTTATTATTTTGGGATGTATGCTTTTACAGGCAATAAAAAATTTTTAATATTATCACTAGCCTTACCATACTTATTTCATGGTTTTTATAATTTCTTAGTATGGCCAAATCCAATGATAATTATTGGAATTTTAGTTATTGTTTCTTTTTACTTACATAGCGAGCTTAAGAAGAAACAAAAATTAAAAAAAAAAGAAAATGAAATTAAAAAGATATGAAAATCATAAATTTTTTTATTTATTGTGTTATCCTTATTTTATTATCAATTGTTAGAATTAATGCTTCTATACCTTTTCAATGCTATGATTTTGTAGATCAATATAAAAATTTGAAATTTGATAAGCTTAGTGTGCAAACACCTCTTGATATCTTTAAGGATTTCGGCTTTTCATTTAATATGGACCCTCCAGATAAGGATATAAGCTTATATTCAGAAGATTTAACATCAAAAATTCGAAGAAGTAATAATTATCCAGTTATTGCAAATGTATGGACATATAAATCTTACGATTTGTTTAGAAAGGGTGATATTTTGATTTCAGTAGATGATGTCGATCTGAGTAAAATGAGTGATAAAGAAATTTTTGATATTGTTTATTTTCCAGATATTAATAAAGAAAGTCAGATTATTTTGTTACGTGACAATAAAGAAATTAAATTTAAAATTAAACCTCAAAAATATGAAATAGCGTGGTATGGAGTAGATTTCTCATTAGAGAGTATTAAAGAAATTGATGTAATCAATTCCTCTGTAACTTTTTCTGCATATATAGGTAGTGATCTATCCTATTATGAGTCTACCTATCCACAAATCATAGATTTAGCAAAAAAAACGATAATGCCACTTCAAGATGATGGCACATACGCGGGGACACCATGTATAGGTTTAAACTATGATTATTCAAAAGAAAATAGAATTCCAAATCCGATAGAAATTATAGGATTTGAAAATTTAATTGAGGAAAATAAAAATTTAACTGAGGAGCTTGTTGATATTTCCCCTCATAAAGATGGTGAAGATAAACTGATAAAATTTACTGGAAATTCTGTCGGCACTTGGGAGATTAAAAATGATTTTAATTTGTCATCTTTTCCATTTGATAAACAGATAATTAAAATTTCAATTATTGGTGAAGATATTGAAGAATCAATTTTAGACTATAATGACTCTGCATATAGATTGATTGATTATTCAAAAAATAAAATTTCTATTCCAGGATGGGATCTTAAAAATATAAAATTGAACAATTCTAATTTAATTTTAAGGGATGTTATATTTTCAAAGCTGGAGTATGAGATTCATATTGAAAGAGAGTATTTTTATTATATTTTCAAAATAATATTACCAATAATCTTAATATTATTTATTTGTTGGTCATCTGTTTGGCTAAATAGAAAGGAAGTTGAGTCAAAATTGACTATTACGATTGTGTGTCTATTATCTTTAATAGCATATAATTTTGTTATTGATAATGAAATACCAAAACTAAACTATCTAACTATAATGGATTGGATTATTTTATTATCCTATTTATATGCAGCTGCTCCAAATATTTTAGCTATAATTAGTTATCAGCTAGGATTAAATTCCAAACAAAGACTCTTAAATTCAAAAATTGATGAATATAGTAAAAGATATGGGATTTTTTCTTATTTAATGTTTGTTTTAATTATAATTATTATAAGTGTTAGCAATGTACCTGAAAATACAATTGACGCTTTGAGTTGGGCAATGGTAAGGTAAAAGATGACTTTTAGTGAGTCTGTATCTACATGTTTAAAAAAGTATTTTGTCTTTCAAGGTAGAGCTAGTAGATCAGAATATTGGTGGTTTCAATTAATCGTTTCACCCTCATATTTTATTTCTACAATTATAGAAAATGAAATTGGTTATTTTTTTCTTGGAATAACTTTATTTACATTAATTCCTGCAATTTCTGTTGGTGTAAGAAGATTGCATGACACAAATAGATCGGGGTTTTTTTTATTAATAAGCTTTATTCCATTCATTGGTGGATTAGTTCTTTTATTCTTTTTAATACCAGAGGGTACAAAAGGTAAAAATAGATTTGGTCCAGATTCACTAAAAAGAGCTACAAGAAAAAGAAAAAAAAAAAGACAAATATATAATTAATAAATTTTTTGTAGGATTTTATAGGATAACCAGAGCAAGACCAGAGCATAAAGAGATAAAATAAAAAAAATTTACTTATTCATCTTGTTCAATTATAAATATTAGCATAAACACTCATGAAAATAACTCATGCCCTCGTGGTGAAATTGGTAGACACAAAGGACTTAAAATCCTTGCCGCTTGCGGAGTGCCAGTTCGAGTCTGGCCGAGGGCACCATTAAATGAATAAAATACAAATTATTTCTGATAAAAACTTAAGATCATTAAAAATTAAGAAGTCTTTACTTAATATAATTAAAAAGTCTAAACCAAAAAAAACAAACGTTATAATCGTTATTGGCGGAGATGGATTTATGCTACAAACTTTAAAAAAAAATAAAAGATCAAAAAAGTTATTTTATGGCGTCAATTCAGGTAATTATGGTTTTTTAATGAATAAATTTTCTTCAAAAAATTTTATAAACAACTTTACCAAATCAAAAACAGTTTCTATTTCACCTTTAGAAATGACTGTTAAAAATAATAAGAATATCAAAAAGAAATATATAGCTATTAATGAAGTATCAATTTTGAGACAAAGTAGACAAGCAGCATCATTATCAATCAATCATGGTTCAAAACAAATTATTAAAGAATTAGTTTCTGACGGCGTTTTAGTATCAACTCCAGCTGGAAGTACTGCTTATAATTTGTCTGTTCATGGACCAATATTAAGTTTAAATTCAAAAAAACTCTCTATTTCACCAATAAGTCCTTTTAGACCAAGAAGATGGAAAGGAAAAGTTGTTAGTGATAAAGCAAAAATAGTGATTAAAAATTTAAATTCAAAAAAAAGACCAATTAGTTCTGTTGCTGATAATATTGAAGTTAGAAACGCGAAAAATATTTCTATAAAAACTAGTCAAAAAATAAAATTTAATCTTTTATATGATCAAAATCGGAGCCTTCAGAAGAAGATTAAATTAGAGCAATTAAGAAGGGAAACCTCTTAATGGTGCCCCCGCACGGATTCGAACCGCGGACCTATTGATTACAAATCAATTGCTCTACCAGCTGAGCTACAAGGGCACATGATATTAAGTTGGGTTTTAGGTGAAAAGTTTGTAGATTTCAATTAAAAAATAATTATTAATAAAAATACAAAGTTTTTTAATTTGAAAAATAAAAATAAAATATTTAGTTACCCACTTCATCCTGACGATTATAGCCGAGAGGATATAAATTCAGGTATTAAAGTTCTAAAAAGTGGTCAATTAACCATGTCAAAAAAGACAAGATATTTTGAGAAATATTTTGCAAAAAAAATTGGAACCAAATATTGTCTAATGGTAAACTCAGGCTCCTCTGCTAATTTACTTGCTTTATTTTGTGCAGTTAATCCTTTAAGAAAAAATCATCTTAAAAAAGGAGATGAATGTTTAGTTCCAGCCGTATGTTGGTCAACATCATTGTGGCCTATAATTCAAGCAGGATTAAAACCAAAACTTTTAGATGTAAATATTAATACCTTTTCTCTAGATCTAAGTACTATCAAAAAAAATATTACAAAAAAAACTAAAGCAATTATGATTATAAATGTTTTAGGTAATTGTGCTGAACTAGATAAAATAAGAAGTTTTGCTGACAAAAAAAAAATTTTATTAATTGAGGATAATTGTGAGTCTTTAGGATCAATATATAAAAAAAAAAATTTAGGTACTTTTGGAGACTTTAGTTCTTTTTCATTTTATTTCTCACATCAAATTACTGCTGGAGAGGGAGGCATGATTGCATGTAAATCTGAAAAAGATTTTAAAATACTTAAATCTTTAAGAGCTCATGGATGGGATAGAGAAATTAATAAAAGAAATATGAATAAGTTTAATTTTATAAATCAAGGATTTAATTTAAGGCCTTTAGAAGTATCTGCTGCTATTGCTACCAGTCAATTAAAAAGATTAGATAAAATGATGAAAATAAGGTCTTATAATCGAAATAAGATTTTGAAAAATTTAAGAGGTTTTGATAATTGGAACAATCAATTTGACTTTTTTGAACCTCAAAAAAACTTAAAACCTAGTTGGTTTGGTTTGCCTTTATTGGTCAAAAAAAAATATATTTATAAAAAAAAAAAATTTTTAAATTTTTTAAAAAAAAATAAAGTTGAAACAAGACCTATAATTAGTGGAAACTTTGCAAATCAACCTGCTATAAAGTTATTAAAGATAAAAATTAGATCTAGAAATCTTATAAATTCACAAGAAATTGATGATAGAGGTTTTTTTATAGGCCTACCTACAAAAAAATTAAGCAAAGAGAATATAAATAGGTTATCAAAGTTATTATTAAAAATTGACAGTATCTAAATGTTAAAATGTGGAATAACTGGATCTACTGGAACTTTAGGTAAAAAAGTTATTCAAAATTTACCTTTTAAATTTCATCAATTTAAGAAAGATATAACTAATTTTAATGAAGTGCAAAACTGGGTTAATAAAAATAATTTTGATTTAATTATTCATTTAGCGGCAATTGTTGCCATAAAAGAGGTAAAGAAGAATAATAAAAGAGCTTATAAGGTAAATGTAGGTGGAACAAAAAATTTAGTTAATAGTTTACTTAAAAAGAAAAATAAACCAAAATGGTTTTTTTATTCATCATCATCTCATGTTTACAAATTAAACAAAAAGATGAAATTGACACAAGAAAATGAAAAAGCTAAGCCTCAAAATTACTATGGTAAAACTAAACTTATTGCAGAAAGATATTTAACAAACAAATTAAGAAATAAAAAAATTTCTTTGTGTATTGGAAGAATTTTTAGTTTTACAGATAAAAAACAAAAAAAACCATTTATAGTTCCGTCTTTAATTGATAAAATTAAAAAAAATAAATCAAAAAAAATTCAATTCTCAAACCTTAACCATTACAGAGATTTTTCAAGCACAAATCATATTACAAAAACTATTTATCAATTATTTAAAAAAAAATCCGAAGGCGTGTTCAATATTGCAACTGGTAAACCCATTCATTTAGAGAAAATTGCTTACTTATTATGTAAAAAAAATAATAAGATAATAAAAAAAACAAAAAAAAAAGATTCTCCTACTTTTTTAATAGCTGATATAAAAAAAATTTCTAGAATATATAACTTTAGTAAAAAAAATTTTAGAAATAATTTAAGCTATTTTTATTAAAATGAAAAATTTAATAATTGTAATTCCAACTTTTAACGAGGAAAAGAATATTTTAAAACTCACAAATCAAATACACAAGTTTGTTCCAAATTGTAAAATTTTAATTATTGATGATACGAAGAACTCATCAATTAATAAAATATTTAAAAAAAATGGTAAAATTAGATTTATTGTTAGAAAAAATAAAAAAGGTAGAGGTTCAGCAGTTTTGTTTGGTTTAAAAAAAGCTATGCAAAATTCCAATAATCAAATTTTTGTTGAAATGGATGCTGATTTTTCTCATAAACCAAGTGAATTAAAAAGAAATATTGATTTTTTTTTAAAAAATAATTGCGACCTATTAATCGCCAGTAGATATTTACCAAGTAGTAGAATTAATAATTGGAGTATTAAAAGAAGAATTTTTTCAAAATTAGCAAATCTATTAGCTAGATTTTTTCTTAGAATAAAAATAAGTGATTATACCAATGGATTTAGAATATATTCCAAAAGAGCAGTAAAAATAATTATTAAAGATTGTGGAAAGATTGGAGATGGTTTTATTGTTCTTTCAGAAATCTTACTTAAAATTCATCAATCAAATCTGAAAATAATGGAAATAAATTCTATTTTTACTAATAGAGTGAGGGGAGAGAGCTCTGTTAATTTTATTTTAATACTTCAATCATTTTTTGGTTTGATTAAGTTGTTTTTAATTAAAAATATTAAAAAATAAATTTAAAATAGATTGATTAATTTTTTGTATTTTTTAATATTATTATTTCAGTGTGATTTCTTATAGAAATTTCGTTTGATTTCATATAAGTGCTAAATGAAAGTATGAAGAAAAAAATAGCATTAATTTTTGGAATAACTGGTCAAGATGGCTCATATCTTGCAGAACTTTTGATTAAAAAAAACTATATAGTTCATGGTGTCAAAAGAAGATCTTCTTCACCTAACACAGAAAGAATAGATCATATTTTTGATAGCGTAAATTTTCAAAGTAAGAATATTTTTTTACATTATGGAGATTTGTCGGATGTTACTTCTCTATATAGTATAATTTACAAAACAAACCCAGATGAAATTTATAATTTAGCAGCTCAGAGTCATGTAAAAATTTCAGCAACTATACCTGAGTATACTGCAAATATAACAGGATTAGGATCTTTAAGGATACTTGAAATTATAAGATTTTATAAAAAAAAGAAAATTAAGTTTTATCAAGCATCAAGTTCTGAAATGTTTGGTTCATCAAAACCTCCACAAAGTGAAACTACTACATTCTCACCATGTTCCATATACGCTATTTCAAAAATTTTTTCATTTCATACAGTAAAATATTACAGAGATGCTTATAAAATTCATGCATGTAATGGAATTTTATTTAATCATGAATCTCCTCGACGAGGAGTTAATTTTGTTACAAAAAAAATTATTAATGGTTTACTAAGAATTAAAAAAAAAAAACAAAAAATCTTATTTCTAGGAAATCTAGATGCCACAAGAGACTGGGGTCATGCTAAAGAATATGTTGAATCAATGTGGAAAATACTTCAAGCTCCTATACCGAGAGATTATGTTGTAGGAACAGGTAAATCCTACTCTGTTAAACAATTTTTGAATAAAACAGCTAAACAGTTGGGTATTAAGATAATATATAAAGGTAAAGGTTTAAATCAAATAGGGGTAGATGCAAAAACTAATAAAGTAATTATTAAAGTAAGTAAAAAATATTTTAGAGAAAAAGAAGTTGATAACTTACGAGCTAACAGCAATAAAATTAAAAAATATTTAAATTGGAAACCAAAAACATCTATCGATCATTTAATTTCGGATATGATTAAAAATGAACTATAATTATTTTGCTATTTAATTAAAAAAATTATTTCTTATTTTTTAAAAAACTTAAATGATGAAAAACTATAGCAGCACTATTTGATATATTAAGGCTTTCAACTTTATCATTAATGCTTATTTTAACAATAAAATCTGCATACTTATATGTATGTTCGCGCATTCCTGATCCCTCAGATCCAAATAAAAGTATATTGTTTCCTTTCCATTCTAAATTTGCAAAGTTTTGATCACCTTCACCATCAAAGCCATAGACCCAAAAATTTTTATCTTTTAAATTTTTGAGGGTTGAATTGATATTAGATACTTCAAATATATTTAAATATTCCATTGCACCACTTGCCGCCTTATACATAAGTTTACTTTCACTTGGAAAATGCCTTTGTTTAATGATAACCCCATCTATATTGAAAGATGCTGCACTTCTTATAAGTGACCCAATATTTCTTGGATCCAATACACCGTCTAAACAAACTAATGTGATTTCATTTTTTTTTTTAATAAATTCTTTTAAGATTGGTTTTTCCAAATGCTCAATTTCAGCAACATATCCTTGATGTAGTAAGTTTTCTTTAGTTGAATATTTATCTAGTTCTTTTTTTGTTTTGAAATATACTTTTACATCTTGGAGTAGATTTTTATTTGGATTTTTTTTATGAATATTTTTTTTACTTTCCTCTGTTAAAAATACTCTTAAAACCTTTCTTTTTGGATTCTTAAGAGCTTCAACTACTGCATGCTGACCAATAATAAAAAACGTTGATTTATTCATAAATTTTGCTCATTTTTATAGGTTTTTACTATATTTTCTTAATAATTCTCATATTGCAATTACATAAATAAAATATATAAAACGCGTGTTGTTTGAAGCTTTATTGAACAAGGGGACACTTCCCCTAAGGGAGGGGTTCCAGAGCGGTCAAATGGGGCGGGCTGTAAACCCGTTGACTTCGGTCTTCGAAAGTTCGAATCTTTCCCCCTCCACCATTCAATATATTTAAACAATACTGGAGTGTTACTCTTGGGGTTGTGCGGGTGTAGTTCAATGGTAGAACGCTAGCCTTCCAAGCTGGATGTAAGGGTTCGATTCCCTTTACCCGCTCCAAGAAAATAAATTTAAATTTGAAAAGTGAGGAAAAAAAGTAATGTCGAAAGAAAAATTTGTAAGAAATAAACCACATTGTAACATTGGTACAATTGGTCATGTCGATCATGGTAAAACAACTTTAACTGCAGCTATCACGAAAGTTTTATCTGAAACTGGTGGTGCACAAGCTATTGCATATGATCAAATTGATAAAGCTCCAGAAGAAAAAGAGAGGGGTATTACTATATCTACGGCTCATGTAGAATATGAAACTGAGAAAAGACATTACGCTCACGTAGATTGTCCTGGTCACGCTGACTACGTAAAAAATATGATTACAGGTGCGGCGCAAATGGATGGTGCAATTTTAGTTGTAAATGCTGCTGATGGACCTATGCCCCAAACAAGAGAACATATTCTCTTAGCAAGACAAGTAGGTGTCCCTGCAATTTGTGTTTACCTAAATAAAGTAGACCAAGTTGATGATAAAGAAATGATAGATCTTGTTGAAGAAGAAATAAGAGAATTGTTAACTTCATACAAATTTCCAGGTGATAAAACCCCAATAGCAAAGGGTTCTGCACTTGCTGCCGTAGAGGGAAGAGATGAGGAAATAGGAAAAAAATCAATTTTAGAGTTAATGAAAAATGTTGATGAGTTCATTCCACAACCAGATAGACCAAAAGATAAAGATTTTCTTATGCCTGTTGAGGATGTATTTTCTATATCTGGAAGAGGTACAGTTGCTACTGGCAGAGTAGAGTCAGGTGTTCTAAAAACTGGAGACGAAATTGAAATAGTTGGAATTAGAGAAACTAAAAAATCAGTTTGTACTGGTGTTGAAATGTTCAGGAAACTTTTAGATTCGGGTGAAGCGGGTGACAACGTTGGTGTTTTATTAAGAGGTGTTGAAAGAACTGATATTGAAAGAGGACAGGTTCTTTGTAAACCAGGTTCGGTTACACCACACACTAAATTTGAAGCTCAAGCTTATGTATTAAAAAAAGAAGAGGGAGGAAGACATACACCTTTCTTTACTAAATACAGACCACAATTTTACTTTAGAACTACAGATGTTACAGGTGAAGTTGAATTACCTGCAGGAACAGAAATGGTAATGCCGGGTGATGATGCTAAATTTACAGTGAAATTGATTACTCCTATTGCAATGTCAGAAAAACTAAACTTTGCAATTAGGGAAGGTGGTAGAACTGTAGGAGCAGGAGTTGTAACAAAAATTATAGAGTAAACTCTCTATAGGAGTGTAGCTCAATTGGTAGAGCGCCGGTCTCCAAAACCGGAGGCTGAGGGTTCGAGTCCCTCCGCTCCTGCCAATAAAATAAATTGAATTATGAAAAACCCTATTAAATTTATACAAGAAGTAAAACAGGAAGCTTTTAAAGTTACTTGGCCCACAGGTAAAGAAACTTTACAAGGTGCGCTTATGGTTTTCGCTATGGCTGTGGTTATGTCTATATTCTTTTTACTTCTTGATCAGGTTTTAAAATTTTTCTTAGAAATATTACTAAAGGTAAGCATATAATGAAAAATTGGTACATTGTTCAATCTCACTCAAGTTTTGAAAATAAAGTTGCAGGCTTAATTAAAGAAGAGGCTGAAAAAGCAAAAATTTCAGACAAATTTGATGAAATTATTGTTCCAACACACGATATTACTGAAGTTAAAAGAGGAAAAAGAGTTCAAAGAAAAAAAAAATATTTTCCAGGTTATGTACTTATAAAAAGTGAGATGGATAATAGTATTTACCACATGATTAAGAATATAAAAAAAGTAAGTGGTTTTTTGGGTACAAAAGGGATACCAGTCCCTGTTTCTGACAAAGAAATAGAAAAGATTTTAGGACAAATAAAAGATGGTGTAGCTCAGCCAAAATCTGGTATAGAGTACAGCGTTGGTGAAAAAGTCCAAGTTGTGGATGGACCATTTGCTTCATTTAGCGGAATGGTAGAGGGGATCGATGAGGAAAAATCTAGATTAAAAGTCTCGGTTTCCATATTTGGAAGACCAACACCGGTTGAATTGGAGTACAATCAAGTGGAGAAAATAAGTTAATGGCTGCAAAAAAAGAAATTAGTGGATTTATAAAATTACAAATAAAAGGTGGTCAAGCAAATCCTGCACCTCCTGTAGGTCCTGCACTTGGTCAGCGAGGTGTAAACATTATGGAGTTCTGTAAGGCTTTTAATGACAAAACAAAATCAATGGCAGGCAAACCTGTTCCCGTAGAAATTACAGTCTACAAAGATAAAAAATTTGATTTTAAAATAAAATCACCGCCTGCATCCTTTTTTATAAGAGAGGCTGCAAAATTAAAAAGTGGTTCAAAAGAGCCTGGTAGAAATATTGTAGCTTCTATAACAAAAAAACAAGCTGAAGAAATTGCGAAACAAAAAATGAATGATTTAAATGCTTTTGATTTAGATGAAGCAGTTAAAATCATTGCAGGTTCAGCAAGGTCAATGGGTATTGAGGTAAAAGAATAATGGTTTCTAAAAGATATAAAAAATTACCTGAAAAAACAAAAGATATTAATGTGGAGACTTTAGAGAAATTATTACCAGCGCTTAAAAAAAACTGCACAACTAAATTTGATGAATCTTTAGATTTAAGTTTTCGAATAAATAATAAGCAAAAGAAAAGTGAAGTTAATATAAGAACAGTAGTTAATTTGCCAGGAGGTACTGGTAAAAAAGTAAAGGTTGCTGTTGTTTGTGAAGACAATAAAATGCAAGATGCAAAAGATGCTGGTGCCGACATAGTAGGTGGTGATGAGTTTGTAGAAAAAATTAAAGGAGGTGAATTAAGTTTTGAGAAATTAATTTGTACTCCTGGAATGATGATTAAACTTTCAAAATTAGGAAAAGTTTTGGGACCAAAAGGATTAATGCCTAATCCTAAGCTTGGGTCGGTTTCAGAAAATATTAAAGAAGCTGTGACAAATGCCAAGTCGGGTCAAGTCGAAATTAGAAATGATAAAGATGGAAATATAGGTGTTAGTATTGGTAAAAAATCTTTTAGTGATGAACAATTACTAAAGAATTATACTGCTATTCTAGAAGCTTTAGAAAAAGAGAAATCAAACAATACTTTAAAAGGTGATTTAATTAGAAGTGTATTTGCCACTTCAACCATGGGCATTTCATATAAAGTTAAATTAGGAAAAGCAATATAGTTATGATGAATAAAGAACAAAAGAAAAGTTATATTGAGGAAATGACTAGTCAGTTTGAAAATAGTAAAGCTATAATGGTTACTCATTATCAAGGTTTAACAATGCCTCAGTTAGATGAATTAAGATCTAAAATGAGAGAACATGGTATAGTTTTTAAAATTACAAAAAACAGAATTACAAAATTAGCGCTAGAAAAAACTAAGTGTAAAGATTTATCGAATCTTTTCACTGGACCTACAGCTGTAGCATTTGGTGAAGATGCAATTATGTCTGCAAGAATTTTATCAAAATTTGCAAAAGATCACGAAAATCTAAAACTAATTGGTGGTATTATGGACAATGAGGTTTTAGATCAGGCGGGAGTACAAAATGTAGCAAATTTACCAACATTGGATGAGGCTAGAGCCAATATTGTTGGTATTTTAAACGCGTCAGCATCAAAATTAGTAAGTATTTTACTTGCACGTTCAGAAAAAATGAGTAATTTACCTTCAGAAAATTCAGAAACACAACCTAAAGAGTAGATTATGCCAGACCTAAATAAAATTATAGATGATTTATCGAAACTGACTGTTGCAGAAGCAGCAGATCTTTCTAAGCAATTAGAGGAAAAATGGGGTGTAACTCCTATGGCAGCAGCAGCTCCAGCAGCAGCAGCTGGTGGGGAAGCAGCAGCAGATAAAGATGATTTTACTATTATGCTAGTATCAGCAGGTGATAAAAAAATTAATGTTATCAAGGAAGTAAGAGCAGCTACTTCACTTGGTTTAAAAGAAGCAAAAGATTTAGTTGAAGGTGCACCGAAAGAGGTCAAAACAGGTGTTCCTAAAAAAGAAGCTGAAGAAATCAAAGCTAAATTAGAAGCTGCAGGCGCAAAAGTAGAATTAAAATAAATTAATTAGAAAGAATTCAAAAGCTGATTAATTTTTTTAATCAGTTTTAAAACATAGATGCAAATATCTTTTACTGAAAAAAAGAATATTAGAAAAAGCTTTGGTAAACTTAAAGAAAGTTTATCCATACCAAATCTAATTGAAGTTCAAAAAAATTCTTATAATGAGTTAACAGATTTTAATCCGGAAAACCTAGAATTATCCAAAGGTTTCGATAGAGTTTTTAAAAGTATTTTTCCAATAGAAGATTTAAATGACAAAGCAACTTTAGAATATGTTTCATATAGACTAGAAAAACCAAAATTTGATGTCGATGAGTGTATTGCCAGAGGTTTAACTTATTCCTCTGCCTTAAAATGTACTCTACGGTTAGTAGTGTATGAAATAAACCAAGAAAATAATACAAAAGATATTTTATCTGCAAAAGAGCAAGAAGTTTACATGGGTGAAGTTCCAATGATGACTAACAGCGGAACTTTCATTACTAATGGAGTTCAAAGAGTTGTAGTAAATCAAATGCACAGAAGTCCAGGTGTTTTTTTTGATCATGATAAAGGAAAAACACACGCAAGTGGAAAACTTTTATTTAATTGCAGGGTTATACCTAATAGAGGGTCATGGTTAGATTTTGAATATGACGTTAAAGATTTTCTATATTTTAAGATTGATAGAAAGAAAAAAATTCTAGCTTCCACCTTATTGCTTGCCCTTGATTTTACAAAATCTGATATAGTAAAAGAGTTTTATGAAAGTGAAAAATTTTCTTTTGACTCTCAATCTCAAAAATGGAAAACAAAATTTAATCCAGACAATTACAAAGCTAAAAATTTTTCTGAGGAAGTAGTTGATGCCAAAAGTGGGAAAGTTGTAATTAAACTAGGTGATAAAATAAATTACCTTAATGCTAAAAAACTTTCAAATGATGGACTTAAGGATATTTTAGTTTCCAAAGAATCTTTATATGGAAAATTTTTGCATAGTGATGTGAAAATAAACGATGAAGAAAATGGTATTTTTAAGATTGGAACGGAATTAAATGAAACTATTATAGATCAAATTTTAGATGCTAAGATCCACTCGTTGGAAATTTCTGTAACAAATTCAATAAATAAAGGTGGTTATATGCTGACCACGATCTTTGCTGATAAAAATAACACAAAAGATGAAGCTATAACAGAAATCTATAAAATGTTACGACCTGGTGAACCACCAACTATAGAAATTGCGACCCAAATATTCAATAACTTGTTTTTTAGTTCTGATAGATATGATCTTTCGGATGTAGGTAGAGTAAAAATGAATTCAAGACTGAATCTCGAATGCTCTGATAAAATTACAATTTTGAGGAATGATGACATAATAGCTATTATTCACAAAATGCTAGATTTGAGAGATGGTAAAGATGATGTAGATGATATTGATCACCTAGGTAACCGAAGAGTTCGTTCAGTAGGAGAATTAGTTGAAAATCAAGCTAGAATTGGTGTTTACAGAATGGAGAGAGCAATTAAAGAAAAAATGACCACTTTAGATATTGAGTCAGCAATGCCGCAAGATTTAATTAATGCTAAGCCACTAACAGTTTCATTAAAAGATTTCTTTGCTAGTTCACAACTATCACAGTTTATGGATCAAACTAATCCGTTATCAGAAATCACACATAAAAGAAGAGTTTCTGCTTTAGGTCCTGGAGGCTTAACTAGAGAACGAGCAGGTTTCGAAGTACGAGATGTACATCCAACTCATTATGGAAGAATTTGTCCAATAGAAACTCCTGAAGGTCCAAATATTGGATTAATTAATAGTTTATCCACTTATGCAAAAATAAATAAATATGGTTTTATTGAAAGTCCATATAAAAGAGTTAAAAACGGCGTCGTTCAGGAAAACGTTGAATATCTCTCTGCAATGGAGGAGACTAAATATACAATCGCACAGGCTAATACAAAAATTGATAAGAATAACAAGATTGTTGAAGAACTTGTGTCATGTAGACAAAATTTAAATTTTTTATTAGCTAAGCCTGATACGATCGACTATATCGATGTATCTCCAAAACAATTAGTATCTGTTGCAGCTTCTTTAATCCCTTTTTTAGAGAATGATGATGCAAATAGAGCATTGATGGGTTCAAATATGATGAGACAAGCAGTGCCACTTCTTAAACCTGAGGCTCCACTAGTTGGAACTGGTATTGAAAGTGATGTGGCTTTGGACTCTGGAGTGACAATTGTTGCAAAGAGAGATGGTATAGTTGATAAAATTGACGGCAAAAGAATAGTTGTGAAGGTTACAGAAGAGACTGATTTTAATAAATCTACGGTCGATATTTACAACTTACAAAAATTTAAAAGATCTAATCAAAATACATGTATTAACCAAAGACCACTGGTCAGAGTTGGTGATAAAGTTAAAAATGGAGATATTATTGCAGATGGTCCATCAACTAGGTTGGGAGAATTAGCTTTAGGAAAAAATGTGACTGTAGCATTTATGCCTTGGCAAGGATACAATTTTGAGGACTCAATTTTAATTTCTGAAAGATGTGTTACAGATGATGTTTTTACATCTGTTCATATAGTTGAATATGAAATAATGGCTAGAGATACAAAATTGGGTGAAGAGGAGATAACAAGAGATATTCCGAATGTAAATGAAGAGGCATTAAAAAACTTAGACGAGTCTGGCATAGTATATATTGGAGCAGAGGTTAATGCTGGTGATATTTTAGTTGGCAAGGTTACACCTAAAGGAGATTCAGCTTCTGGTCCAGAAGAAAAATTATTAAGATCGATATTTGGAGAAAAAGCAATAGATGTTACAGATACATCTTTAAGAATGTCAAGAGGAAGTAGTGGAACAGTAGTTGATGTAAAAGTTTTTAATCGACATGGTATTGAAAAAGATGAAAGATCAATAACAATTGAAAGAGCTGAAATTGATCAGGTTCAACAAGATAAAATTGTTGAAGAAGAAATTTTAGAAAGAAGTATTAAGCAAAGAGCTTCTCAAATTTTAAATGGTTCTACATTATCAAAGAAAATCAAAAATCTTGATATTGGAACAAAGCTAGACTTTGAAACAATTAATAAATTATCAATAAATGATGTATTTAAAATTACAGATGGAAATGTAAAAAACGATGCAGCTATTAGTCAGCTTAAAGATCAATTTAGTAAAGCTGAGCAAGATATCATCGAAAGATTTGAGGACAAAGTTTTAAAAATACGAAGTGGTGATGATCTTTTACCAAGTGTTATGAAAATGGTTAAAGTATTTGTAGCAATTAAAAGAAGACTAAGACCTGGTGACAAAATGTCAGGAAGACATGGAAATAAAGGAGTAGTTAGTAAGATTGTGCCTGTGGAGGATATGCCCTACAGAGAAGATGGAAGACCAGTAGATATTGTCTTAAATCCACTTGGAGTTCCAAGCCGTATGAATGTGGGTCAAATTTTAGAGACGCATTTAGGCTGGGCTTGTAAGGAGTTTGGTGAAAAAGTAAAAAACTTAGTTGATGAAAATAATAAAAAAATTGAAAAAAATGAAAAAATATCTAAATTTTTAAAATCTGTTTACGGGGATGAAATTTACAATCAAAAAGTTGATAAGTTAAGCAAAACTGAATTTGAGGATTTATGTGAAAACCTTCAGTCTGGAATAGCAATTTCCACTCCAGTGTTTGATGGAGCAAAAGAAAAAGATGTTACAGAGATGTTGGAATTGGCAAATTTACCTGGATCTGGTCAAACATATTTATGGGATGGAAGAACAGGGGAAAAATTTGATAGACCTGTAACAGTTGGAATTATATATATGCTAAAACTACATCATTTAGTGGAAGATAAAATTCACGCAAGATCTACTGGACCATACAGTTTGGTTACACAACAACCTTTAGGTGGAAAAGCTCAATTAGGTGGACAAAGATTTGGGGAAATGGAAGTTTGGGCTTTGGAGGCATACGGAGCCTCGTATACCTTACAAGAAATTTTGACTGTAAAATCTGATGATGTAGCAGGTAGAGTTAAAGTCTATGAGACAATAGTTAAAGGTGAAGAAAACTTTGAGTCAGGTATTCCAGAATCTTTCAATGTTTTAGTAAAAGAAATAAAATCATTAGCATTAAATGTGGAATTAAATTAATTATGAGTAAAGAACTTACAGACCTGTTTAAGAATTCAGAAATTTCAGAAGCTCAAAATTTTAACAGTATAAAGATTTCTTTAGCAAGCCCTGAAAAAATTAAGTCTTGGACTTATGGAGAAATTAAAAAACCTGAAACAATTAATTACAGGACTTTTAGACCAGAAAAAGATGGATTATTTTGTGCGAGAATATTTGGACCCATTAAAGATTACGAATGTTTATGTGGCAAATATAAAAGAATGAAGTTCAGAGGCATCATTTGTGAGAAATGTGGAGTAGAAGTAACAAAATCTAATGTTCGAAGAGAAAGAATGGGTCATATTAATCTTGCAACACCGGTAGCACATATTTGGTTTTTAAAATCATTGCCTAGTAGAATTGCTTTGGCAGTTGATATGAAATTAAAAGAAATTGAGAGAGTACTATATTTTGAAAACTTTATTGTAATTGAGCCTGGTCTAACCGGATTAAAAAAGAATCAATTATTGAATGAAGAGGAATTGGCGAAATATCAAGATGAATTTGGAGAAGAGGCTTTTACAGCTGGAATAGGAGCAGAGGCAGTCTTAGAAATGTTAAAAAACCTTGATTTAGACTTAGAGAGAAAAAATTTAGTTAGCTATATTAAAGAAACAAAATCAAAAGTTAATGAGGAAAGAGCAATAAAAAGATTAAAATTGATTGAGTCATTTATTGAGACGGGTCAAAAACCTGAATGGATGATCATGACAGTTGTTCCAGTAATTCCACCTGAATTAAGACCCCTAGTGCCATTAGATGGAGGTCGTTTTGCTACTTCTGATTTAAATGATCTTTATAGAAGAGTAATTAATAGAAATAATAGGTTAAAAAGATTAATGGATTTAAAAGCTCCAGACATAATCGTAAGGAATGAAAAAAGAATGTTACAGGAGTCGGTTGATGCTTTATTTGATAATGGGCGAAGAGGAAGAGTTATAACTGGAACAGGTAAGAGACCTTTAAAATCTTTAGCAGAAATGTTGAAAGGTAAACAAGGAAGATTTAGACAAAATTTATTAGGAAAACGTGTAGATTATTCAGGAAGATCTGTAATTGTCGTCGGGCCTGACTTAAAATTACATGAATGCGGTTTACCAAAAAAAATGGCCTTAGAATTGTTCAAACCATTTTTATATGCAAGGCTTAATAAACTTGGTTTAGCATCAACTATTAAACAAGCAAAAAAACTTGTTGAAAAAGAAACAAATGCAGTTTGGGATGCTTTAGAATTAATTGTAAGAGAACACCCAGTTTTATTGAATAGAGCTCCAACACTTCATAGATTAGGTGTTCAAGCTTTTGAACCAAAATTGATAGAGGGAGATGCTATTGAATTACACCCATTAACATGCGCAGCATTCAATGCTGATTTTGATGGGGATCAAATGGCAGTGCACGTTCCTTTAAGTTTAGAAGCTCAACTAGAGGCAAGAATATTGATGTTATCAACTAATAATATTTTGTCACCTTCTAATGGTAAACCGATAATTGTTCCAAGTCAGGACATGATATTAGGTATTTATTATTTATCTCAAGAGCCTTTAACAGACAAACCCCAAGGATATTTTTTAGATGCTGATCAAATAGAATTCGCTTTGTCTTCAGGACAACTAAAAGTTCATAGCACAATTATCTCAAGATTTGAAACTATTGATGAAAAAGGAAATAAAAAATTTGAAAAATATACATCAACAGCTGGTAGATTTCTATTAGCTAACTTATTACCAAAAAACAAAGATATTAAATTTTCATTGGTAGATAGATTGCTTCCAAAAAAAGTTGTTTCTGAGGTGATCGATATTGTTTTTAGATTTTGTGGTCAAAAAACAACAGTTATTTTCTGTGATAAATTAAAGGATTTAGGCTTTAAACACGCTTTTAAAGCTGGAATTTCTTTTGGTAAAGATGACTTAGTTATACCAGAAAGTAAAACCCAATTAATAAATGATACCAAAAAATTGATTTCAGATTATGAAACTCAATATGCTGAGGGACTAATCACTAGAGGTGAAAAATATAATAAAGTTGTTGATGCTTGGTCAAAATGTACTGATCGTGTGGCTGGTGAAATGATGAAAGGTATTTCTGCAACTGAAAAAACTGCAGAAGGTTTAAAGATTAACTCAGTATTTATGATGGCTGACAGTGGTGCTAGAGGTTCAGCTGCTCAAATGAAACAATTAGCTGGCATGAGAGGTCTTATTGCAAAACCATCTGGTGAAATTATTGAAAGTCCAATAACTTCAAATTTTAAAGAGGGATTAACTGCTTTAGAATATTTTAACTCTACCCATGGAGCTAGAAAAGGTTTAGCTGATACAGCATTAAAAACAGCAAGTTCAGGATACTTAACTAGAAGATTATGTGATGTAGCGCAAGATTTAACAATTACCAAAAAGAATTGTGACAAACCAGGATTTATAGAACTTTCTGAAATTTTAGAGGGTGGAAATGTTGTTGTCAGTTTATCCGAGAGATCTTTAGGTAGAGTTACAGCTTCAGATGTCAAACATCCTTTAACAGGTGAAATTATTTTAAAAAAATCGACTATGATAGATGAGGCTGGTTGTGATAAAATTGACTCTGCTGGAATAAAATCACTTAAAGTTTATTCAGTGATGACTTGTAGCTCAAAAGAAGGAGTATGTGCTACTTGTTATGGAAGAGATTTGTCTAGAGGTAAAATGGTTCATGTTGGAGAAGCAATTGGTATGATTTCCGCTCAATCAATCGGAGAACCTGGCACCCAGCTAACAATGAGAACCTTCCACGTTGGTGGAACAGCCTCAGTAAAACAAGACTCACAAATAGTAACGAAAAATGATGGTGTTTTAAAAATTATTAATTCAAATATTTTAGAGGACTCTAAAAAAAATCTAATTGTTATGGGAAGAAATACACAGTTATCAATCGAGGACGACAATGGTGTTCAAGTTGCCGTTTATAAAGTAGCTTATGGTTCAAAATTATTTTTTAAAAATGGTGATAAAATAAAAGCAAATACAAAAATTTGTGAATGGGATCCTTACACAACACCAGTAATTGCAGAAAAAAGTGGTATAGCTAGTTACGTTGATTTAATTGATGGAGTTTCCATTCAAGAAACTACAGACGATGCAACTGGTATATCTTCTAAATCTGTTGTTGACTGGAGATCTCAATCAAAAACTACAGATTTGAAACCACGAATTACACTTAGAGATGAAAAAGGAAATGTCATTAAAAAAGCAGACGATAATGAAGCAAGATATTATTTAGTTCCTGACTCAATTTTGTCAGTTAAAGATGGTCAAAAAGTTTCTGCTGGTGATGTTATTGCAAGACTTCCTAAAGAAACAACTAAAACAAAAGATATTACAGGTGGTCTTCCGAGGGTTGCTGAATTATTTGAGGCTAGAAAAGCAAAAGATAGCGCGATAATAGCTGAAAACGATGGTCAGGTTATTTTTGGTAAAGAAGTAAGAGGCAAACAAAGAGTTTCTATAGTACCAGAGGATGGCAGTGAACCTTCCAATTACTTAATACCAAAAGGAAAACATATAAATTTTAATCAAGGTGAAAAAATTAAAAAAGGTGAATATTTATTAGATGGTCAGCCTTTGCCTCATGATATTTTAAGAATAATGGGTATCAAAGATTTAACTGAATATTTTGTTAACCAGGTCCAAGAAGTTTATAGGCTTCAAGGTGTTATTATCAATGATAAACATATTGAAACTATATTAAGACAAATGCTTAAGAAAATAGAGGTAAAATCCTCAGGTGACTCTACATATTTACCTGGAGAGATAGTAGATAAAATAAAATTCGATAATATGAATGAGAAACTTAAAGCAGAAAATAAGACACCAGCGGTGGGTGAGCGAGTATTAATGGGAATTACTAAAGCTTCACTACAAACTGAGTCATTTATATCTGCAGCTTCATTCCAAGAGACAACTAGAGTTTTAACTGATGCTGCTATAAAAGGAAAAATTGATCCATTAAGTGGACTAAAAGAAAATGTAATTGTCGGTAGATTAGTCCCAGCTGGCACAGGTAATATTAAGAATAAATGGAATAAAAAAGCCCTAGAAGATGACAACAAATTCTTGTCAGACCAAGAAAAGATTGAGGCTTCAGAAAGTCAAGCAAATCAATAAAAAATACACGTTTTAATTAAAGGTTTTAATTTGACAAAGTGAGATTAATAAGTATTTTGTCGTAGTTTTTGGTTGGAATGTAGTACTTATTTAATGTGCTAAACGCTGCCATGATTAACCTGTCAGTTATTTCATCAAAAATTTAATAATATAGAATTTATGCCTACAATTAATCAATTGTTGAGAAAAAAAAGAGTTAAACAATCAAAGAGGAACAAAGTTCCTGCTTTGCAAAAACAACCTTTAAAAAGAGGCGTTTGCGTAAAGGTGTATACAACAACACCTAAAAAGCCAAACTCCGCTCTCAGAAAGGTTGCTAGAGTTAGATTGTCTAATGGTTTTGAGGTTACTGCTTACATACCAGGTGAAGGTCATAATCTTCAAGAACACTCTGTTGTTTTAATTAGAGGTGGAAGAGTTAAAGATCTTCCAGGCGTTAGATATCATATACTTAGAGGAAATTTAGATACTCAAGGTGTAGCAAATAGAAAAAAAAGAAGATCTTTATACGGAACAAAAAAAGGTAAGTAAAAAAAATGTCTAGAAAAAAATCTCAACCGAAAAAAAATATTATTCCTGATCCCAAATTTAATTCAACAATAATTCCAAAACTTATAAATAATATAATGTATGATGGAAAAAGAGGTATTGCTGCTAAGATAGTTTACGATGCTATTGAAAAAATTAAAACTAAATCAAAAGATGAGCCAATTAATATTTTTAATGAAGCAATAAATAACATTAAACCAACAGTTGAAGTAAGATCAAGGAGAGTAGGTGGGGCAACTTATCAGGTTCCTGTAGAAGTTAAAAGTAAAAGAGCTCAAGCTCTAGCAATCAGGTGGTTAGTAGAGTCAGCAAGAAAAAGAAAAGACAAGCATATGTCAGATAAAATTTTTAATGAACTTTATGATGCTTATGAGAGAAAGGGCGCGGCGGTGAAAAAAAAGGAAGATGTGCATAAAATGGCAGAGTCAAATAAAGCTTTTGCACATTTCAGATGGTAGAACATTATGGCTAGAACTCATACATTAGATAAATATAGAAACATTGGGATAATGGCTCATATAGATGCTGGAAAAACAACCACTACGGAAAGAATCTTATATTACACAGGTAAAAGTCACAAAATTGGAGAAGTTCATGACGGTGCAGCAACGATGGACTGGATGGAACAAGAGCAAGAGAGAGGAATCACAATTACGTCTGCCGCTACTACGTGTTTTTGGCAAGATCACAGAATAAATATTATTGATACTCCTGGCCATGTGGATTTTACAATTGAAGTAGAGAGATCATTAAAAGTTCTTGACGGTGCTGTAGCAGTTTTTGATGGTGTTGCGGGTGTTGAGCCACAGTCAGAAACCGTATGGAGACAGGCTGATAAATATAAAGTTCCAAGAATTTGTTTTGTAAATAAATTAGATAGAACAGGTGCTGATTTTTTTAGATGTGTAGATATGATTAAAGATAGATTAGGTGCTAAACCTCTAGTTATACAGGTTCCGATAGGTATCGAGGCATCACTAACAGGTGTTGTTGATTTAGTTAAAATGAAAGCACAAGTATGGAAAAATGAGGCTTTAGGGGCAGAGTGGGAATATAAAGAAATACCAGAAGATCTAAAAGAAATATCTCAAAAATATAGAACTGAATTAGTCGAAGCGGCAGTTGAGCAAGATGAAAAATTGATGGAATCATACCTGAATGGTGAAGAAATTAAAGAGGAAGATCTTGTAAAATGTATAAGAAAAGGCACATTAAATTTTAGTTTTGTACCAGTAATGACTGGTTCAGCTTTTAAAAACAAGGGAGTTCAACCACTTTTAGATGCTGTTGTAAATTATCTTCCTAGTCCCGTAGATATAGGCTCAATTAAGGGAACTAAGCTTGGAACCGAGGAAGAATTAGAGATGAAATTTGAGGATAATGCGCCATTTTCTGCTTTAGCTTTCAAAGTTGCAAATGATCCTTTTGTTGGGTCACTAACTTTTATCAGAATTTACTCTGGAACCATTAAAACAGGCACAGCAGTATTTAACTCCTCAAAAGAAAAAGAGGAAAGAGTAGGTAGAATGCTTTTGATGCACGCAAATTCTAGGGAGGACATTAAAGAGGCTAATGCAGGGGATATAGTAGCATTGGCAGGCTTAAAGAATACAATCACTGGTCATACTCTGTGTGATAAAGAAAATAGCGTTTTATTAGAACCTATGGAATTTCCAGATCCTGTAATCGAAATTGCTGTTGAGCCAAAAACAAAAGCTGATCAAGAAAAAATGGGTGAAGCATTAGGAAGATTGGCAAAAGAAGATCCTTCATTTAGAGTTACCTCAGACGAGGAGTCAGGTCAAACAATCATCAAAGGTATGGGTGAATTACATTTAGATATCATTGTTGATAGAATGAAAAGAGAATTTAAGGTTGAAGCAAACGTTGGAGCACCTCAAGTAGCCTACAGAGAAACAATAGAGAGCCCCTCAGAGGTTGAGTATACGCATAAAAAACAAAGTGGTGGAGCAGGACAATTTGCTAAAGTTAAATTATTAGTTGAGCCACAAGAAGCAGGCAAAGGAAGAGAAGTCGAAAGTAAAATTAAAGGTGGTGCTATTCCTAAAGAGTTTATACCAGGTGTTGAAAAAGGTATTGAGACTGTTTCGGATGGTGGAATTTTAGCAGGATTTCCAATGATTGACTATAAAGTAACAATACTTGATGGATTACATCATGACGTAGACTCTAGTGTTTTAGCTTTTGAGTTAGCCAGTAGAGCATGTTTTAAAGAGGCATGTACTAAGGGTGGGTTAAAACTTTTAGAGCCAGTTATGAGAGTTGAAGTGGTAACCCCGGAAGATTATATGGGTGATGTAATTGGTGATTTGAATAGTAGAAGAGGTCAAATTAGTACACAGGAGCAAAGAGGTAATGCAACAGTGATAACTGCAATGGTACCATTAGCAAATATGTTTGGTTATATAAACAGTTTAAGGTCTATGTCACAAGGTAGAGCTCAATATTCTATGTTTTTTGATCATTACTCAAAAGTTCCTCAAAACGTTCAGGATGAAGTAACTAAAAAGATTGCAGGCTAAAATGGAAAAACAAAATATAAGAATAAAATTGCGAGCTTACGATAACAAAGTTCTAGATGCATCCACAGAGGAAATAGTTAACACAGTTAAAAGAACTGGGGCTACGATTAAAGGTCCTATACCTCTTCCTACCAAAATAGAAAGATATACAGTTTTAAGATCACCTCATATAGACAAGAAAAGTAGAGAACAATTCGAGTCTAGAACACATAAAAGATTAATTGATATAATAGAACCTACACCCCAAACTGTTGAAGCTTTAATGAAATTAGACCTTGCTTCTGGAGTAGATGTGGAGATTAAGATTTAACCATGAGAGAAATAGCATTAATTGGAAAAAAAATTGGAATGACTAGGGAGTTTTATAAAACTGGTCAGTTAGTTCCTGTGACTGTTCTCAAAGTAGAGAAAGCTAGGGTTATACAAGTAATAGATAATGAAAAAAGAGGTTACAAAGCTGTTCAGCTAGGTTTTGGAAAAATTAAAAGTTCTAAATTAACAAAAGCAATGAAAGGATATTTTGCTAAAAAAAATACAGAGGCCAAAAAAAAATTAAAAGAATTCAGGATTGAAAACTTAGAAAACTATAAAGAAGGAAATGAGTTTGGTCTCGAAATATTTAAAGATATTAAATTTGTAGACACTAAATCAAAGACTATTGGTAAGGGTTTTGCAGGAGCAATGAAAAGACATAATTTTGGTGGATTAAGAGCCACACATGGTGTTTCGATATCGCACAGATCACATGGTTCAACTGGTCAAAGACAAGATCCAGGAAAAGTTTTTAAAGGAAAGAAAATGGCTGGACATATGGGAGATAAATTAAGAACTATGCAAAATATTGAAATTATAAAGACCGATATAGAAAATGAACTACTTTATTTAAAAGGTTCTATCCCAGGTTCTAAAAATTCAGAAGTACTTGTCCAAGGATCTGTTAAGAATATTAAAAAACTAACAATTAGTGAAAAAATAAATGCTGCCGAACAAGCTAAGAAAATACCAGACAAAAAGAAAAAGTAATGAAAATTGATAAATTAAATTTAGATGGAAAAAAAACCTCTATTGAGGTTTTAGATAAAATTTTTTCTGCAAAAATAAATAATAAATTAGTTAGCAGTGTTTTGTACAAGACGAACGCTAATTATAAAGGACGACATGCTAAGACAAAACAACAAAATGAAGTTAGAGGTCCTACATCTAAAATTTATGCTCAAAAAGGTACTGGTAATGCAAGACATGCTAGTAGAAAGGCCCCAATATTTGTTGGTGGTGGTATAGCTCATGGTCCTAAAGGCCAACTTTCTTATAAAGTTAGAAAATTAAATAAAACTGAAAAAAAGAAAAGTATTGCATCATTAATAACTGAAAAAACTCAGAATAAAGATTTGATTATTTTGGGTGATTTTAAAAATGAAATAAAAAAAACAAAAGAAATGAGTTCTATACTTAAAAAGTTTGAAATTTTGAATTCTTTATTAATTTTAGATAAATCTTCAAAAGATAAAATTGAGAGATCAATAAGAAATATACCGAATACAAAAGTGACTGATATTAACCATTTTAGTGCTTTCGATATTGTTAAATTTGAAAAGATTGTTTTTACAGAAAGTTCAGTGAAAGAATTAGAGAAAAGGTACGCTTAAAATGGAAAAAATTCATTTATACGATAAAATTTTGTCTCCTCTATTAACTGAAAAATCAACTAATTTATCAGAACAAAACAAGATTATTTTTAAAGTACATAAAAACGCAAACAAAAAAAATATAAAAACTAATATTGAAAAAATTTTTAAGGTAAATGTTACAAAGATAAATATTATAAATAAACAAAACAGAACTAAGTTAACTAGAGGCAGAAAAGTCAAGATCTCTGGTTTCAAAAAAGCAATTATCACACTTAAAAAAGGTCAAACTATTGATCTAACAACTGGAATTTAATATGGCACTAAAAACTTTTAAACCTTACACAAAATCAACCCGGGGAACCATTCTAGTAGACAGAACTGGTCTTTGGAAAGGTAAACCTTTTAAGTCTTTAGTTTCTCCGAAAAATGCAATGAAGGGAAGAAATAATAACGGACATATTACATCTATTAATAGAGCGGGTGGACATAAAAAAATGTATAGACATATTGATTTTTACAGAAAAAAATTTGATACCCCTGCCACTGTAGAGAGAATTGAATATGACCCAAACAGATCTTGTTACATAATGTTAGTAAAATTTGAAGATAATTCTCATGCATATTATTTGGCTCCTCAAAAAATAAAAGTAGGTGATACAGTTGAAAATGGATCAAAAAAAGAGATCAAAGTTGGTAATTGTATGCCGTTACAGGATATCCCTGTTGGTATAAATATTCATAATGTTGAAATTCAACCAGGTGGAGGTGGTAAAATTGCCAGATCAGCTGGAACTTCAGTAACTATAAGCGGATTAGATGGAAATTACAGTCTAATTAAACTTGCCTCTGGAGAGGTTAGAAAGATAGATTCAAGATCACTAGCCACTATAGGAGTATTGAGTAATCCTGATCAAAAAAATGTTAAAATTGGGAAAGCAGGAAGATCAAGATGGCTTGGTAGAAGACCTCATACAAGAGGTGTTGTTAAAAACCCTGTTGATCACCCACATGGAGGTGGTGAAGGAAAAAGCGCAGGTGGAAGACATCCAGTATCTCCAAAAGGTCAATCAGCTAAAGGATTAAAGACAAGAGATAATAAACGTACAGATAAATTTATAATAAAAAGAAGAAACAAAAGGAAGGATACAAAATAATGGCTAGAGCAGTTTGGAAAGGACCTTTTGTTGAAGAAAGCCTAATGAGGAAAGTTGATAAATATAAAACTGACCCAAAAAAAATTCCAATTAAAACATGGTCAAGAAAATCAACAATTTTGCCAGATTTTGTTGGTGTGAGTTTTTTAATCTATAACGGAAAAAAGTTTATTCCTATAACTGTATCTGAAGATATGGTTGGTCATAAGTTAGGAGAATTTGCACCAACTCGAACTTTCTTTGGTCATACACCAGCAGACAAAAAAGCAAAACCTGCTGAAGCAGAGGTAAAAAAATAATTATGAGTAAAAAAAATAAAAAAGAAATAAATAAAGATAAAACAGTTAGATCAATTAATAACAACATTAGATCTAGTGTGAGGAAGCTCAATCCTATTTTAAAGGGAATTGTTGGTAAAAAAGTTGATGTAGCAATTAGAGATTTAGAGTTTTCAGAGAAAAGAATTACAAAAGATATTAAAAAAACTCTTAATTCTGCAGTAGCAAATGCAGAAAATAATTTCCAATATGACATTGATAAACTGATTGTTAAAGAGGCTTATTGTGGAAAAAAAATTATGATGAAACGATTTAGACCAAGAGCTAAAGGAAGAGCTGCACCAATATTAAAACCTTATTCAAGCGTTACAATTATACTAACTGAAGCACAAAAAATGGAGAGTCATGGGTCAAAAAGTTAATCCAGTAGGTTTTAGATTAGGTGTCAACAGAGGTTGGGACTCTGTCTGGTATGCTAAAAAGAAAGATTTTGGAAATTACCTTATCGAAGATTTTAAGATAAGAGAATATATAAAAAAGAATGTTATTAATTCAGGAGTTTCAAAGGTCATGATAGAAAGAACTTCTAACAAATGTTATGTTACAATTTACACATCTAGACCAGGCTTTGTTATAGGTAAAAAAGGAAGTGATATTGATAAAATTAAAAATAATCTTTCTAAATTTACCAAAAATGAGGTTACATTAAACATAAAGGAAGTAAAAAAGCCTGAAACAAATGCATATCTAGTAGCTGAAAATATTGCTCAACAGTTAGTAAAAAGAATTTCTTATAGGCGTGCGATGAAAAGAGCGATGCAATCTTGTCTGAGACTTGGAGCTAAAGGAATAAAGGTATCAGTAAGTGGTAGACTAGGAGGTAATGAAATAGCAAGAACCGAGTGGTTAAGAGATGGTAGCATTCCATCCCATACTCTTAGAGCAGATATAGATTATGCTGAAGCTGAAGCATTAACCACATATGGTATAATTGGTATTAAAGTTTGGATTTACAAAGGTGAAGTATTTGCAAAAGAATTTAGTCAAGAAACAAACAAAGTAATTTTAAAAGAGGATAAAGAATAAATGTTACAACCAGTAAGAACAAAATGGCGAAAAGCTCATAAAGGAAGAATACACGGAACAGCTTCTAGAGCGAACTTCATCAATTATGGTGCTTATGCATTAAAAGCATTATCTCCTGATAGAGTAACCGGAAAACAAATTGAGGCTGCTAGAGTAGCTTTAACAAGACATATGAAAAGGCAAGGCAGAGTTTGGACGAGAATATTTCCAAATATACCAGTTTCAAAAAAACCAATCGAGGTTCGTATGGGTAAAGGAAAAGGATCACCTGAATATTATGCGTGTCGAGTAAAACCTGGACGAATTTTATTTGAAGTTGATGGTGTGTCTGAACAAATTGCCAAAGAAGCTTTATACAAGGCCTCTGCAAAGCTTCCAATTAAAACAAAAACCATTAAGAGATTTCTATAATATGAAAAAACAAGAAATAAAAAAATTATCAAAAGATGAAATTTTGAAAAACATAGATAAATTTAAAAAAGATTTATTTAATTTTAGGTTTCAAAAAATTAATTCGCAGGTAACTAATCCTTCTAAAATTAATGAAACTAAAAAGACAATTGCAAGATTAAAAACTATTTTAAAGGGGAAAATTAATGCCTAAAAAAATATTAACTGGTGTTGTTGTGAGTGACAAACCCAATAAAACAATCACTGTATTAATTGAGAGAAAATATTCACACCCAATACTTAAAAAAATTGTTAAAGTAAGAAAAAAATATAACGCACATGATGAAAACAATAGATTTAAAACAGGTGATAAAGTTTCTATTATCGAAAGTAAACCTTTTTCGAAAAATAAAAAATTTCAAGTGATGGAGAATTTGAAGTCATGATACAAGTTCAAACTGAGCTATTAGTTGCTGACAATACAGGAGCAAAAAAAATAGAATGTATTAAAGTTCTAGGCGGCTCTAAACGAAGATATGCTAGTATTGGTGATACTATAGTAATTGCAGTTAAAGAAGCAATTCCCAAGGGTAAAGTAAAGAAAGGGTCAGTGCATAAAGCAGTAGTAGTAAGAGTAAAAAAAGGTATCCACAGAGATGATGGTTCAAAAGTTAGATTTGATAATAATGCAGCAGTATTAGTTGATGATAAAGGAGAACCAGTTGGAACAAGAATTTTTGGACCTGTGACAAGAGAATTACGAACAAGAGGGCAAATGAAGATAATTTCATTGGCTCCAGAGGTAATATAATGATTAAGAAAGGTTTAAAAGTAAAAATATTAACTGGCAAGGATAAAGCTAAAGAAGGTGAAGTTATTGAAATAGATAGGTCAAATAATAGAGCTAAGGTTAAAGATCTCAATATGATAAAAAAACACGTAAAAACTACAAAAGAAAAAAAAGGTGGAATATTTTCAAAAGAAAACTTTATTCATATGTCAAATTTAAAATTAGTAAATGAACAAAAAAAAACAAAAAAAATAGAAGCTAAAAAATAATGACACCAAGATTAAAAGAACTTTTTTTTAAAGAAATACAACCTTCACTAAAAACTGAATTTGGTTTTAAAAATCTAAATATGGGTCCCAAAATTGAAAAAGTTGTTTTGAATATGGGATTAGGTTTGGATGGAAATGACTCTAAAATTCTTAAATCTTGTGAAGAAGATTTAGGTAAGATTACTGGTCAAAAGCCAGTTATAACAAAATTCAAAAAGTCTGTTGCTAATTTTAAAACAAGAAAAGGTTCTAACGCTGGATTAAAAGTAACTTTAAGAAAAAATAAAATGTATGAATTTATTGATAGACTTATAAATATAGCTTTACCAAGAGTTAAAGATTTTAGAGGATTGTCACCAAAAGGATTTGATAAATTTGGTAATTATACATTTGGAATTAAAGAACATATAATATTCCCAGAAGTAAGTTTTGATAGAGCTGACAAAGTCAGAGGTTTAGATGTTATAATTGTTATATCATCTTTAAACAAAGATCACAGTTTTGCCCTATTAAATAAAATGAATTTTCCATTTATAAAAAAAGGAGATAATTGAAATGGCTAAGCTAAGTTCTATTAACAAAAACAACAGGAGAATAAAACTTTCAGATAGATTGTTTAATAAAAGAGCTAAATTAAAAAAAATTGTCATGGATAAAAAGATTCCACTAGAGGAAAGATTTAAAGCGCAACAAAAGCTTTCAAAATTACCAAGAAATTCTGCGAAAGTAAGAGTAATGAATAGATGTCAAATAACAGGAAGGCCTCATGGAGTTTATAGAAAACTAAAAATATCAAGAATTGCATTAAGACAACTTGGATTACAAGGAAAAATTCCAGGCCTTGTAAAATCAAGTTGGTAGAAAGGATTAATTATGAGTTTAAGTGACCCTATTGGAGATATGATAGCAAGAGTTAAAAATGCTCAAGCTAGAAATCATAGAAAAGTTGAATTACCCTCTTCAAATTTTAAAAGTAAAATAGCTGATATATTAAAAAATGAGGGATTTATTAAAGATTTCAAAGTTTCAAGTAATGAAAAAAAGAATATCTTATCTTTGGAATTAAAATATCACTCAGGAAATCCAGTTATAAGTAACTTTGAAAGAGTATCAAAACCAGGAAGAAGAATTTTTTCAAGTGCTGATAGTCTACCAAAAATAAATAATGGTCTTGGTATAGCAATTTTGTCAACACCTAAAGGTGTAATGACAGATATTGATGCAAGAAAACAAAGAGTGGGCGGAGAAATAATCTGTAAGGTTTTTTAATATGTCTAAAATTGGTAAAATTAATATCTCAATTCCAGAAAAAGTAAAAGTTGCAATTGCTGGAAATATTTTAAATATCGAGGGACCTCTTGGTAAAAAATCATTAAATATTGATTTGGAAATGTTTAATCTTGATATTAAAGACGGTAAAGAAATATCACTTAAACCAAAAAAAATTGACCAAAACTCAAAAAGGTTATGGGGAATGAATAGAAGTCTAATCAATAATGCAGTAATTGGCTCTGTCAAAGGATACGAAAAAATATTAGAACTGGTTGGGGTGGGTTATAGAGCAGCCTTGAAAGGTAATCAATTAAATTTACAATTAGGTTATAGTCACGATATAAATTATGACATTCCAGAGGGTATTAAAATTTCAGTAGAAAAACAAACCACCTTAAAAATTTCTGGATTTGATAAACAATTAGTTGGGTTAGTTGTATCTAAAATTAAAACGTTTAGAAAAATTGAACCTTATAAAGGAAAAGGAATAAGAGAAAAAGGTCAATATATTTTGAAAAAAGAAGGTAAAAAGAAATAATGAAACTTGATACGAGCACTAGAAAAAAATTTAGAGTAACGAATAGATTAAAAAAGGTTGCTAAAACAGGTAGATTAAGATTGAGTATTTTTAGGTCTTCAAAAAATATTTCTGCACAAATTATAGATGATACACAAAATATTACTATATTGTCTGCTTCATCAGTTGAAAAAGATGTAAAGAGCTCTCAAACTAAAAATAAGTCTGAGCTTTCAAAAATTGTTGCAGAAAAATTGGCCAAAAAAGCTCAAGAAAAAAAGATCAGTAAAATTTATTTTGATAGAGGAATTTATAAATACCACGGAAGAATTAAAATTTTCGCTGAAACTTTAAGAAAAAATGGGATGGATTTTTAATATGGAAAACTTTAAAGAAAAAAAATCTGATGATATTTTAGAAAAACTAGTTCACATAAATAGGATTACTAAAGTTGTAAAAGGTGGTAGAAGATTTGGTTTTTCAGCTTTAGTTGTTGTTGGAAATCAAGCAGGAAAAATTGGTATTGCTCATGCTAAAGCAAAACAAGTTCCGGATGCAATTAAAAAAGCGAACGAAATTGCAAGAAGAAAATTAATACATATTCCTTTAAGAGAGGGCAGAACAATTCATCATGATGTAAAAGCAAAAGATGGTTCTGGTAGAATAGTTTTAAGGTCAGCCTCAAAAGGGACAGGTATTATTGCTGGGGGACCAGTCCGAGCGGTTTGTGAAGTTTTAGGTGTAAAAGATATTGTTGCAAAATCTATGGGTACATCTAATGCTCATAATGTAATAAGAGCAACTATAAAGGCTTTAAAAAAACAAAACTCACCCAAACAAATTTCATCAATAAGAAACATTAAGATTTCCGAGGTAATAGAGAAAAGAGGGTAATGATAAAATTAAATAACAGACCTAGAATTAATAAGTCCAAAATCAGAGTTGGTAGAGGAATAGGTTCAGGTAAAGGAAAAACATCTGGTAGGGGTGTTAAGGGACAAAAATCTAGATCTGGAGTTGCAATTAAAAGTTTTGAAGGCGGACAAATGCCGCTTTATAGACGTTTACCAAAAAGAGGGTTTAATCCAGTCAAAAAAGAAAAAATTGCAATTCTTAATTTAGATAAAATTCAATCTTTTATTGATAAAAAAACAATTACAAATACTGAAATATTAAATACATCATCTCTAAAAAAATTAAATTTAATTAATAAAAATTCTAAAAAATTAAAGATTTTAGGATCTGGTGAAATAAAAGACAAAATTAATATAGAGGCCGATCTTGCATCAAAATCAGCATTAGAGAAACTTGAAAAAATTGGTGGATCAATACAATTAAAAAAATAATATTTTAGATAAATGAGTTCTTCATCTTCAAGTAGTGATTTAAGAAATAGAATAATATTCACTATAGCAATTTTAGCTGTTTACAGATTTGGCACTTTTGTTCCACTACCAGGAATTGACCCAGAACAATTAAAAATTCTTATGGATGGAAATCAGAAAGGTCTGCTTGGTATGTTCAATGTATTTGCTGGTGGAGCTGTAAGTAGAATGGCAATTTTCGCTTTAGGAATAATGCCATACATTTCCTCATCAATTATCGTGCAGCTATTAACAGGAGTTTCTGATTATTTTAAAAATCTCAAAGCACAGGGTGAAACTGGGCGAGCAAAAATAACTCAGATTACAAGATACGGAACTGTTTTATTAGCAACTGTCCAAGGGTATGGTTTGTCAGTTGGTTTAGAGTCATCAGCTAATTTAGTTATCAATCCAGGAATTTTTTTTAAAATATCAACAGTAACAACAATTGTTGCAGGCACGATTTTCTTAATGTGGCTAGGTGAACAAATCACTCAAAGAGGAATTGGAAACGGTATATCTTTAATTATTTTTGCAGGGATTGTTGCTGAAATACCTAGAGCACTAGTTACTACTTTTGAATTAGGAAGAACAGGGGCAATTTCAACATTAATGATTATTGCAATATTTGTTCTACTGATTCTAACTATATTGTTTATTGTTTTTATGGAAAGAGCTTTACGTAAAATTTTAATAAATTATCCTAAAAGACAAATGGGAAATAAAATGTATGGAGGAGAGTCGTCTCATTTACCTCTGAAGATTAATCAAGCAGGAGTAATACCTGCAATTTTTGCTTCTGCTTTACTTTTATTACCTGTAACATTCTCAAATTTTAATGTTTCTGAAAGTGAAACTTTTCTAAATTTAAGTTCTTATTTTACTCAAGGACAACCTCTTTATATGTTACTTTACGCTTCAGGAATAATATTTTTTACATTTTTTTATACATCAATAACTTTTAATCCAACTGAAACAGCTGACAATTTAAGAAAATATGGAGGATTTGTTCCAGGTATTAGACCAGGAGAAAGCACAGCGCTTTATATAGAAAATATTTTAACAAAATTAACCACTATCGGTGCATTATATTTAACTTTGGTTTGTCTAATGCCTGAATTTTTAATTGCAAATTATCCTATTCCATTTTATTTAGGTGGAACTTCAATTTTGATTGTAGTTGTTGTAGCCATTGACACTGTAACTCAAATTCAAACAAGATTAATGAGCTCACAATATGAGCAGTTAATAAAGAAAACTAAATTTGGTAAATAACAAGAAAAAGTGAATTTAATTTTATTTGGACCTCCGGGAGCAGGCAAAGGGACACAGGCTAAATATTTGGTTCAGAAACTAAATAATTTTCAAATATCAACCGGCGAAATGCTTAGAGAAGAAATACAAAATAATTCTGAAATTGGTAAAAAAATTGTAAATGATATGAATGAAGGAAAATTTGTGAGTGACCAAATAGTAAATACTTTGATTGAAAAAAAATTGTCTGATCCTGATAAAAAAAATAGACTAATTTTTGATGGATATCCAAGATCTTTAAGTCAGGCAAAAAATTTAGAGGAATTACTCAAAAAAACAAATCAAGTTATAGATTTTATTTTTTTTCTTAATGTAGATAAAGATGTAATTATTAAAAGAATAGAAAATAGAAAATTAATTGAGAAAAGATCAGATGATGATCTTAAAACCTTTATTAAAAGATATGATACTTACATGGCTACAACAAAACCGGTTTTAGATTTCTACTCAAAAAATCCAAAATTTTATGAAATAGATGGAAGTTCTGAAATTACTGAAATAACCGCGAAAATAGACAATTTTATCAATGTTTAAGCCGTTGACTTTAAAAGATCTTCTTATATAAAAGGCTGAAAATTATCACTAAATATATGGCTCGTATTGCAGGTATAAATATTCCACAAAATAAGCTTGTGCATGTAGGTCTGACCTATATTTATGGGATTGGTAATAAGTTTTCTTCACAAATTTGTTCATCACTGAATATACCTAAAGAAAAAAGAGTAAACCAATTAACCGATGATGAGATTTTAAAAATACGTGAGTACATAGATCAAAATTTTAAAGTGGAGGGTGATCTAAGAAGAGATTATTCATTAAGTATTAAAAGATTAATTGATTTAGCTTCTTACAGAGGATCAAGACATAGAAAAAAATTACCTGTGAGAGGACAAAGAACAAGATGTAATGCTAGAACTAGAAAAGGTAAAGCAATAGCGATCGCAGGAAAAAAATTAACTCCACTAAAGAAATAATTATGGCTAAGATTGAAAAGGTAGAGAAACAAGACCAAAAAAATGAAAAGACAGCAAGCAAAACTAAGAAAAGCTCTTATTCAAAAAAGAAAAAAATAAAAAAAAATATTTTAAATGGTATCGCTTATGTACAATCAACGTTTAATAATACGATTATATCAATAGCAGACACTAATGGAAACGTAATTTCATGGGCTTCATCAGGACAAAAAGGATTTAAAGGTTCAAGAAAATCTACACCCTATGCTGCACAAATAGCTGCAGATGCTGCAGCATCTAAAGCTTTGGAGTTTGGAATGAAAACTTTATCAGTTGAAGTTAAAGGCCCAGGCTCTGGGCGAGAAACTGCATTAAGGGCTTTACAGGCAAGAGGTTTTAAAATTTTATCAATTAAAGATACAACGCCTATGCCGCATAATGGAACTAGACCACCAAAAAAAAGGAGAGTTTAATGGAAACTGAAAATGTAAATATAAAAAATTGGAAATCTTTAATAAAACCATCGAAAATTGATGTACAGTTAAGTGACGACTTATCTAGAGCTAAAATTATAGCCGAACCTCTCGAAAAAGGTTATGGATTAACTTTAGGAAATTCTTTAAGAAGAATATTACTTTCGTCTATAAGAGGTGCAGCAGTTACTTCGATACAAATAGATGGTGTATTACATGAATTTACATCTATCAAAGGTGTACGTGAGGATGTGACTGATATTGTTCTAAACGTAAAATCTTTAGCATTAAAATCATCATCTGAGGGAACAAAGAAGTTAATTTTAGACGCTAAAGGTCCAGGAGAAATAAAAGCTTCAGACATAACTCCTGTCAACGATGTAGAGATTTTAAATCCAGATTTAGTGATCTGCAATTTAGATGAGAATACATCTTTCCATATGGAAATGAATGTTAATACCGGAAAAGGATATGTACCAGCAGAGCTTAATAAGCCTGAAGAACCACCATTAGGCTTAATTGCAATAGATTCTTTGTATAGTCCGGTCAAAAAAGTTTCTTACTCAGTAAGCACTGCAAGGGAGGGTAAGGCACTTGACTATGACAAATTGATAATGGAAGTAGAGACAGATGGTTCAATTTCTGCAGAAGATGCCGTGGCTTATTCTGCTAGAATATTCCAAGATCAATTAAAAATGTTTATTAACTTTGATGAGCCAGTTGAAGCTCCTGTAAAAGAGGTTTCTTCTGAGCCAGAGTTTAATAAAAATTTATTAAGAAAAGTGGATGAACTAGAATTATCTGTTAGATCTATGAATTGTTTAAAAAATGACAATATAATTTATATAGGTGATCTTGTTCAAAAATCAGAAGGAGAAATGCTCAGAACTCCAAATTTTGGTAGAAAATCATTAAATGAAATTAAAGAAGTGTTAACTGGCATGTCCTTATATCTAGGGATGGAAATACCAAATTGGCCGCCAGACAACATTGCTGAGATGTCTAAAAAACTTGAGGAAGCTATTTAGATGAGACATGGATTTGCAAATAAAAAACTTAATAGAACATCCGAGCATAGAAAAGCGTTGTTAAAAAACATGCTGAATTCCCTTATAAAGTATGAGCAAATTAAAACAACATTACCAAAAGCAAAATTTTTAAAACCTCAAGCTGACAAGATAATTACTTTAGGTAAGAAAGATTCCCTTCATAATACAAAAATTTTAGTTTCACAATTACAAGATATAAAATCTGCAAACAAAGTTAAAAAAACTCTATCTAAGAGATATGAAAAAAGATCTGGTGGGTATACAAGAATAATTAAAGCAGGTTTCAGATACGGTGATAATGCTCCGATGGCAATAATAGAGTTTGTAGACAGAGATATTGAGGCAAAAAAAGTAGATAAAAAGAAAAAAACTTCTTCAAAAGAACCTGAAAAAAAAGAAGATAAAAAACCAGTCACTGCATCAAAATAATATTTTTTATGTTAAAAAGTTACATCGTTGACTCAACGTGTAATAATATGCGCGTTGATAGATGGATAAGGTATACAATTGGAAAAATTCCTCAAGGACTAATTGAAAAATCTCTAAGATCAGGGAAAATTAAAGTAAACAAAAAAAAAATAAAAAGTTCCCATAAGGTAAAATCTAATGACAAAATTTATTTTTATGACTTTAAATTTGAAGAAAGAATTCATCAAAAAAAAATAAGTTTTAATCCCTCTAATCAAATAATAAAAGCAAATGAAGATTTAATAATAGATAATAATGAAAATTTTATCGTTTTAAATAAGAGTGCTGGTATTTCTGTTCAGGGTGGAACCAAATCAAAAAAAAACTTAATTGATATATTCAAAAAAAGTGAAATTTTTTCATACTCAAAACCTTTTTCTGTCCACAGATTAGACAAAGATACATCAGGTGTTTTTTTAATGGCTAAAAACAGAGAGACAGCACAATTATTAACATCATTGTTTAGATTAAGAAAAGTGCACAAAACTTATCTAGCTATATGTCATGGTGAACTTGAAAAAAATTCAGGAGAATGGAATGATGATTTAGTTCGTTATGATAACGGAAAAAAAATTATTGAAAAAGCAAAAACAATTTATAAAGTTATTGATAAAAACTCAAATTCTAGTCTTGTTGAGATGAAACCTATTACTGGTAGGAAACATCAATTAAGAAAACAACTTTTTAATATTGGTCACTCAATTTATGGGGATAATAAATATAAATCTTTCACCAAAACGATTGGTATTAACAAAGAATTAATGCTTCATGCTTACGAAATAAAATTCATGATTAAAGACAAAAAATATACTTATAAAGCTTTACTACCTGAATATTTTAGAAAATTATTAAAAATTAAAAGACTTACTTATTCAAATTTGAAATAAAGATTTCAACTAGTTTTTTGTCTAATTCTTTATAATCTTGATCTTTGATTTCTTTTAGATTTGTGACTCCTTTATCTTTAATACCACATGGAATTATCGCACTATATTTATCTAAATTGTTATTAATGTTAATTGAAAAACCATGATAAGCTATCCATTTACTAATTCTTACTCCAATTGCAGCTACTTTTTTTGTTTGTTTGTTATCTTTGTACCATATTCCAATATTTTCTTTATCTGAAAAAGTTTTTATACTAAAAAATTGTAAAGTATCTATTATTGTTTTTTCTATAATTGTAATAAAGTTTCTTATATCTTTTTTTCTTTTTTTTAGGTCTATTACGAAATAACAAATTAGTTGACCTGGTCCGTGATAAGTAATTTTACCCCCTCTATTTGTCTCTAAAATCTTAATTGATTTATCTAAGATATCGCTTTCATTATAGCTTGTCCCAGCTGTATAAATGTCTGGATGTTCTAAAGTCCAAATTAATTCATTTGATTTATTTTGATCTACATTTAACAATCTTTCTTCCATCATTTTTTTAGCGTCCTCATAAATGACAGGTTTTTCAGACTTTTTAATTTCTATACTCATTTAAAAATTGTAATCTCTTGATTATGTATTAAAAGATCGACCTAAATAATAGAAAAATTTATGACTTTAATTAAAAAAATCAAAGATAAAAAAGTCAATTTTGAATTTAATAAAGAGTACATAAAAGTAGTCACTGATAAAATTTCAAATAATGATGCAGCTTTTATCACAAATTCTTTTAAAGAAATGCACCCTGCTGATGCTGCTGATATCATAGAACACTTAGGGCAAAATGATAGAGAAAATTTAATTAAACTTAATAATTTCAAAATAGATCCTGAGGTTTTTGTTGAGTTAAATGAGTCAGTCCAAACTGAAATTATAAAATATCTTTCCTCTGATGCGATAGTAAGAATATTGAAAAACCTGGAGTCTGACGATGCTATAGCCATTCTTGAAAATGTAGATGAAAAAAATAAAAATTCTATTTTAAGTTTACTACCACCTAAAGATCGTTTTGCTTTATTGGAAGGTCTTAGTTACCCTGAGGATAGTGCAGCTAGAATAATGCAGAGAGAATTTACTGCAATACCCAGTAACTGGTCTGTTGGTCAAACTATTGATTATTTAAGAGAAAATAAAGATTTACCGGAACAATTTCTAGAAATTTATATTGTCGATGAAAATTTTAAACCTATTGGTGCTGTACCATCATCTAAAGTTCTGAGAACACCAAGAGAAACAAAGATGTCATCAATTATGGATGACTCTATTTTTTTAGTTCCTGTAGATATGGATAGAGAAGAAGTTGGTAACTCATTCGAAAATTATAATTTAAATTCAGCATGTGTTATTGATAAAAATAATAAATTAGTTGGAATGATTACCTCAGATGATGTTCTAACAGTTTTAAAAGAAGAGGCAGAAGAAGATGCATTAAGATTAGCCGGTGTAGGTGATGAGGAAATTACAGATGGAGTAATAACAAAAACGAAAAGAAGATTTAATTGGTTGTTATTAAATCTCTTCACTGCATTTTTAGCTACATATTGTATCAGTTTATTTGGAGCAACTATTGAACAAATGGTTGTTTTAGCTTTCTTGATGCCAATAGTTGCATCAATGGGTGGCAATGCTGGAATGCAAACATTAGCTGTAACAGTTAGAACTCTTGCCACTAATGATTTAACAAAAAATAATTTTAATCAGAATATTTTTAAAGAATTTAACATTGGGATTTTAAATGGAATTATTTTTGCAATTATAAGTTCTTTTATTGTTCAGTTATGGTTTCAGGATATTATACTCTCTTTAATAATTTCAATCTCAATGATTTTGACAATGATCGTTGCAGGATTGTTTGGGATATTGGTGCCTGTCACATTAAAAAAGATGAATATAGATCCAGCTATAGCATCAAGTGTTTTTGTAACAACTATAACTGATGTTATTGGGTTCGTATCATTTTTAGGTGTTGGAGCTTACTTTTTGTAAACATTAAAAGTTATCAATAAGTCTTACCTTATTAATATAATATGCAATAAAAATTTTGGCATTTTTAATTTTATTAGCTAATTTAAGATTTTTTGTATCTCTTAATTCAAGATAATCTATTTTAATATCATACCTTTTTTTTAGTTCATTCTTTTTTTTAAAAATCAAATCTTTTAAATTTTTATTTTTAAATAATTTTTTTTTAAAGATAATAAGATTCTTTGCTATTTTTCCTGCTTTGTTTAAATTACTTTTATTTAAAAGAATATTTCTAGAAGATAGTGCCAATTTATTTTTATCTCTAATTGTTTTACAATAAATTATTTTAGATTTAAAATTTTTTTCAACAAATCTCTTTACTAATAATAACTGTTGAAGATCTTTTTCACCCATAAATATTTTTGATGGATTCACTATTTTTGTTAAACGAGTCATTACCTCAATCACCCCTTCAAAATGACCTTTTCTATACTTGGCACACAGTATTTTATCTTGTTTGTTGAGTTTAATCTTTATTTTGTTTTTAGCTTTATAGATATCTTTGACTTTAGGTAAATAAACATAATCCACTTTTAGTTTTTTTAAAATTTTCAGATCTTTTTTTATATTTCTAGGGTATTTCTTGTAGTCTTCTTTGTTATTAAATTGTTTAGGATTTACAAATATACTTACAATGGTTTTATTGGATAATTTTAGTGATTTTTTAATTAATGAGATATGACCATCATGAAGGCTGCCCATAGTAGGTACAAACCCAATATTTGAATTGCCAAATAATGCCTCATTTAAATCAATATTGTTTAATAAAGTTTTCATTTGTATAAAACATTTTAATAAGTAAAACATTTAAATGATTAAACAAGCAATTATTCCATTAGCTGGTCTAGGTACAAGGTTATTACCTTTAACCAGTGTATTTGCTAAAGAACTTCTTCCTATTAATGGAAAACCGGGAATTGAGTATATTCTAGATGAATGCGCAGATGCTGGTATTAAAAAAATAGTTTTTATAATTTCAAAAAAAAAACAAATGATAAAAGATTATTTTTACAAGGATAGCTTTTATCAAAAGATAATAAAAAAGAAAAAAGATCCTAGGGTTATTAAAGAATATAAAAAAATTTTGAAATATAAAAAGATGATTAAATTTGTTTATCAAAATAAACCTCTTGGAACAGGTGATGCAGTATTAAAAACAAAAAAATTTATCACAGATGATTTTTTTCTGATGTTATTACCAGATGATCTTATAATTAAGAAAAATTGCTCGAAGTCGATGATTAATATACATAATCGCTATAAATCATCTGTAATGGCAAGTATTAATGTCCCAAAAAAAACTGTCTCAAGATGGGGAATATATAAATTAGGAAAAAAAATAAATAAAAATAATTATGTTATAAGTGATGTTATCGAAAAACCTTCAATCTCAACAGCACCATCAAATAAAGCTGTAATAGGACGATATATTCTTCCAAAAAAAATATTTTCTAAATTGCTAAATCAAAAACCAGGTAAAGGTGGTGAGATTCATATTACTGATGCAATACAATCATTAATACAAAATGACGAAAAATTTATTGCTCATAACTTCACCGGAAAATATTTAGACTGTGGAAGCATGAGTGGTTATATCAAATCAACAATAGAAATAGCAAAATCATGAAACTTTGTATGATAGGAACAGGTTATGTTGGGTTAGTCAGTGGTGTTTGTTTTGCTGATTTGGGTAACAATGTAATATGTGTTGATAAAGATACCAAAAAAATTGATCTACTTTCAAAAGGGAAAATCCCAATTTATGAACCAGGTTTGACTGAATTAGTAAATAAAAATTATAGAAATAAAAGATTAAAATTTTCCACAAATTTAAAAAAATCAATTATAGAATCTGATATAATTTTTATATGTGTAGGCACACCAACTAAAAAAAATGGTAGTTCTGCAGATTTAAGTCAGATTTTTAACGCTGCAAAAGAAATTAGTTTATCAATTAACAAGTTTAAAATAATTGTAACTAAATCCACAGTGCCTGTAACTACTGGTGATCAAATTGAAAAAATTCTAAGAAAAAAAAATTCAAGTAAAAAATTTTCTGTTGTATCAAATCCAGAGTTTTTAAGAGAAGGTGAGGCTATAAGAGATTTTATTTATCCAGATAGAATAGTTGTGGGATCAAATGATAAAAAATCTAATCGTTTAATGAACTCTTTATACGCACCTTTAATTTCAAAAGGGGCACAATATATTAATACATCAAGAAGAGCAGCAGAATTAATTAAATATGCTTCAAATGCCTTTTTGGCAACTAAGATTACATTTATAAATGAAATAGCTAATCTTTGTGAAAATACAGGTATAAACGTAGAGGATATTTCAATTGGAATGGGCTTAGATAAAAGAATAGGTGGACGATTTTTAAGAGCTGGCCCAGCATATGGTGGATCATGTTTTCCCAAAGATACAAAAGCTATAACTTCAACTGCTGATAATTTTAAAACAAATTTATCTGTTATTAAGTCTGTAATTAAATCAAATGAAAGTAGATCAAATCTTTTACTAAATAGAATATATAAAATTTTAAATAATAGAGTAAAAAATAAAAAAATCACTTTTTTAGGTGTTACCTTCAAAGCAAATACTGATGATATGAGGGACTCTTCTAGTCTTTCGATGATACCTGCTTTATCAAAAAAAGGTGCTAAAATTAGATATTTTGATCCAACTGGATACAAAAAAGAATTTTCAAAATTAAAGAATGTTCAAAATTTCGAAAATATAAAAGATTCAGTTCAAAACACCGATCTTGTAATCATCCACACGGAATGGAATGATTTTAAATCAATTAACTTTAAAAATTTAGTAAAAGGTAAAAAATTTATCATTTATGATATGAGAAATATCTATTCTCCATCAAAAATAAGAAAACAAGGCTTTAGATATTTTAGTATTGGTAGATAATTTTTAATTAAGTTCAAATACTGCATCTACTTCAACAGCAACACCTAATGGAAGACTATTAACGCTAACAGCTGCTCTTGTATGCATACCTGAATCACCAAAAATAGATGCAATTAAGTCAGATGCACCATTTATTATTTTAGGTTGATCATTAAAATTATCAGTGGAATTAACAAAACCAGTAAGTTTTATGCAAGATTTAATTTTTGTGAGATCATTATCGCAAGCTTTCATTAATTGAGAAATTATACTTAATGCGCATCTTTTAGCAGCGTTATATCCAGATTCTACATCTAAATCTTTTCCAACTTTTCCTTTAATTAATTCACCTTTTTCGTCAATTGAAATTTGACCAGATACAAAAAGCATTTTTCCTGAAATTTTAGTTGCAACATAATTTCCTACAGGTGCCTTAGCTTCAGGTAACTTTAGACCTAACTTATTTAAATTTTCTTGATAATTCATTTTTTATAAATCTTTATATTTTATTATTTAATTTTTCTCTTTTGACCATTCTTTCTTCTGAAAACTTTTTGTATCATCTACAAAATTTTTAGTTTTAGATATTGCTTTTTTTTTTACAGAATTAGCTTTACATTTCATATAATTTACTGAAAGTTTTTTAAATTCATTACAATTAATTTCATTGGAAAAAGAGTAAGTATTAAAATTTAAAGAAAACAAAATCACTATAAAAATTACATTTTTCATTTTTTCTTTTTTTTCTTCTTTGTTTTATCGTATTCTTTTCTTTTCTCAATCAATATTAATGCTTCTTCCATTGTAAGCTCTGTAGGATCCTTTTCTTCAGGTATTGTCGCATTTAGAGATTTATACTTGATATATGGTCCGTATTGTCCCTTCATAATTCTAACTGGTTTTTTATCCTCAGGGTGTTCACCTAAATCTTTGATCATTGAAGAGGACATTCTACCTGGTTTAGCCTCAGCAATTAATGTTATCGCTCTATTTAACCCAATAGAGAAGATTTCTTCAATATTTTCTATTCGTGCAGATTTATTTTCACACTTTAGGTAAGGACCAAATCTTCCAGTATTTAAAGTAATTTCTTTTTGATTATCAGGGTTTATTCCTAAAGATTTTGGTAGTGAGCATAAAAATTGTGCTTTTTCTAAATCTATATTGTCTAGCTCCAAACCTTTTGGTATAGAAACATTTTTTAAAAGCTCATTTACATCCGATTTAAGTTTTTTTGTTTTCTTTTTTTTCTTTTGTGTCTTTTCAACCTTTGTATCTTCCAGAAGTTTTTCATATTGTAAATATGGACCAAATCTTCCATTTTTAAGGTATATATCATTGCCGTTCTCATGCTTTCCAATAAATTTTGGTTCAGCTAACTGTGCTTGTGCCGCCGCTTTAGCTTTAGATAAAGGTCTTGTAAATTTACATTCAGGGTAATTTGAACAACCAATAAACGCACCACCCCTAAAGCTATTTTTTAAGCTTAGTGTCCCCGAATTACATAATTGACACTTTCTTACAATATTTCCTTTATCATCCTTTTCGAAAACTAAATCTCCTAAACTATCATTTAAAAGATCTAAGACCTCTCTTGTTCTTTTTTCTTTTACTTCAGCCACATTACTATTGAAGTCTTTCCAAAACAGTTCTAAAACTTTTATCCAACTTTCTTTACCAGTTGTAATTTCGTCTAATTGATCCTCTAAACCGGCAGTAAAGTTATAATCCACATATTTTGAGAACAATTTTTCAAGAAAAGCTGAAATAAGTTTTCCTCTATCAGTTGGAAAAAATCTTTTATTCAATATCTCTGCATAACCTCTATTTGCTATTGTAGAAATTATACTTGCGTAAGTAGATGGTCTTCCTATTCCCAATTCCTCTAGTTTTTTTACTAAGCTAGCCTCAGAATATCTTGGAGGAGGTTGTGTAAAATGCTGTTCATCTATTAAGGACTCAATATTAACAAGTCCTTTAGACACAGATGGTAGAATGTTTTCGTCATCATCTTTACTTTGATTATTATATATCTTTAAAAATCCATCAAATTTTAGAACTGATCCACTTGCTTTGCATACTGTGTCATTATTATTTGATGTAATCGTTATAGTATTTCTATCAAATTTGGCAGATTGCATTTGAGAAGATAAAGCTCTACTCCATATTAAATCATAAAGTTTATTTTGATCTGTGCTTAGATACTTTTTTACACTTTGGGGTGTTCTAATAACATCTGTGGGTCTAATCGCTTCATGTGCCTCTTGTGCATTTTTTGCCTTTTTGCCAGAGTAATTTAAAGCACTTTCAGGTAAATATTCATTGCCGATTTCTTTTTTGATATAATCTCTAAAAGCCACAACAGCATCTTTGGATAAATTAGTACCATCTGTTCTCATATATGTGATCAAACCTATAGTTTCTCCTTCAATTTCGACTCCTTGGTAAAGCTTTTGAGCAATTTGCATAGTTCTTGATGCACCAAAACCTAACCGACTTGAAGCTGTTTGTTGAAGAGTTGATGTAGTAAATGGCCCTGATGGATTACGATTTACCACTTTACTAGATATATCAGTAATATTAAATTTTTTTTGACTGATACTTGAAATGGCATTATTAATCTCATCTTTATTTCTAAAAGAGAACTTTTCAACTTTATTGTTATCTAGTTGACTAATACTTGCTAGAATATTTTGATTTTTTTCATCTTTAAATTTGACACTTAAAGTCCAAAACTCTTCTGGCTTAAAAGATTCAATTTCATGTTCTCGTTCAGTTATTAATTTTAAAGCTACTGATTGAACTCTACCTGCAGATTTAGAGCCTGGAAGTTTTGTCCATAATATTGGTGAAATATTAAAGCCAACCAAGTAATCCAAGGCTCTTCGAGCCATGTAAGCATCAACTAAAAGCGGTTCAATTTGTCTTGGATTTTCAATACCATGAATTACTGCTTTTTTTGTAATTTCGTTAAACACAACTCTTTCTATTTCTTTATCTTTGAGAAGTTTTTTTTCATTTAGATACTCTTTTACATGCCAAGCTATTGCCTCACCCTCACGATCAGGATCGGTAGCTAATATTATTTTTGAAGAGTCTTTGGCTGCGTCTGTAATTTCTTTAAGATATTTTTTAGAAAAACTATCAATCTCCCATTCCATTTTAAAATCTTTGTCAGGATCAACAGAACCATTTTTAGAAGGTAAATCTCTAATATGCCCATAACTAGCTAATACTTTATAGTTATCACCTAAATATTTATTGATAGTTTTAGCTTTAGCTGGACTTTCTACAATGACCAAGTTCATAAATGACAAACTACCTAAAAGAGTTAGATAGTCAAATTAATAAATTTTTGTCTTAGTTTCTTCTTTATTTTTCAATCTTTTAATATTTTCTCGATGGGTAAAAAATATTAGCACAAACATGATTATAAAAAAAAATATATCTTTAAATTGACCTGTGACTAGTAAATAAGCAGGAACTGATACTGAAGCAACTAATGAAGATAAAGATGAAAATTTTGTTATAGCAAAAATTACAAACCAAGATAAAGCAAAGATAATTCCAAAATAAATATTTATAGCAAATAAAATACCAACATATGTTGCAACACCTTTCCCTCCTTTAAATTTAAGCCATACAGGAAATACATGACCTATAAACGCGCATAATGATGCTAAATATAAAAAATCTGTGTAATAAATTTTAACAAATATTACAGGAATAACAGCTTTTAAAATATCAAGAGCTAGCGTGATGTAACCAATAGTCTTATTACCAGCTCTAAGTACATTTGTAGCCCCAATATTTCCAGATCCAATATCTCTTATATCTTTTTTCAAAAAAATTTTGGTTAGTATCAATCCAAATGGAATTGAACCCATTAAATATGAAATTATACCTATGATAAAAGTGTCCATGCTATAGCTTAAATAATTCTTTTCCGTTTACAAATGTATTTGTGACTTTGCCTTGAAGTTTTTTATCTTCTATAGATGTATTTTTTGATTTTGAGATAAGCTTATCTTTTTTTACAATCCAAGGTTTATCTATGTCTACTATACAAAGATCGGCATCATTACCAATAGATAGATTTCCTTTATTTATTTTTAATATTTTAGCAGGGTTTGATGTTAGTGCTTTAATTATGGTCTCTAATTTGAGTGATCCATTATGATATAATTCTAAACTTAGAGACAGCAAAGTTTCTATCCCTGATGCACCTGTTGCTGCTTGAGCAAATGTTAACCTTTTTGACTCTTCATCTTCAGGCTTGTGATCTGAAACTATTACGTCAATTAAATCGTCCTTTAAACCTTGTACTAAAGCTAGTCTATCTTCTTCTCTTCTTAATGGTGGAGATAATTTCAAAAATGTTTTGAAATCTCCTATGTCGTTTTCATTTAAAGATAAGTTATTAACTGAAACACCACATGTGAATTTTACTATTTCCTTTCTTTGTTTAATCACTTCAATAGACTTTTGTGATGATAATTGAGAGATATGATATCTGCATTTAACCTTTTCCAATAATGTTAAATCTCTCTCGATCAGAATACGCTCAGCGATTTCAGGTATACCAGATAGACCTAATTTTGAAGCAATTATTCCAGAGTTTATCATACCATTTTTTGCTAGCTCATAATCTTCAGCGTGCTGCATTATTAAACTACCCAAATCTTTAGCAGAGTTCATTATTCTAGACATCAATCTTGGGTTTTGAATTGTTTTAACACCATCGGTGAATGCAATTATTCCTTTACCTTGTAACAAACCAAATTCAGTCATGTTTGTACCCTCAGTATTTTTTGTTAAGGAGGCGCATGGAAAAATATTTATCTTTGATTTATCTCTTCCTCTTCTTTTAAGAAAATCGACTATAGAAACGTTATCAATGATTGGATCTGTATTAGGCATTGTTACTACAGAAGTGACACCTCCAGCGAGTGCTGCATTACTTAAAGTTCTAAAATTTTCTTTATACTCATAGCCCGGTTCACCAACAAAAACTCGCATATCGATTAAACCAGGAAAAATATATTTACCTTTTAAATCAGTAGGTTTTTCTCTACTGGGTAAATTATTAATATTTACTTTTTTTCCTATAGCTTCAATTTTTCCTTCTTCACTTATAATCAGACCCCCATTTTCATTCATGGAGTTATAAGGATCAATTATATTAGCGTTTATAAAATATTGTTTTTTCATTATGTACAAAATATTTTAAGACAAGCCATCCTTACTGCGACACCCAATTCAACTTGCTCTTTAATTACACTTTTGTTGATATCATCTGCTAGCATTGTATCTATTTCTATACCTCTGTTCATTGGACCGGGATGCATAATTAAGGCATCAGATTTAGCATGTTCTAATTTGTCGGGAGTTAATCCGTAATATTCATAATATTCTCTATTGGATGAAAGATATGAACTTGTCATTCGCTCATTCTGTAATCTCAACATCATAACAATATCACAATCTTTCAATCCTTTTTTCATATCAGTAAAAGTATTAACACCAAATTTTTCAATTTCTTTTGGCATAAGATTTGTTGGAGCGATTATGTTCACTTCTGCTCCCAACATACTAAGTAAGTAAATATTTGATCTAGCAACTCTTGAATGAAGAATATCTCCACAGATTGCAATTTTTAATCCTTCTATCTTTTTTTTACGAGTTATGATTGTTAATGCATCTAATAAAGCTTGAGTAGGGTGCTCTCTTCTGCCATCACCAGCATTAAGAACTGAGCAGTTTACTTTTTGTGAAAGTAGATTACATGCCCCAGAGTCTTGATGTCTAATTACAATAATATCAGGATGCATCGCATTAAGAGTCATTGCTGTATCTATTAATGTTTCACCTTTTTTAATTGCAGAGTTGCTAATATTCATTGACATAACATCAGCCCCAAGTCTTTTACCGGCTAATTCAAAAGAGCTTTGAGTTCTAGTGGAAGGTTCAAAAAATAAATTAATTTGAGTTTTACCTCTTAAAACATCAACTTTCTTATTTTTACTTTGATTTACTTTAATAAATGAATTTGCCTCATCAAGTATTAGGTTAACATCATTTATTGATAAATCTTGAATTCCTAATAGATGTTTTTGAGAAATTTTAATAGCCTGATTCGATTTAATTGCCATTAAAACCAACTCTATAACTATAAACCTCTATAATAGCAAGTATTAATTATTCAAAAAATCTAAAGCTCCTTGTAATATAAAAGCAGCAGCGTTTTCGTCGATCTTTTTTTCTCTTTTACTCACATTAATATCTAACTGGCTAGACAGATTAAAAGCACCAACAGTTGAGAGTCTCTCATCCCAGAGACAAATAGGAATATCCAAGTTTTTTTCAATATTTTCAGTTGTATCTTTTACCGATTGAGCAGATCTACCTGATGATCCGTCCATATTCAAAGGATTTCCAATAATAATTCCTTTTATATCATTTTCATTAATGATTAATCTTAGTTCATCAATGAGATCTTTTAACGAATTTCTATTTATTGTTTTTAATGGAGTGGCTATTAGTTGTTTGTCATCACAGATTGACACACCAATTCTTTTAGATCCAAGGTCTAAACCTATCAATCTACACTTATCTGAGTGTTTTTTTTTAAATTCCTCTAAAGTGATCATATTGTATATTTTAAACTTAAGTGATACTTTGCGTCATATTTAAATAGCATATGAGTATAGATCTTAAAACAATAAAACATATATCTAAATTGGCAAGAATTTCAGTTGATGAGCAAAGAGCTAAAAAATTAGCTGGTGATTTAAATTCTATTTTTGATTTTATTGAAAAACTTAATGAATTAAAAACTGACAATGTAGAACCTTTAACTTCTATTGCAGAAACAACCTTAAAATTAAGATCTGATGAAGTAAAAAGTAAAAATATCAGAGAACAGATTATTAAAAATTCTCCTCAGGAAAATGAAGATTATTTTGTAGTACCCAAGGTGATTGAATAATGTCAGATATTACAAAACAATCCCTTACAGAACTGGTTGAAAATATTAAAAATAAAAAACTTTGCTCAACAGATGTGACTAAAGCATTTATTGATAGATCTGAAAAATCCGAGAAATTGAATGCTTATATTACAAATGACTTTACATCGGCTTTGGATAAAGCAAAAAAATTTGATCAAAAACCTAATTTTAATTTAAAACTGCCTGGTATTCCAATGGCAGTTAAGGATTTATTTTGTACAAAAAATATTAAAACAACTGCTGGTAGCAAGATTTTAAATAACTTTGTACCAACTTATGAGTCAACAGTAACTGAAAATATTTGGAATGAAGGTGCAATACTTCTGGGCAAGTTAAACTGTGATGAGTTTGCAATGGGTTCATCAAATGAAACAAGTTTTTTTGGCAATGTTCAAAGTCCCATTGATAAGAATTTAGTTCCAGGTGGATCATCTGGTGGTTCAGCCTCAGCTGTAGCTGGACAATTAACACCTGTTACAATTGGTACCGATACTGGTGGATCAATTAGACAACCAGCTTCTTTCACTGGAATTGTTGGATTGAAACCTACATACGGAAGTTGTTCAAGATATGGAATAGTTGCTTTTGCCTCATCATTGGATCAAGCAGGACCAATGGCACAAAATGTTAAGGATTGTGCTTTATTACATGAAGTGATTAGTTCCTATGATGCTAAAGACTCTACTTCAATAGATTTCAAAAGAAATCATTACGGTAAGGAACTTACTAACAACATAAAAGGAAAAAAAATTGGAATACCAAAAGAATATAGAGTTGATGGTATGCCAAAAGAAATTGAAGATCTTTGGCAAAAAGGTATTCAATATATTAAAGATTGTGGAGCTGAAACTATTGATATTTCTCTTCCAAATACAAGTTATGCATTACCAACATATTATATAGTTGCTCCAGCAGAGGCATCATCAAACTTAGCAAGATATGATGGTGTTAAGTATGGATTTAGAGCTAAAGGTGAAAATTTAATTGATATGTACGAAAAAACTAGATCAGAGGGTTTTGGAGCTGAGGTTCAAAGAAGAATTATGATTGGAACTTATGTTTTATCTTCTGGTTACTACGATGCATATTATCTTAAAGCTCAAAAGGTAAGGAAACTTATTAAAAATGATTTTGATGAGGCTTATAAAAAAGTCGATGCAATTTTAACTCCATCAACACCTAGCTCAGCATTTAAAATAGGTGAAAAAACAAATGATCCAGTTTCAATGTATCTAAACGATATATTTACAGTTCCTGTTAACTTAGCTGGACTTCCAGGTATCTCAATACCAGCAGGACATGACTCTAAAGGTTATCCTTTAGGTTTACAAATTATTGGCAAAGCTTTTGATGAACAAAATATATTGAATATAGCTTATGCCATGGAAGAAAAGATCAACTTTAAAAACAAAATTACTGATTGGTGGATAAAATGAGTAAAAAAGATTCAGAATATTTGATCAATCGAAAAGATAATCAATATGAAGTAGTAATTGGTTTAGAAGTTCATGCTCAAGTTTTATCTGAGTCTAAATTATTTTCTACCTCAGCAACAAAATTTGGGGCAGAACCTAATACACAGGTTAGTTTAGTTGATGCTGCATTTCCAGGAATGTTGCCTGTAATAAACGAATTTTGTGTCAAACAAGCTATTAAAACTGGTATTGGCCTTAACGCAAAAATTAATAAACGTTCAGTATTTGATAGAAAAAATTATTTTTATGCTGATTTACCTCAAGGATATCAAATTTCACAATTTAAAGATCCAATAGTAGGTGAGGGCAAAGTTATTTTGGATATGCCTAATGGTCAAAAAGAAGTCGGTATAGAGAGATTACATTTAGAGCAAGATGCTGGGAAAAGTATTCATGATCTCGACCCACAAAATACCTTTGTAGATTTAAATAGATCAGGGGTAGCTTTAATGGAAATAGTGAGCAAACCTGATCTAAGATCACCAGATGAGGTTAATGCTTATATCAAAAAACTACGATCTATAATGAGGTATCTAGGAACTTGTGATGGTAATATGCAAGAAGGTTCTTTAAGAGCTGATGTTAATGTTTCTGTCAGACCAAAAGGGTCAAAAGAATTTGGTACACGATGTGAAATTAAAAATGTTAATTCAATAAAGTTTATGCAGATGGCCATAGAATATGAGGCTAATAGGCAAGTTGATTTAATAGAAGAGGGTAAAACTATTGATCAAGAAACTAGACTATTTGATACGAAAAAAAATGAGACAAGATCAATGAGATCAAAAGAAGATGCTCATGATTACAGATATTTTCCTGATCCGGATTTGTTACCTTTGGAGGTTTCAGAAAAATTTATTGAAGAACTTAGAAATGATATTCCAGAACTTCCAGATGATAAAAAGAAAAGATTTATTGAGGAGTTTAAATTGTCTCCTTATGAAGCAAATATTTTAGTGTCTGATATTGATACAGCGAAATACTTTGAAGAGGTTGTAGCTAAAATGGGTAAAAACAAAGATATCAAGTTAGCAGTCAATTGGATTACAGGAGAACTATTTGCTGTTTTAAATAGCAAAGGTTTAGAAATTTCTCAAAGTCCTGTGAGTGCTAAGAATTTCGCTATTTTGATAAATCTAATTAAGAATGGAACTATCTCAGGAAAGATAGCAAAAACTGTTTTTGAATTGATGATCGATGGTGATAAAGATCCTCAAAAGATTGTAGAAGAAAAAGGATTAAAACAACAAAGTGACCCAAAAGCTTTAGAGGCATTAATTGATAAAATAATTAATGATAACAGAGAAAAAGCTATTGAATATAAACAAGGTAAAGAAAAATTATTTGGTTTTTTTGTTGGTCAAGCAATGAAGGCATCAGGTGGAAAAGCTAACCCTCAATTAATCAATGAGATCCTAAAGAAAAAATTATAAAGTTATGGGTTCAGACCTTAATATCACAAAACATTTACAAGATTATATTCTAAAGAATGGTTTGAAATTGCATCCAATTCAAAAAGAGATAATAGATTACAACTTATCACTTGGTGATTCAAAAAGAATGCAAATCTCTATTTCTCAATGTCAATTTCTACATCTGATTATTAAGATTTCTAAAATCAAAAAAGTCCTAGAGATAGGAACTTTTACAGGTTTAAGTACACTATCCATGGCTTTAGCCTTACCAGATGAAGGCAGTATAATTGCGTTAGATAAAAATGTGGAAACAACCAAAGTTGCACAAAGCTTTTTTAAAAAGGCTAATCAAGATCACAAGATTAAAACAATGATTAAACCAGCATTAGAAACTTTAATGAGTATAAGAAATGAAAAATTTGACTTAATTTTTATTGATGCAGATAAAATGAATTATAAAAAATATTATGAAATTTCTTTAGATTTATTGAATAAAGAGGGTTTAGTGATAATCGATAATGTATTATGGCATGGGGAAGTTGTTAACAAAGATATAAATGACAAAATTACAAAAAGTATTAGAGATTTGAATGATTTTATCTCTAAGGATACAAGAATTGAAAAGGTCATGGTGCCTTTTGGTGATGGAATGACTGTTTGTAGGAAGATTTAATGTTCACTGTATTTGGTTTTTATAAATTTCAAAAAATAAATGATTTAAAAAAAAATCAAAAAATATTGAGTAATCTTTTAACTAATAAAAATATAAATGGATCAATTATCATTTCTAAAGAGGGTTTAAATGGATCCATTTCTGGAATGAATAAAGATATTAAAACCACAATTATTAGATTAAAAAAAATTTTGAATATTAAAGAATTTGATAGCGTCAATAATTCAATAAGTAAATTTAAACCTTTTCATAAACCTAAAGTGAAAATTAAAAGAGAAGTTGTTCCAATGGATCTTAAAATGTCGAATAGGATCACAAAAAAGAATACTCACATTGATCCAACAAAATGGAATAAATTAATTAAAAAAAAAGAAACTTTTTTATTAGATGCAAGAAAACCTTTTGAACATAAAGTTGGTTCTTTTAAAAAATCAGTAAATCCAAATATTAGTAACTTTAGAGATTTCCCAAAATATTTAAAAAAATTAAAAAAAGATCAGCCAATAGCAATGTTTTGCACTGGTGGAATTAGGTGTGAAAAAGCCTCTGTATATTTAGAAAGAAAAGGTTTTAAAAATATTTACCAATTAAAGGGTGGAATTTTGAATTACTTAAAAAAAATCAAACCAAAAAAAAGTTTATGGAAAGGCGAGTGTTTTGTATTCGATAACAGAGTAAGTTTAAAACACGGATTAGTACAAGGAACCTATTCAATTTGTGGCGGATGTAGACAACCAATCTCGATTAAAGATAAAAAATCTAAAAAATATGAGGAGGGTGTAGCTTGTCCTAATTGTTTTGATAAACTCTCAAAAAACCAAAAATCTCGTTTTAGAATGAGACAAAGTCAGATATACAAGGCAAAGCTATCAGGAAAAAAATATAATTTTCAAAAAGAATTTAACTAAGGATTTATTTGTCACAATCTTTCAAATTAACTAAAGATCCAATATGGTTTTTATTGAGAAAAGTTACTATTCCAGCAAGTGTCGGTTCATTATTTCAAACCTTTTACAATCTAGTAGACACATGGTTCGCAGGAAGAATATCTGCTGAAGCAATAGCAGCAATCGCAAAATCTTTTCCAATTTATTTTACTATTATTGCAATAGGTGTTGGATTAACTGCTGGAACTAATACTTTAATTGGAAATAATATAGGGGCTAATAATAAAAAGAAGGCATCATTATTTGTTGCTCAATCAATTATTTTTGCAATCTTTTTATCCATACTAGTTACTTTTTTTGGTTTGAATGTTTCAGATTTTTTACTTTCTCTTATGGGATCAGACCAAGAGGCAATTATATTAACTAGAAAATATCTAGATGTAATTTTTTATGGAACCATAATTGTTTTGATACAAATTTCTTTAAATGGAACACTAAATGCGCAAGGGGATACAAAAAGTTATAGAAACGTTTTAATTTTTAGTTTCTTTTTAAACATTGTTCTAAATCCATTATTTATTTTTGGTTATGGTTTTATCCCAGCATTTGGTATAGCTGGACTTGCAATAGCCACAGTAGTTGCACAGTTTATTGGTCTTTTGTATTTAGCTTATAAAGTTTATTGTTGTGAATTAAAGAAATATCTTAAGCCAGAGTGTTTTATTCCAAAATTTGATCTTTTAAGAGAACTTTTGTATCAGACAATTCCTGTAATGTTTAGCATGTTATTAATTGGTGTAGGTTTGTTTAATATCCTTTACTTCATTGGTCAATTTGGAGACTTAGCTACTGCTGGTTATGGAGCTGCTTTAAGAATTGAACAAGTTTTTTTACTTCCTGTAATTGGATTAAATACAGCGGTGTTATCTATTGGGGGACAAAATTTTGGTGCAAAAAATTATGATAGATTGAGAGAATTATACAGAAAAGCTTTGATATTTGGATCATCTTTTATGATTTGCGCAGGAATAATAATATTTTTGGGTGCAGAGTTTTTAGTATCATTATTTACTGATAACCAAGAGGCAATAAAGCATGGTTCGATATATCTAAAGGTTGCTGCATTAATTGGCCCAATTTATCCTGTTTTTTTTATAACCACTGCAGTATTCCAAGCAGTCAAAAAACCATTGTACAGTCTTTATCTAAGTATTCTTCGATTAACAGCTCTTCCATTTTTAAGTTTATGGTATGTGATTAATATTAAAGGAGGGGATTATGAGGATATTTTTTATACGATTTTAGTAACAAATTGGTTTATGGGAATTGCAGTTCTAATATTTATTGGGTATTTTTTGAATAATGTTTTCAAACAAAATAAAAGTCTTTTTACTTACTAGTATTTGTCTAATATTTTTCTTTGTCACATACCTTGATGTAAAATCTAGTGAAATAAAAGTTATAGACGGAGATACCATTCATTTAAAAAACGAAAAAATTCGTTTTAGTGGCATTGACACTCCTGAAATTAAACAAATTTGTAATAAGAATAATGAGGTTATCAAATGTGGAGTTCAAGCAAAACAATTACTTATTAATAAGATAGGTAAAAATAAAGTAAGATGTGTCAAGGAGGGTGTAGATAGATATAAGAGAATTTTAGCTGAATGTTTTGTAAATAATCAAAGTCTATCTAAGTATCTTGTTCGAGAGGGTTATGCCTTTGCTTACAGGAAATATTCAACAAAATACATTCCAGATGAGGATTATGCCAAAAAAAATAAAAAAGGTATGTGGGCAATGACTTTTGAATATCCTTGGGACTATAGAAGAAAAAATTAATCTTTTTGTAATTTTTTTTCTAATTTTCTAACAAGATAAGAAACAATTAATATCAAAACTAAATATTCTAGAATTAGAAATGTATATATTTCAAGTGGCCGATAAGTCGTCACAACCAATTCGTTTGCTTTTCTAGTCAGATCTCCAATACCAATTATCGATACAAGAGAGGACATTTTAAGCACATATACAAATTGATTACCAATAGCTGGTAATATATTCTTTATTGCTTGAGGTAGAATTACTAATCTTAATTTTCTAAAAAAACTTAATCCTAAAGAGCTTCCAGCTTCCCATTGTGATTTTTTTATTGAATTAATTCCTGCTCTAAATATTTCTGCTTGGAAAGCACTTTCGCTAATTGACAGCGCTATGATACCAGAAACGAATGGGCTAAAACTTATACCCGTCATGATTGGAAGACCATAATAAATCCATAAAATTAAAACTAGCAAAGGAATTGCTCTTACAATTTCAACATAGCCAATATTAAGGTAGGTTAAGAATTTACTTTTAGCCAGTGATGGAATAGCGACTAAAAGGCCAAGAATAATAGAAATAATGATTGAGACTATACTAATATAGATAGTAGTTGTTAAACCACTTAATAAAAACTTTAGATTAGTTAACCCCTCAATGTTGTTTGGTGATAAGATTAACCAGTTTAATTCACTTTTACCGCACGACGTTAATGGAAAAATTAGAATTAATAAAAATAGATTTTTCACTCCTTAACTTATAAAGAATAAAAAATTAATTACTAATTTTTTATAAGCTCTTTAGATTATATTTAGCTAATAACTTGGTGAAGAAGCCTGAAGATTTTTTGTCTTTAATCCATTTATTGACATAATCATTCCACTTAGTATCACCTTTTGGTACCATCATTGCTAAAAATGCTGGATTTTTTCCACCATCTGGGACGATTGCTAACTGAGGATATTTGATGACCAATTTATTTGCCTCTGTTGAACTTGTAATATTACCGTCAGCTCTACCTGCCAAGACTTCTTGGAAGTCTCTTGCTGGTGCTTCAATAGAGTTTAATTTTGATTTTGGGAAAAATTCTTTTGCTTTTTCCTCTTGAGAAGTACCAAGAGTAGTTGCGATTGTTACATTTGAATTATTAAGCGAATCCCAAGTTGGAAATTTTTTTAAGTTCTTTTTGAGAACAAGTGGCACTGTAGCATATTTGTAATAGGTATCGGTAAAACCAGCTACTTCAGCTCTCTTTGGCGTTTTTGTAACACTTGTTGAGATATCATATCTTGCAGATGTTATTCCTGAAACAATAGTTTTCCATTCTGCAGGTACAAACTCAATTTTTACACCCATATCTTTAGCTAATTGATTCATTACATCGATATCGAAACCTTTATATTTGTTGGTTGCAGGATCTTTGACTGTCATAGGATCCCAATCTCCAGTAGTACCAACTTTAAGTACTCCAGAAGACAAAATTTTATCTAGATTAGATTCTGCGTTTAGTGAGAAGGGTAAAAGAGCAAATAATGCTACTAAAAATAATTTTTTCATATTTTTTTTTAACTTATTTGAGATCTAAATGTGACTATAATCTTGACGCACTATCATTCATCCATGCGAATAAATGCTCAGAAAATGAGCGTCTTACAAACAAATTCACTTCATTTTTATTTTGATTATGAATGATTACATCTATTTTTGCGAGAATTGTTTGGGTCACTGAGCCAATTTTACTCTTAAAATCATTAAAATTAAAAGGAGAGCCTGTTTGAAACAAATCATATATCTTATCCCCTTTGAGATTAATCCTCACGAATTGATCTGTTACATCCACTACAGCTCCTAAATTTAATTTAGATATGTTTTTATTTAAAAGTGTTTCAGTTTCATAAGAATTTGTATTTTCTTTAAAAACGTCATTTGAAAAAATCATCCATTCATCAGGACTCAACCATAGAGCAGTCAATTTTTCACTTTGAGTGGAAGTATTTGCTTTTGTAGGTAAAACCATATTTAAAGATTTACCAACAGCTGATAAAAATTCTCTTTTTTTACCTCTTACTATCAATTTCATAACAGGTTTAACCTCGTTCATTTGTAGACCTTGATATGATTTTTCCTCTTTAATTGTATGATTATAATTTAGCATTTAATCTTTCACCTTCTTTATCTAAAAAAACTGGATCAGCTACAGTTACATTAATATTCTTATTTTCCATTGGTATGATCAATTTTTGCCCCAACATGTTTTTTCCACCTTTTACAACACCTAATGCGATCGACTTTTTTAAATTTGGGCTGTAATAACTTGAGGTTACATGGCCAAGCATTTCAATAGGTGATTTTTTTATATCAGCAACTATCTGTGCGCCTTCTTCCAAAACTTCCTCAGGATTTTCTGTCAATAAACCAACTAATTGTTTTCTATCTTCTCTAATAGTATCAGATCTATATAATGATCTTTTTCCGATAAAATCATATTTCTTTTTGCTTACTATCCAATCCATCTGTAAATCAATTGGTGTTAGTGTTGCATCAGTGTCTTGACCAACTATTATAAAACCTTTTTCTGCTCTTAATAAGTGCATCGTTTCAGTTCCATAGGGCGTAATATTAAAATCTTTACCTGCTTCCATACATTTTTCCCAAACAGATTTACCAAAGTTTGCTTGGATATTAATTTCATAACTATGTTCTCCAGTAAAACTGATCCTCATCACTCTACATTTAATATTATCTATTTTTGCATTTTTGAATGACATATGTGGAAACTTTTCATCAGAAAGATCTAAATCAGGAATAACTTTGGAAACGATTTTTTTACTATTAGGACCACACACACTTATTGTAGCATAATGATCAGTTACAGAAGATAGATAGACATCCAATTCAGGCCATTCTGTCTGAAGATAATCTTCAAGTTTACCTAAAACGTTAGCTGCACCACCAGTTGTAGTCGTCATAATATAATGATTTTCACCCAATCTAGTTGTAACGCCATCATCATAAACCATTCCATCTTCATTTAGCATTAAACCATAACGACATTTACCTACAGCTAGTTTTGACCAAGCGTTAGTATAAACACGATTTAAAAATTCTGAGGAATCAGTACCTTGAATATCAATCTTTCCTAATGTAGATGCATCTAGAATACCTGCTGAGTCTCTAGCAGCTTTACTTTCTCTTTGTACTGCTTGATGCATATTTTCATTATCTTTTGGATAGTACCAAGCTCTTTTCCATTGACCAACGTTTTCAAACTCAGCGTTGTTTGCAACATGCCAATCATGTATCGGAGTACGTCTGAATATATCAAAAAATTCTCCTACATTTCTTCCAACAATAGTTCCAAAAGTAAGAGGTGTATAAGGAGGTCTAAAAGTTGTAGTTCCGTGTTCACCCATTTTAGTTCCCGCTGTTTCTGAGATAATTCCAAGAGCATGCATATTACCAAGTTTACCCTGATCAGTCCCCATACCAGTAGTAGTGTATCTTTTTACATGTTCTATAGATCTAAATCCTTCTCTAAGAGCTAATTTAATATCTTTTGCAGTTGCATCGTTTTGATAATCAACAAAAGATTTTGTTTTCCCTATAGATTTGTCAGATGGTAATAACCAAATATTTCTCTTTGATTGATTTAAACCTGATATAGTTTCAACAGCTTTGTATTCAGAATTATCAATATCAAGAAACTTTTTAATAGAAGATAAAGTATTCTTTATTATCTCATCTAAACCAAAGTCTCCATTACAAGATCCAATACTTATTTGATCTGATGGATAAACATTAGGTATAAATACTTGGTCTTCTTCTCTAAATTTTAATTTACCACCTGATTGTGTAAACAAATGTACTGCAGGGGTCCAACCACCAGATATACCTAAACAATCACAATTCAACTTAATTTTGTCACCAATAACTGTTTGACCATCTTTTGAAAGTTTCATGATGGATATTTTATTAATTCTTCTATATCCGTAAGTATCAACAACAGAGTAGCCTTTATAAATTTTAATATTATTTTTCTCAACTTCATATGAAATTTTAGAGTCAATTTGTTCTCTGATATCAATTATTGCATTAATTTTAATTCCTCTTTGGATTAAACTCATGGCTGTTTCATATGCCGTATCGTTATTAGTAAAAAGAATATTATTTTCACCACAAGCCACACCATATAAATCAATATATTTCTTAATTGCTGAGGATAACATTATTCCTGGGCGATCATTATTGTCGAATATTAAAGGTCTTTCGATTGAACCAGTGGCTGTGATTACTTTTTTAGCTCTAATTTTTAATAATCTTTGTCTTACTTTATTTTCTCTTTGATTAATCGGTAAATGATCAGTAAGATTTTCACGAGCCAATAAAAAGTTGTATCCATGAAATGCTGCAACGCTAGTTCTTGTTTTTATTTCTAAATTTTCTATTTTAGATATTTCGTTAATTTCTTTTTCTAACCATGAACTTGTTATTTGATTATTGATCTTTGAAAATTCTGAGTTGTCGTAAATAGAAGATCCCCCCAAATAAGATTTTTCATCAACTAAAAGTGTTTTAAAACCATTTTTAGCTGCCATTTTAGCTGCCATTATTCCTGATATACCTGCTCCGATAACTAAAACATCACAATGAATATATTTATGTTCATATATGTCTGGATCAGCTACTTTAGGTGATTTACCTAAACCCGCAGATTTTCTAATAAAATATTCGTACTTTTCCCAGAAACTTGCAGGCCACATAAAAGTTTTATAATAAAAACCTGCAGGCAAAATAGGGGATAATAGATTATTAATTCCCCCAATATCAAAATTAACATTTGGCCAACAATTTTGACTAGATGCAACTAAACCTTCATAGATTTCAACTTCTGTAGCTCTTACATTGGGTTCAGTTCTTGAGGAATTATCATGCAATTGAATTATTGCATTCGGTTCTTCAGAACCAGTTGTCATAATTCCTCGAGGTCTATGATATTTGAAACTTCTTCCTACAAGATGAATGCCATTAGCCAATAAAGCTGATGCTAAAGTATCACCTTTAAAACCAAAATATGTTTTGTTATTAAATTTAAAAGAAACCCGATAAGTTTCATCAATAAATTTACTTGTTTTAAATCTTAAATTATTAGACATTTTACTTTACTGGTGGTTTTTCACCCATTTTGTATACAGCTTTTATTTGGTCGTTTGAAGTGTCTCTAACCATATTGAACCATTTTCTACAACCATGAACATGATTCCATCTTTCAAACTGAATTCCTTTTATATTTTTTCTCATAAACAGATATTCTGCCCATTCATCATCACTTAGTTCTGTAGGTTGTTTTGGTCGTACAATATGCGCTTCACCACCAGCTTTAAACTCGCTTTGCTCTCTCTCACCACAAAAAGGACAGGTAATTAAAAACATTAGTGTGCGACAGCCGCTGCACCATGTTCATCAACTAGATCACCACTTACAAATCTATTTATATTAAAGGCAGCATTTAATTTATGAGGTTCGTCATTTGCAATTGTATGAGCAAATAAATCTCCTGAACCAGGTGTAGCTTTAAAACCTCCAGTTCCCCAACCACAATTAAAGTACAAACCTTTAATTGACGTTTTACTTATGATTGGACTTGCATCGGGACATATATCAACTATTCCACCCCACTGACGAAGCATTCTCATTCTACTGAATATTGGATATAGCTCTAAGATTGCATTTAAAGTTCCTTCCACAATATCATGACTTCCTTTTTGAGAGTAAGACACATAATCATCAGTTCCAGCTCCAATAACTAATTCTCCCTTATCGGACTGACTTACGTATGCATGAACAGCATTAGACATTACAACTGTATCTATTATTGGTTTTACTGGTTCAGACACTAAAGCTTGAAGTGGTTTACTTTCTAGTGGTAACTTCAATCCAGCCATATTGGCTATAACACTAGAATGACCAGCAGCTACAACTCCAATTTTTTTTGTTTTTATAAATCCTTTAGTTGTTTCAATTCCTTCAACCGTATCACCATTTCTTTTTATTCCTTTTACTTCACAATTTTGAATTATATCCACACCCATTTCATCAGCACCTCTTGCATATCCCCAAGCAACAGCATCATGTCTAGCTGTACCAGCTCTTTTTTGAAGAGTTCCACCTAAAACTGGATAGCGAATATCCTGTGAGGTATTAATAATTGGACAAAATTTTTTAACTTCCTCGGTATTTAAATAAACCGCATCAATGCCATTCAATCTATTAGCGTGAGTTCTTCTTTTTAAATCTCTTACATCTTGCAAATTATGTGCGAGATTCATAACTCCTCTTTGACTAAACATAACATTATAATTTAGTTCTTGAGATAAACCTTCCCAAATTTTTAGAGCATGGTCATATAGACCTGCGCTTGCATCCCATAAATAATTAGATCTAATTATTGTAGTATTTCGACCAGTATTTCCTCCTCCTATCCAACCTTTTTCAACAACAGCAATATTCCTCATATTGTGTTTTTTTGCTAGATAATATGCAGTTGCTAGACCATGTCCTCCACCACCAACTATTACAGCATCATATTCTTTTTTAGGTTCAGCATCCTTCCAAGCTTTCTCCCAATTTTCATGATATGAAAAAGCGTTTTTAATAAGTGAAAATATTGAATACTTATTTTTCATAATTATTGAATAATTACTTTATAAATATTGATTATTCAATACAATCAAAAGTGACAAATTTATTGGAAGAGTGGGTGAGAGGCTGAAACCAGTCGTTTGCTAAATGACCGTGCGAGGAAACTTGTACCGAGGGTTCGAATCCCTCCTCTTCCGCCATTATCAGTACAAAGGATCATCCTTAAAGAAGTTTATCATTGAAACTGGCTTTTGAGCTAAAATATAACGATAGACATTATAGTTTTCTAGCACTCTTTGCACATAATTTCTTGTTTCTTTAAATTTTATTAATTCAATCCAATTTACATAATCAATTTGGTTCTTTTGCGGATTTTTATTTATTTTTTTCCAATATCTAACTCTTTTAGGTCCAGCATTATAAGCCGCTATCGCAAACGGATAAGCACCGTCATATTCCAAAATTAGACCAGCTATATAGTGCGAACCTAAATTAATATTATATTCTGCATCTCTCGTTAATCTAGATTTTGAATAAGGAAGTTTAGCTTGCTTAGCAACTACTTTTGCAGTGTAAGGCATTAGCTGCATTAATCCTTTTGCTCCTGCATGACTGTTAGCACTTAAATCAAATTCACTCTCTTGTCTTATTATTGATAATATAAATGCAGTATCAGGAATTTTTCTTCCATTTATATAATTTGGTGTACTTATAATTGGATAATTATATTTGTTATGAAATCTTTTTTCATATGATGCAATTTTGGCTATTTGAATGGCAAAATCAAATCTATCAATACTTGTTGCTAACTCTGCTGCTAAAACTTCACTACCATTATTTATGTTGTCATTAGCCAAATGTCTTAAAATATGTTTTGAATATCTATCCTCATTGAGCTCATCAAGAAGATAAATCGTTTTAACTAATTCTTTTTTAAAGAAATAGTCTCTATATTCTTTTGAAACTTCAATATCTTTAGATAATTCAAAAGGTTGATTGGGGTTTAACTCCATAAATGCTAATTGACCATAATATGTAGTAAGAAATTCAGATGCTTTGCCAAACCATTCATTAGCTAATTCATTTTTACCAAGTTTCTTATAAGTTTTAGCTAACCAATAGGCTCCTCTAGAAGTACTTATCGGATAACCAACGTTATTATAAAAATTTTCAAAATGATCCTTTGCTAATAAAGGATCATCTAAGAAACTTAATGCTATCCATCCGCTCATCCATTCCGCAGCTGCATACTCGGTTCCATCAGTCAAAGCATGATTACTTGCAATTTTATAAGCTAAAGCATATTTCTTTTTATAAATTAATGATCTTGAAATGATTTCTCTTTCAAACCACCACTTATCTGGTCTGACTAAATAATCTTTGGTATTTTTAATTTTTACTAAAATTTCAACAGAACTATCAACCCTTCCTCTTTTTCTTCTCCATTTTAATCTGTCGTAATTTAAACCCGCATCGTTTTTAAATTTTGCTGGAACTTTAGAAATAGCATTATCTACACCATACGATTTACTCATTAACAATTGTCGTGCAGTATAAAGCAACTCATAATCTTTAGGTAAATATCTTAATAATCTTTTTAAATCCCAGTATTTATTATTCCAAGCCAAGTAATCTGCTCTTTTAATATAATCATCCGCATTGAGATATTTTTTGAATTTTTTTCTATAGAATCTTAATTCAGATTTGCTTAATTCTGCAGTAATCCATCCTTCTTTGATATAAGAAATACCTTTTTGTGTATTGCCATTGAGAATTATGCTTTCCCCAAGTATCATTTTTCCAAAACCGCTTAGAGGTTCATCAACACCGAACCAATCGATAATTTTTTTGGGTGAAATAGTATCTGTAGAAAGTTTATGCTCTGCTAAATATTTAATCCTTCCTAATCGTGGATAATCTTCATTAGAGTCAATAAAAGTTTTGTAATCATAATATGAGGCTTTATTTCCTTTGGTGAGCAGGTGTCTCCATTGTATGAAATTATAAATTGATTTATCTTTAGCTCTTTTTGCAGTTTTCAATGCTGTAGGCCATTTTGCTTGTTTCATTTCTGAAATAGCCTTTTTCGCAATTTCAAAATCTTTTTTATTATAATATTTGGATTTCTTTGCTGTATCAGTTTTTTTTGCTCCAGCGATTAAAGGTTTCTTTTTAGGTAAAATAATACCTAAATCTTTTTCAGCTTTTATTTTAATTTCCTTTTCAGGGTTTTTTTCAATTTCCTCTACTATTTTTTTAGGAATTGGTTTTGGCAGAGGTTTCATTACATCAATTAATAATTTTTGATCTTTTTGCTCTTTAGTCTGGATTGGTTTTTTTAGAGGTATTACTTCCGCAAATGATAAAATGGTAATACTAGAGAAGATAAATAAATTGATAAAAAATATTAATTTTTTTAGCATAATCTTTTAGTATATGAATCCACAAACTATGTTATAAGTATTTATGTTCAAAGGATCAAATGTTGCTTTAGTCACTCCGTTTAAAAATGATAAACTAGATGATGAAACTTACATTAAGTTAATCCATTTTCATATTGAAAATGGGACAAATGGTTTAGTTCCTGCTGGAACAACTGGTGAGTCTCCAACTTTAAGCCATAATGAGCATGAAAGGGTAATTGATTTATGTGTCAAAGAAAGTAATGGAAAATTACCTGTATTTGCTGGTACTGGGTCAAACTCTACTGAGGAAGCGATTTCATTAACTACACATGCTGAAAAAATGGGAGCAGATGGAGCTTTAATTGTAACTCCATATTACAATAAGCCTACACAAGAGGGACTTTACCAACATTATAAAGCTATCAATGATAAATGTGGAATTCCAATTATCATTTATAACATTCCGGGAAGATCAGTGATTGATATGTCAGTTGAAACAATGGCAAGATTATTTGAATTAAAAAATATTATTGGTGTTAAGGATGCAACAGGAGATTTAACGAGAGTAGATAAAACATTAAAAAAATTAGGCAAAGATTTTATACAATTAACAGGAAATGATGATAACGCTTTAGAGTTTAATAAAAAAGGTGGAGTTGGTGCTATAAGTGTAACAGCTAACATTGCCCCAAAACTTTGTTCTGATTTCCAAAGATTTTCAAAGTCTAATAATGATAATGAAATTAAAGAAGCTGAGAGATTAAATGAAATATTGCAGCCTGTTCATCATGCTATGTTTGTTGAAAGTAATCCTAGCCCAGTTAAGTATGCTGCAAAATTATTAGATTTATGTGATGACGATGTAAGATTACCATTAGTTAAGGTAACAGACTCTACCAAAGAGATTGTTAAAAAGGCCCTCCACACAGCTAAATTAATTTAATGAATAAAAGAACCAATTCTGGTTTAAAAATAATATGTTTGAATAGAAAGGCTAGTTTTAATTATTTTTTTGAGGATTTATTAGAAGCTGGGATTATCCTTAAAGGCTCTGAGATTAAATCAATTAGAGATGGAAAAGTTAATATTGCAGACTCATATGTTGTTGAAAAAGACGGTGAGTTGATTTTAATTAATTCTCATATAGCGTCTTATAAACAAGCTAGTTATTCTAATCATAATCCCACAGATGAAAGAAAGCTACTTTTAAATAAACGTGAAATAAATAAATTAATAGGAAAAATACAAAGAGATGGTCTTACTGTTGTTCCTACTAAGATGTATTTTAAAAAAGGAAAAGCAAAAATTGAACTTGCAGTAGCAAAAGGAAAAAAACTACACGACAAAAGAGCAAGTAAAAAGGACAGGGATTGGAATCGTGACAAATCAAGATATTTTAGAAAATCAAGCTAATCGTATTTACTTAGGTATAGGCTCAAACTTAGGAAACAGAAGATATAAAATTGAACAAGCAAAGTATGAATTATTGTTAAGAAATATCAGACTTATCAAATCATCAAATTTTTATGAGAGTTTATCATGGCCAGATGAAAGCAAACCTAAATACCTAAACATAGTCTTAGAAGTTATTACTGATTTAAAACCTTTAGAATTACTTAAAGTATCCAAAGACATTGAAATTAGTCTCGGTCGCAAAAAAAGGTATAAAAATGCTCCTCGAGAATGCGATATAGACATAATTGATTATAAAAGTAAAAAAATTAGTCAAAAAATCGATCTACCTCATCCAAGAATGCACAATAGAAATTTTGTTCTTTTTCCATTATTTGAATTAAATAAAAACTGGAAACACCCAATTTCCAAAGATCACATTAAAAAACTCATAATATCATTACCAAATAGAGACATAAGATCTATTAAACAAATCTGAATTAATGATATAATAATAAGTATGCTTAATTCAGACGATTTAATAAATAAAGTAAAAGTTTATAATAAGTTTTTAAATCCAGATAGGTTAAATAAAGCTTATGACTTTGCAGTAAAGGCACACAGTAATCAAAAAAGAGCCTCAGGTGATCCGTATTCAGTTCATCCGATTGAAGTAGCAAATATATTAACTGATTTAAAACTAGATAGTGCAACTATAACTACGGGTTTATTGCATGACACAATTGAAGATACATATGCAACTTATGAAACTATCAAAGGTGAGTTTGGAAATGAAGTTGCAGATTTAGTTGATGGTGTTACAAAAATATCTGCACTTGAAAATAATGCATCATCCAATTCTAAAGCAGAAAATTTTAGGAAATTAATTTTAGCTACTTCAAAAGATATAAGAGTTTTATTAGTAAAAATTGCTGATCGACTGCATAACATGAGAACTATAAAAGCAATTTCAAAAGAGGAAAAAAGAAAAAGGATTTCTCAAGAAACTATGGAAATTTATGCCCCGTTAGCGGACAGAATGGGAATGCATAGAATTAGGGATGAGTTAGAAGATCTCTCTTTTGAAATCTTAAATAATGACGCTAGGTCGTTAATCCAAAAAAGACTTGATGAAATAAAATTAGATAAAAAAGATATTTTTGAGACTTTATCAACTGAATTAAGAAAATTATTAGATCAAAATAAAATTTCTTCAAAAATTTATGGAAGAGAAAAAACACCTTTTTCAATCTGGAGAAAAGTTCAGAAAAAAAGAGTTTCTCTGGAGCAAATTACCGATATCATTGGATTTAGAATTATTTTGGATAATGTTGATGACTGTTATAAAACTTTAGGAATAATTCACAAAGAATATAATTGTATACCTGGGAAATTTAAAGATTATATATCTTCAGCAAAAATTAATGGCTATAAATCAATTCATACTGCAGTTATTGGATCTAATAGAAAACCCATAGAAATTCAAATAAGAACTAAAGAGATGCATGATTTCGCTGAGAGAGGAATAGCATCTCATTGGCAATATAAGTCCTCAGAAAAATTCAACTCTCTTACCTGGAAAGAATATGATTGGTTAAAAGATTTGGTTGAAATTATAGAAAAAAATGAAAATCCTGAACACTCTTACGAATATACTAAACTTCAAATGTTCCAGGAAAATGTTTTTTGTTTTACTCCCAAAGGTTCAGTAATCAAATTACCTAAAGATGCAACTGCAATAGATTTCGCTTATGCTGTTCATACAAAAATTGGTGATACAGCAGTTGGATGTGAAATAAATGGAAATAAGAGTGAACTTCAATCAATTTTAAGAAATGGTGATAGAATAAAAATAATTACCTCAAAAAATCAGTCACCATCACTTCACTGGATTCCAACAACAAAAACTGGAAAAGCCAGAGCTGCTATAAGAAGATATTGGCATGATAGAGGTGAGGAGAAACAGGAAAGAATAAAAAAATACAATACTACTTTGTGGATTTCATTACCTGATAAACCAGGGCAATTAGGAAATGTAAGTTCATTAATTGGTGAACATAAATTAAATATTTCAAATTTAGTAATGGCTGGAAAAAAACCTGATTATATTAATTTTAAATTTCAGCTGATAATAAGAGATTTGAAAAATTTTACTAATTTTATTGCAGAGCTTAAACAAAAAGGTATAAAATTTAAGATAATTAGACACGAAGATAAAAGAAATGCTTTCACACAAAAAATCCTTAGATATTTTAAGAAAGACTAATGCTTTATTAGAAGGACACTTCATTTTATCTTCTGGATTACATTCTTCAAAGTATATCCAGTGTGCTAAACTTTTAAGTTATCCATCAAAAGCAGAAAAAATATGTAAATCATTGGCTTTAAAAATCAAAAAAAATTTTAGAAAATTTGATTTAATTTTGGCACCGGCCATTGGTGGTATTGTGATAGGTTACGAAATTGGTAGGATTTTAAAAAAAGAGACGATTTTTTGTGAGAGAGTTAAAGGCAAATTCACTCTGAGAAGAGGTTTTAAAATTAAAAGAGGCTCTAAAGTTATTATTATTGAAGATGTAATAACCACAGGAAAATCCAGCATGGAATGCGTAAAACTAATAAAAAAATCTAATGCAAAATTAGTGGGTTTTGCGACAATTATTGATAGATCATCAAAGAAAACATTAAAAATAAAAAAAAAAATAATTTCACATCTTAAAATTGAAGTACCAACTTATAAATCAAACAAAATACCAAAGGAATTAGACTCAATTCCCATTTCAACACCAGGAAGCAGATTTATTAAGTGAAACGGTTAGGTGTAAATATTGATCATGTTGCGACAGTTCGAAATGCCAGAGGTGAATTTCATCCTGACCCATATAAAGCTGCATTATTTGTCAAAAAAAAAGGTGCCGACTCTATTACAATACACCTTCGAGAAGACAGGAGACACATAAGAGATTTAGACGCAAAAAAAATTTGTTCAATAAAAAAATTATTAGTAAATTTAGAAATTTCAACAAATAGGAATATTGTTAATAATGCTTTGAGAATAAAACCAAAATTTATTTGTATTGTGCCTGAAAATAGAAATGAAATAACAACCGAAGGTGGTTTAAATTTAAAGAAAAATAAAAATAAAATTAAAAAGATAATATCACAATTTAAAAAAAAGAAGATTAGAACGAGCTTATTTGTAAATCCAAATATAAAAGATATTTATTTGTCTAAAGAAATAGGTGCTGATTGTGTTGAAATACATACAGGACATTTTTCAAATCTGATAAAATCGAAAAAATCTTTCATTAAGGAATTTTTAAAGATTAAGAAATGTGCAATATTAGCATCAAAAATTGGTGTGGAGGTACATGCTGGACACGGTCTGGATTTCAAATCAACTAAAATACTAACCAAGATAAATGAAATAGTAGAGTTTAATATTGGGCATTTTATTATTGGTGAGTCTATTTTTTATGGTTTACCATTTGTCATAAAAAAGTTTAAAAGAATTATCAAAAATTAGAATGAAAATTTTAGGTATCGGTGTAGATATTGTTGAAAATAAAAGGCTTAAAAATTCTATTAAAAATAAAAGTTTTATCTCAAGATTATTCACTTTACTTGAAATTAAAAATTCTAGGTTGGTAAAAGATAAATCTATCTATTTTTCAAAAAAATTTGCAGCAAAAGAATCATTCTCTAAAGCACTTGGAACTGGATTCAGAAAAAGGTTAAATTTTAAAGATGTTGAAATTTTAAATGATAATTTAGGTAAGCCATATTTTAGATTAAATAACAAAACCAAAAAAATTATAATGAAAACATTAAAAGTTAAAAATTTTGATATATTTCTTTCAATATCTGATGAAAAAGAATATTCAATTGCATTTACTATAATCCAGGCTAAAAATGTTTAATAAAAAATTTTTTATAGAAAACTTTAAGACACTTTTTTATGCTTTTATTATAGCTATAATTATTAGATCCTTAATTATCCAACCATTTTATATTCCATCTTCATCCATGGAACCTGGTTTATTAGTTGGAGACAGACTTTTTGTAACAAAATATTCATATGGTTATAGCAAGCACTCATTTCCATTTAGTCCACCTATTTTTGATAATAGAATTTTTTCTAACAAGCCAAATAGGGGCGACGTAATAGTTTTTAAAACCCCTGCAGATAATAGAACAGATTATATTAAAAGACTTATTGGTCTACCTGGAGATAGAATTCAGTTTGTGGATACCAATTTATATCTAAATAATAGTGAAATTCTTAAATCGAAAGTTTCAGAAAGAGATACAATTTATTGTGGTGAAAAGACTATTAATGTTTTTACATTTGAGGAAAAATTACCAAACGGAAAAATTTACAAAACTGTCTATCTCAAAAATTTCACTTTTGATAATTCTGACGTTTTTACCGTTCCTGATAACCATTACTTCTTTTTAGGTGATAATAGAGATTGTTCAAAAGATAGCAGGTATTTAACCAGCGTGGGCTATGTTCATGAAGATAATCTAGTTGGTAAAGCAAGATTTATTTTTTTTTCATCTGATAGATCAGTTGGTAGTATTTTTGCTTTTTGGAAATGGAACAAATCTATTCGATTTGACAGATTTTTTAAGAAAATTATTTGATGAAAATTGATTATTCTAAGCTTGAAAAAAAAATAAATTATAAGTTTAAAAATAGAAATTTACTTGTTCAAAGTCTTACTCATAAAAGTTTTAATAAAATGAATAATAATGAAAAAATAGAATTTTTAGGAGACAGAGTTTTGGGTTTAGTTATCGCAAAAAAACTTTTAGAGATCTATCCAGATGAAAAGGAAGGAATTTTGGATAAAAAATATGCTTCATTAGTAAATAAAAAGACATGTTTAGAAATTGCTAAAAGTATTAATTTGCAAAATTATATTTTAATTTTTAATCCTAGAAATAGATCAGTTACAATTGAGGATAAGGTGATATCAGATAGTTGTGAAGCTTTAATTGGAGCTATTTACCTTGATAGGGGATTTAATATAACAGAGAAAATTATATTAGAATTGTGGAAAGAAAAAATAAAAGAAAGTGTGATTACTCAAATTGATGCAAAAACAAAACTCCAAGAGTTTTCATTGAAAAAGTTCAAAAGACTGCCTATTTATAAAATAATCTCTAATACCGGCCCAAGACATAAGCCTATTTTTAGAGTTGCTGTAAAATTACAAAATACGAAATTTTATAATGGTGAGGGAAAGTCTAAAAAAGAAGCAGAGCAGAATGCAGCTTTACTTTGTTTAAATGATAATTTGATTTGATGAATTGGGACGATACAGGTTTTTTACTTTCAAAAAATAAATATAACGAAAATTCTCTTATTTCGGAATTTTATACTAAAAATCACGGAAAAATATCGGGTATCGTTTTTGGTGGTACTTCAAAAAAAATCAAAAATTATCTTCAAATTGGTAATCAACTTTATCTAAATTATAATTCTAAATCTGAGAATAAATTAGGATATTTTAAATTAGAAATCCAAAAAGTTTATTCACCTATATATTTTGAAAATTCTCAAAAACTCTCATGCATTAGTTCTGCAATGAGTTTAATTCGTTTATTAACAGCTGAGTCTCAATCTAATATTAAAATATTTGACCTTATTGAAAAATTTTATTTGATACTCTCAAATGATGGGTGGTTAAAAGATTATATTTTTTGGGAATTAGAATTACTTAAGACCATAGGTTTTGATTTAGAATTAAGTAATTTTGCAACTAAAGAATTATTAGATGATAAAATAATATATGTAGTTAAATCCAAAAATGAAAAAAAGATAATACCAAATTTTCTAATTGATAAAAAAATTGTAGTTAATGATTTGAATATACTTTTAAATGGATTGAAATTAGTAAGTGATTTTTTAGAAAAAACCATATTAAAACCAAATAACTTAAACTATCCAATTAGCAGAACTCAGTTCATAAATTCACTGAGATAATTAAGGTAAAATTTCATTTAATCTATCTGCATAATAACTAACTATTGCGTTCGCACCAGCTCTTTTAAAACTCATTAAATTTTCAAATATCGCATCTTTATTTATTATTTTTTTTTCTACAGCATTGGATAACATGCTATATTCACCAGAAACTTGGTATGCAAAAACTGGGATTTTAAATTTATTTTTTATTGATCTTATAATATCAAGATAGGGTAACCCAGGTTTTACCATGACCATATCTGCACCTTCTTTTATATCCAAAGCCACCTCTCTTATTGCTTCATCATAATTCCTAAAATCCATTTGATAAGTTTTTTTATCTCCTCTTAAGGCAACCTTAGATCCTACGGCATCTCTAAAAGGTCCATAAAAGTTAGAGGCATATTTAACCGCGTAGGAAAGAATTTGAGTATTTTTGAAATTTTTTTTGTCTAGAGCTTTTCTAATTTTACCAATTCGTCCATCCATCATATCTGACGGTGCTAACACATCACACCCCATTTGAGCTTGTAATAAAGATTGCTGAATTAAGATCTCTATAGTTTCGTCATTCATTATATTGTTTGATTTGAGAATTCCATCATGACCATGGTTTGTGTAAGGATCCAGAGCTACATCACACATTATTCCAATTTTATTTTTGTATCTTTTTTTAATGTATTTTATAGCTTTACATACTAAATTATCTTCATTTAGAGCTTCATTTCCTAAATTATCTTTTAATCCAGGTGATATATAAGGAAATAAAGCAACCATAGGTATCTGATTTTTAATAGCTCGATCTAAGATTATTCCCAATTTGTTAATAGAATATCTATATACACCTGGCATAGATTTTATAGGTTGGGTCTTGTTTTTACCCTCAATCAAGAATATGGGAAGTATAAAGTCATTCGGCGATAAATTGTTTTCTGATACAAGTCTTCTTGACCAGCTGTTTTTTCTATTTCTTCTTAGTCTTAAACTAGGATATTTACCTGTAATCATATTTAATTTTATTTTAAAAATGCGACAAATGTAATATACACATATATAGTAAAAAAGGTACAAAGCAATCACGATGACAGTTGAAAATACAAAGATAATAAATTTAAATGTAAAAAAAAAAGAACGAGTTTTAGATTTTAGCGACTTCCAAAAACAGGAAATAAAATTTGACATCTCAAAACTTCAAGAAGCGTATAATCAAATTATTCAGACTAAAAAGTTTGAAGACGCAGGTGTTACGCATTTTGGTGCCATATCTTTAACGCAAATTCCTGGTGATCCAGACTCCATCAAAGGAAATAAAGCAAGAGGTCTTTATTGGACTAAACCTGACAGATCTGGCAAAGAAGTAATGAGGGAAGGAGCAATAAATGAATCTGCATATAGTGAATTTGTTAAAGATTACGAAAATACTTACTTTAAACATGTGTATGATGTTTTGTCCTCAAAGTATAAATTAGGTAGGATGAGAATTTTACTTAAGGAACCACGATCAACTTTAAGTTGGCATAGAGATCCAGAGCCTAGATTACATATACCTATAATCACGAACCCTGGTTGTATTATGGTTATAGATAATGTTGCTAAACACATGCCAGCAGATGGATCGGTTTGGATTACAAATAATACAAAATACCATAACGCCTTTAATGGTGGTGAAGAAAATAGAATACATCTTGTTGCATGTGTTTTAGATTACAAGTTCAACTAATTTGAAAAAAATTTTTATTTCCTCAGATCACGCCGGATTTAAATTAAAAGAAGACATAAAAAAACACCTTAAAATTTTAAAATTGAATTTTAATGATCTTGGACCTGCAAATGATAATAGTGTTGATTATCCTGATTACGCACATAAATTAGCAAAAAAAGTCAAAATTGGTAAAAATAATGTTGGAATCTTAGTATGTGGCTCAGGTACAGGAATGAATATTGCGGCAAATAAGCATAAAAATATACGTGCAGCTCAGTGTTTTAACGCAAAATCTACCAAATTATCCAGATTGCATAATGATGCAAACATCATTACATTAGGATCTAGATTAATTAGTAAAAAAAATGCTTTCAAATTTATAAAAATTTTTTTAAATACTAAATTTGATGGTGGTAGACACTTAAGAAGGGTTAAAAAGATTTAATTATGTCTAGTGAAAAGAGTTATTTAAATGATAGCTATAAAAGTTTTTTTGAGGATGGTTTATCCGTAAAAGATCCTGAGTTATATAAAGCTATTAAAGATGAACTAATAAGACAGCAACAACATATTGAGTTAATTGCTTCAGAAAATATAGTCTCTCAAGCTGTCTTGGAAGCCCAAGGCTCAGTATTAACAAACAAATATGCAGAAGGTTATCCAGGTAAGCGTTATTACAACGGTTGTGAACATGTTGATGTCGCAGAAAATCTTGCAAATGAAAGATTAAAAAAATTATTCAATTGTAAATTTGCAAATTCTCAACCTCACTCAGGTGCACAAGCTAATGGTGCTGTATTTTTAGCTCTATTAAGTCCAGGTGATACATTTTTGGGAATGAGTTTAAATTCTGGTGGACATATAACTCACGGTCTAAAAATTTCAATGTCAGGTAAATGGTTTAATGCAATCAGTTATGATGTTGATAAAAAATCTGAACTCATAGACTATGATAATGTTGAAAAACTTGCTTTAGAACATAAACCGAAATTAATTATAGCTGGTGGAAGTGCTTACTCAAGAGTGATAGATTTTAAAAGATTTAGAGAAATTGCTGATAAAGTTGGAGCTTATCTCATGGTTGATATGGCACATTTTTCTGGTTTAGTTGCTGGCAAGGGGTATCCTAACCCATGTGATCATGCTCATGTTGTTACATCAACAACACATAAAGTTTTTAGAAGTGCAAGAGGTGGAATAATTTTAACTAATCATGAGGATCTTGCGAAAAAATTTAACACTGCAGTTTTTCCAGGGTATCAAGGTGGTCCTTTAATGCACGTTATCGCAGCTAAAGCCGCAGGTTTTTTAGAAGCTCTTCAACCAGAATTTAAAGATTACATAAAGTCAGTCTTAGCGAATGCAAAAATGTTAGCTGAAACTTTGAAAAATAATGGGTTTAAGATTTATTCTAACGGAACTGATACACATTTAATGTTAGTAGATTTGAGACCTTACAATGTTAAAGGTAATCTTGCTGCAGAAAGTCTTTCAAGAGCAAACATTACGTGTAACAAAAATGGAATTCCTTTTGATACTGAAAAACCAATGATTACGTCAGGTATAAGATTGGGAACTCAAGCAGCTACAACCCGTGGCTTTGGTTTGAATGAATTTAAAACTGTTGGTGAATTAATTACAAAAACATTAAAAGGTTTATCCGAAAATCCAAACGATAACAGCAAAGTAGAAAACGAAGTTAAAAATGAAGTTATTTCTTTAACTTCATCATTTCCGATATATAAGAACTTATAATTAATGATTTGTTCAATATGTAAAAAAGGGGAGACCTCTGTTGTCGACTCACGTCCTACAGAAGATGGTACAGCAATAAGAAGAAGGAGACTTTGTGTTTGTGGCGCACGCTTTACAACATTTGAGAGGGTTCAATTTAGAGAAATTATGGTAATTAAAAAGAATGGTAGAAAATCTGCGTTTGATAGAGATAAATTATCAAAATCAATTTATATAGCTTTAAAGAAACGCCCAATCGATACAGAAACTGCTGAAAAATTCATAAGTAAAATTTCAAGAACTCTTGAAGAACTTGGTCAAAGTGAAATATCAACAAATACTATTGGCACTATGGTTATGGAAGGCTTAAAGGAATTAGATCCTGTTGCATATGTTCGTTTTGCATCTGTTTATAGAAATTTCCGTGAGGAAAAAGATTTTGTACAATTCGTGGACAAGCTCGATGTCTACAAAAAAAGATAAATTTTCAAGCAAAGATAAATTATATATGGAGATAGCCTTAAAACTGGCTATATCTCGATACGGTCATACAGGATCAAATCCTTCTGTTGGATGTGTGATTGTTAAACACGATAAGATTATTTCTATTGGTCAAACTTCAATAAATGGTAGACCCCATGCAGAGTTTAACGCAATAAAAAACTCAATAGACAATTTAAATGGATCAAAAATGTATGTGACCTTGGAACCTTGTTGTCATCATGGTGTGACACCACCTTGTACAAATTTAATTATAAAATCTAAAATTTCAGAAGTAATTTATTCAGTTCCAGATGTTGACACTAGAGTTAAGAATAAAAGCTTTAAAATTCTAAAATCGAAAAAAATTAAAGTAAGAAAAGGACTCTTAGAGGAAAAAGTTAAAAATTTTTATTCAACATATTTTTTTAATAGAAAAAAAAAATTGCCATATGTTACTGGTAAAATAGCAGTTTCAAAAAATAACTTGATTTATAGTAAATTAGATAAGAAAATTACAAACACTAAGGCTGATAAATTTACCCATCTATTGAGATATAAAAATGATTCATTAATGATTTCATACAAAACATTAAATAATGATAATCCAAAATTAAATTGCAGATTAAACGGGGTAAAGAAATATTCTCCAAAAAGAATTATTTTAGATAGTAAACTTAATACTAATATTAACAGTTTTATAATAAAAACAGCTAACAAATCTAATACTATTATTTTTTACAATAAAGCTGGTAATTCACAAATTTTAAGTTTTAAAAAAAAGGGGATAAATTTAATCAGATCAAAAATTGATAATAAAGGAAGATTTGATATCAAAGTTATATTAAAAAAATTATATAGATTGAACTGTAGAAACTTATTAGTAGAAGGAGGTGATGAGTTAACAAATTATCTTTTAAGGAACAAAATTTTTAATACATTTTATTTATATAAAAGTGATAAAAAACTCTCAAAAAAAACTGAATATTTGAATTTTAATAGTTTAAATTTATTAAAACAAAAATATAAAAACAAAATAGACTTAAAACTAGATTTAGGAAAAAATAAAATAACATTATATAAAATTTAAAATGTTTAATGGAATAATATATAATCGAGGTATAATTAAAAAAATTATTAAAAGACCTAAAGGTATTAATATTTTTGTAAAAAGCAATCTTAAAGTATCTAAAAAAGATATTGGATTATCGGTAGCCTGTGATGGTGTATGTTTAACATTAATTTCTTATAAATCACAATTGATGGAGTTTTATCTTTCAAAAGAAACAATAATTCGATCTAAATTTAAATATATAAAGTATAAAGATATGATTAATTTAGAGTTACCACTAAAGTATGGAACAAAAATTTCAGGACACATTTGCCAAGGGCATGTTGATACAGTTGCGAAAGTTTTAAGTATAAAGAAAATTGATAAATCATTTATTTTTGACTTTGAAATACCCAAGAAAGAGAGAAAACATCTTATAGAAAAGGCTTCAATTTGTGTAAATGGAATATCACTCACAATTTCAAAAGTAACTAAAAAAGGTTTTCAAATTTGGATAATTCCACATACCTATAAAGAAACTAATTTATCAAAACTCAATAAATATGATTTAGTAAATATTGAGATAGATATCTTGTCTAAATACGTTAGAAATTATTTTTATGAAAAAAAATAATTTTGCACCTATAGAAACAATAATAAGTGTCGCTAAAAAGGGAGGCATGTTCATATTAGTTGATGATGAAAAAAGAGAAAACGAGGGCGATTTAGTGATTTCATCGTCAGACTCAACAGCAAAAAATATCAATTTCATGGCAAAACATGGTCGAGGTTTAATTTGTTTAGCACTAGACAGTTTACAAGCTAAAAGATTGAATTTATCTTTAATGTCCCCTGTAAATCAATCAAGAAATAAAACAGCTTTTACAATTTCTATAGAAGCAAAGAAAGGGATTACAACAGGTATATCTGCCAAAGATAGAGCTAAAACAATAAAGATCGCATCAAAAAAAAATGTTAGTAAAAAGGATATAGTATCTCCTGGTCACATTTTTCCAATTATTGCTAAAGATGGTGGGGTTCTTGTAAGAGCAGGTCATACAGAAGCCTCTGTTGACATATCAAAACTCGCAAAAAAAAATAATTCAGCAGTCATTTGTGAAATTATGAACGAAAATGGCACAATGGCTAAAGGCCAAGATCTGTTTGATTTCGCAAAAAAGCATAAGCTTAAAATTGGAAAAATAGAAGATTTAATAGCTTATAGGTTAAAAAAAGAAAAACTAATAAGATTAAAAAAGCAAAGTCAAATTAGTGTCAAAAACCAAAAATATAAAATTAGAATTTATGAGAATTTATTAGATGGTGCAGAACACTTTGCTCTTGTAAAGGGTAAAATCAAAAGGGGTATCACTCCAAGAGTAAGAGTAATTTCATCAAATATTGTTCAAAATTATCTTATAAACCAAAAGTTGCCAAATTCATTTAATAAAACTCTAAATTATTTCAAAAAATACCAAAATTGCGTTTTAGTATTTATAAAAGACTCAAATTTAAGTTCAGTAACACAGACATTAAAAAAATATAAGAACAAAGAATTTATCAAAAAGGGAAATGATAAATCAATTAAAAATTATGGAATTGGAGCTCAAATAATTAAAGATCTAAAAATTAAAAATATGATATTAATAACTAGATCTTTAAAAAAAGTTATTGGACTTGATGGTTATGGAATTAAAATTAAGAAACAGGAATTGATATAATGAATAAAAAAATTCTAATTGTTTTAGCTAATTATTATCAAGATATAAGTGATGGATTACTAAAAAGTGCTTTGAAAAATATACCCAAGTCAAGCCATGTAAAAATTATTAGAGTGCCAGGTGTTTTTGAAATTCCAGTTACAATATCAAAAAATTCAAAAAAATTTGACGCATTTTTGGCTTTAGGTTGTGTAATAAAAGGTCAAACACCTCATTTTGATTTTATTTCGCAAGCATCTACTAATGCTATAATGGATATATCTGTAAGCCAAAAAAAACCTGTTGGTAATGGAATTATTACTTGTCTAAATATGAAACAAGCAAAAGCAAGAAAAAGTAAGGGCGCTGAAGCTGCAACCGCGGTGATTTCAATATTATCACAAAAATGAAGACTTACTTTAAGCCAAAAAATAATCCTAGAGTAATTATTATTCAAAAACTTTATGGAAATTTTTATAATGAAGATAGTAATCTAAATTTTCCTAAACATAGGTTTAAAAAATTTATTAAAGATATTGTCTTGGGCACTATTGAGAGAAATGATCTTATTTTAGAAGAATTGAATAACAAACTTGGGGATCAGTTTATTTTTAAGAAACTAGATAAAATTTTTCAAACTATTCTTAAAGCTGCAACTTATGAATTTATGTATAAACCAAATTTATCAATGAATATTATTATTAAAGAATATCTAAATTCCTCTAATTTTTTTCTTGAGGACTCTCAAACAAAATATCTTAATGCTCTATTAGATGATTTAGGAAAAAAATTGAGATCTAAAAATGCATGAATTTCAGATAATAAATAATTTTTTTTCAAAACTATCTAAACATAATACATCTGCTCTAGGGTTAAACGATGATGTTTTTTTTGATAAGAAAAAAAAAGTAGTAATTTCTGTTGATACTTACAATATAAACACACATTTTGTAAATTTTAGATCCCCTGATCTTGTAATCAAAAAAATTTTAAGATCATCTATTTCTGATTTGATTTGTAAAGGTGTTAAACCTAAATTTTATTTTATTTCTGGATCTGGCAACAAGAAAAATTTTACAAAAAAAAATTTGCTTAAAATTTCAAAATCACTTAAAAATGAACAAAAAAAATTTAATATAAGTCTATGTGGAGGTGATACAACTTTTTCAAATAGATTAAGTTTTACTATCACTTCGTTAGGTTACTCTAATAATATAGTTTATAGAAATAGATCTAAATTAAATGATGATATTTATGTAACAGGAAATTTAGGTGATAGTTTTATTGGTCTTCAAATACTTAAAGCTAAAATCAAAATTAACAACAAAATGTCTAAATTTTTTATTAAAAAATATTATGAACCTGATCTTCAATTCAAATTCATAAATTATCTTTCAAGAATAGCAAATACTTCAATTGATATCTCAGATGGGTTAATTGATGACTTAAAAAAAATGATAAATAAACAAAATTTTTCCTTTCATATTTTTGAGGAAAAAATACCTCTATCAAAAACTTTATGTCGATTAATTAAGATTAAAAAATTTAAAAAAATTGATATTTCCTCTAAAGGAGATGACTATCAGATACTCTTTAGTGCTAGTCCTAATAAATCAAGAATCATTAAAAGAATATCAAAAAATACAGGTATTAAGATAACTAAAATCGGTAAGATTATATCTGGTAAAAATAGATCTAAGATTATTAATATAAAAGATAAGCAAATTGAGGCTAAAAATAAAGGTTATATTCATCGATTTTGAAAGTTAATCGTTGTCTTTTTCATCTTTTTTTGTATTGTCCGGCTTAAAAATTTAACAATCAATAACTTAGGGTTTATATGAACACAACAGCAGAAACTATTTTAATATATACAATTATAGCAGGTTTATTATCTATCGTTTATGGATATTTAACTGGAAAGAATATTCTTAACTCAAGCGCAGGAAATTCAAAAATGCAAGACATTGCTTCAGCTATTCAGGTTGGAGCTAAAGCATATTTAGCAAGACAATATAAAACTATAGCTATTGTTGGTGTTGTTGTTTTGGTAATTGTTAGTATTGCTTTTAGTCCGCTTGTTGGTCTTGGTTATTTAATAGGTGCTGCCTTATCTGGAATTGCTGGTTATGTTGGTATGTTAGTTTCTGTGGAGGCTAATGTCAGAACTGCAGAAGCATCAAGAAAAGGTTTAGCAGAAGGACTTTCTGTTGCGTTCAAATCTGGTGCTGTAACCGGAATGTTGGTTGCAGGTTTAGCTTTATTAGCAATAGCAGTTTATTATTTTTTATTACTAAAATTTGAAGTTGATGAGAGAGAGATTGTAAATGCACTAGTTGCATTAGGATTTGGTGCGTCCTTAATTTCAATTTTTGCAAGATTAGGTGGTGGAATTTTTACCAAAGGTGCTGATGTCGGCGCAGATCTAGTTGGTAAGGTAGAGGCTGGAATACCAGAGGATGATCCAAGGAATCCTGCTGTAATTGCAGATAATGTTGGCGATAATGTTGGAGATTGTGCTGGCATGGCTGCAGATTTATTTGAAACTTATGCTGTTACTATTGTTGCGACTATGGTTCTTTCATCCATTTTTTTTATGGGAGATTTAAACATGATGGTCTATCCTTTAACTATTGGTGCTGCGTGTTTAATTACGTCAATCATAGGAACCTTTTTTGTAAAACTTGGAAAAAATAATAACGTAATGAATGCATTATATAAGGGTTTCATAGTATCTGCTATAGCTTCATTATTAATCCTTTGGCCAGTCACTGATTATGTGATTGGTTTTTCAAACGAATATACGGTAAATGACAAAACTTTTAATGGTAAGGATTTATATTATTGTGGTGTGATTGGTCTTGTAATTACAGGCTTATTAATATGGATCACTGAATATTATACTGGCACAGGATATAGACCCGTCAAATCAGTGGCTTTATCATCTACAACAGGACATGGTACTAACGTAATTCAAGGATTAGCTGTATCTATGGAAGCGACTGCAATACCTGCTTTAATTATCGTTGCAGGAATTTTAATTACTAATTCAATTGCGGGACTTTTTGGAATTGCTATTGCTGTTACAACAATGTTGGCATTAGCTGGAATGGTTGTAGCACTTGATGCATATGGACCAGTAACAGATAATGCAGGTGGTATCGCTGAAATGTCAAATCTCGATAAGAAAGTTAGAAAAACCACTGATGCATTGGACGCAGTTGGAAATACTACAAAGGCTGTAACTAAAGGTTATGCTATTGGTTCTGCAGGTTTAGGTGCTCTAGTTTTATTTGCTGCTTATACAGAAGACATAAAACACTTTTCGAAGGAGGCAGGATCTGCATTAGAAGGTATTGTGGTAACTTTTGATTTATCGAACCCTTATGTTGTTGTTGGGTTATTAATTGGTGGTATGTTACCATACTTATTCGGATCAATGGGGATGCAGGCTGTAGGTAGAGCTGGTGGTGCAGTAGTAGTTGAAGTTCGAAGACAATTTAAGAAATACCCAGGTATCATGAAAAGAAAACAAAAACCGGATTATGCCAAATTAGTAGATTTATTAACAGTTGCTGCAATAAAAGAAATGATTATACCATCGCTATTACCCGTTCTTTCACCGGTGGTATTATATTTTATAATTCTTTCAATAGGCGGACAAGTTGCGGCTCTAGCTGCAGTTGGTGCAATGTTATTAGGAGTTATTATAACTGGCCTTTTTGTTGCAGTTTCCATGACTGCAGGTGGTGGTGCATGGGATAATGCAAAAAAATATATTGAGGATGGTAATCATGGCGGTAAAGGCTCAGAGGCTCACAAAGCTGCTGTAACTGGTGATACAGTTGGAGATCCTTATAAAGACACAGCTGGCCCTGCCGTAAACCCAATGATTAAGATCACAAATATAGTTGCTTTATTATTGTTGGCTGTAATAGCGGGATAAATCATTTTTCTAATGACCCTCTTTTTTTACCAAGAGGGTCATCCATTTTGTCTATCACGCCTGATAACGCTCTAGTTATGAACGACTCTTTTCCTGTCTTTATATTTGTTTGTTTTTGAGAAATTTTTAGCTTATTAATATCATCTTTTTTTAGTAATTTCTTTTTTACCAGCATGCCTCGATTATCGACCTCTAATAAAAGAACATTATTAGATATTAATTTTCTTTTTCCAAGTTTTAATAGTTTTGAATTTGATGTTTTTCGCTCTAAATAAATTAACACATCATTACTAAAATAACTTGTTGATGATGGTGGTCCAAGAATTTTCTTTATATCGTTAATATTTGACTCATTAATTGTCAGTTTTTTACTTTTATTTTCTAAATTGTGTATACCGTGATGGTTCACAATTTTATTTAATTTACAATTTGATAGAAATAAAGTTAAAATAATTAAAAATATTTTCATGAAATGAATTATATAAATTTTTATAACAATTTAATCAAATTAACTACTAATAAATTACTTTATAAAAACCTTAATAAACAAGATAGTTTCAATGATCGTTTACTAATTTTTCTTTTTCATTTCGCTTTTTTTCTTAAGAATTTTAAGAATGAAGAAAACGAGAAAATACTTCAAGATATATATGATTTTAATTTTAGACAATTAGAACTTAGTATTAGAGAAATAGGTTATGGCGATCAGTCAATTAATAAAAAAATGAAAGATTATATAAATGTTTTTCATGCAATTATCTCAGATATTCATTTCTGGCATGATCTGGATATACTTAAAAAAAAAGAAGTTATTTCAAAATTTTTAGAAAATTTCTCAAATATCGATGAATTAGTTGTATATTTTGATAAATATTTGATAGATTTGTCAAAAAAAACTTTGAATTCTTATTTAAAAAGTGTAATTAACCAATAATTATGGCTGTACCTAAACGTAAACAAACTCCATCCCGAACAGGAATGAGAAGAGCTCAAAATATGAAATTTTCAACAAAAAATGTTGTTGAAGATAAAAAATCTGGAGAATATAGGTTATCTCATCATTTAGATTTAAAAACAGGCATGTATAAAGGGCGTCAAGTTATAGACCCTAAAGATTAAATAATTTAATATTTTAAAATGTCAGATTCAGTTAAAATTGCAGTTGATGCAATGGGTGGTGATAATTCACCTAAAAAAGTTATTGATGGAATCATTCATAATCATCAAAAAAATGATAAAGTGTTTTTTAAAATTTTTGGTAATAAAAAAGAAATTGAAAAATTAATAGAAAAAAAAATTAGCATTAACAATTTTGAAATTGTTCATACAGATAATTTTGTTTTAAGCACTGATACACCTTTAGAAGCTGCAAAAAAAGGGAAGAATACTAGCATGTGGTTAGCTATCGAAAGTGTAAAAAAAAAAGAAGCTGATATTATAATATCTGCTGGTAACACAGGTGCTTTGCTAGTTATTGCGAAATTAAATTTAAAAATGATTGAAAATATTGATAAACCAGCTTTGTCGGCTTTATGGCCCAACAAAACTGGAATGAGTGTTGTTTTAGATCTAGGTGCAAACATTGATTGTAGTTCAAAAAATTTATTTGATTTTTCAATTATGGGAGCATCGCTCTACACTTCTTTGTACCCTAGTAATAAACCAAATATAGGATTATTGAATATTGGTTCTGAAGAATTAAAAGGAAACGAAACAATTAAAGAAACTTTTAAAATTCTAAATGAAAAAAAATCCTCAAACTATGATTTTGCTGGATATATTGAAGGTAATCAAATAATGGATGGCGAAATTAATGTAATAATATCCGATGGGTTTACAGGAAATATTGCATTAAAAACTGCAGAAGGAACTGCTAATTTTATTACAAATGAATTAAAAAAATCAATGACGAGTTCGATTTTAGGAAAAATTTCATCAGTCTTAAATTACTCAAATCTAAAAAAGTTTAAAGAACGTTTGGATCCAAGACTTTATAACGGTGCAATATTCTTAGGTTTAGACTCACCAGTTGTTAAGAGTCATGGAGGTACAGACTTCATTGGTTTTTCAAATTCTTTAGATGTCTGTAATAAAATTGTTAAAGGAAACTTGATAGAAAAAATAAAAAGAAATATTTAATAATATGAGAATTAATTTGACTAAAAAAGATTTAGTAAATTTAATTTACATGCAACTAGGTTTTTCAAAACAAGTATCTGAAAGTTTAATAAATGATTTTTTATTAACTATAATTTTAAACATTAAAAATGAAAAGAAACTGAAATTATCTAAATTTGGTACTTTTGCAATAAGACAAAAAAAATCTCGTATTGGAAGGAATCCGAAAACAAAAGAAACAAAAGTTATCTCAAGTAGAGATGTGGTTTTGTTCAAACCTTCAAAAGAATTTAAGGAATTTATTAATAATAAAAATGACTGATAAAACTGAGAATGCTTATAAAACAATAGGTGAAGTAGCTGAAATTTTAGAATTAAAGTCAAAAAAAGAGGGTGTTTTTTCAACTCATACCATTCGTTTTTGGGAAACACAGTTTAAACAGATTAAACCGAAATTATTAAATTCTAATAGAAGATACTACGATCAAAAAACTATCGATATTTTAAAAAAGATAAAATTTCTTTTGAAAGATCAAGGCATGACCATAAATGGAGTTAAAAAAATCTTAAATAATCCAAATAAAAATCACACTTTAAATCTTGACGAAATTTCAAATAATTCTATAAAAGCGCAGGATTTTAAAAATAAAGTTTTTAAAATTTCTAAAATTATTAAAAATTTAAAAAATTATAAGTAATGGCAAAAAAAACTCACGTAAAAGTTAGATTGGTTCCTGAAAGTAAACCAGATAGTCCTTTTTTTTATTATGTAAAAAAACCAGCGGGTGGTGAAAAAGCTAAAGTTAAACTTTCTGCCCGTAAATATAATCCGAGCACTAGAAAACATGAAGTTTTTGTTGAAAAAAAACTTCCTCCACACAGTAAATAATTATTTTTTTTTAAAGTTTCTTTTTTCGTAATTAATATAAGACCATATCATATTTTTCCAGATACGATTGGTAATTTTAGGGTCTATCTTATTTGCAATAGATTTTTTTCTTATATTTTTTAAAATTATTTTGATTCTTTTATTGTCAACAATTTCCTTTTTTTTATCCTTCAGTTTTAAAACTTGATTTACTAGATTAGTTCTTTGTTTTATTAGTTTAATTAATGAATTATCTAATTTATCTAACTTTAATCTTATCTTATCAAGTTTTTTTCTTTTTAAAGGCGACATTTATATATTTGGATAATAGGAAAATTATTATATTTATCCCCACATGTATACAACAAATACACAAATTAATAATCAGCTATCAATTTGGTTAATTGTTATGTTTTGGATTATATCTTTTATGATAATAGTTGGCGGCTTAACAAGACTTACTGACTCAGGTCTCTCAATAACAGAGTGGGAATTATTTTCTGGATTTTTTCCACCTCTTAACCAAAACGATTGGATTGTTTATTTTAATCTTTATAAACAAATTCCTGAATTTAAATTACAAAACTATAATATGACTTTAAGTGAATTTAAGGTTATCTTTTGGTGGGAGTGGGCACATAGATTTCTTGGAAGATTGATTGGTCTCGGATATTTAATACCACTAATTTATTTTTCTTTTAAAATAAAGATCACTCAATTATTTAATCTATATTTCATATTTTTTCTCATATGTTTTCAGGGTTTCATCGGCTGGTATATGGTTAGCAGTGGATTAGTTGATAGAGTGGATGTAAGTCACTTTAGATTATCCATACATTTACTTGTGGCTTTTTTGATTTTATCTTTAATTTATTGGAATTATTTAAAGATTAATATATCAAGAAATATAACAAAGAAACTAAACGTATTCATTCCTTTATTCTTTTTAATTTTAATTTTTTTACAAATTTCGATTGGTGCTTTTGTTTCCGGTATGGATGCTGGTAAGATTTATAATTCATGGCCTCTGATGGGTAATTCTTATTTTCCTAATGATAATAATATCAATAATTTATTTGAAGTTGCAGCCTTTAGTGATCCTTCTCTAGTACAGTTTATTCATCGTAATTTAGCTTACTTGATAGGAATTTTTTATATTTTAATTTTTTATAAGATTTATAGAAACAAGATGTATGATTTATATAAATCTATTAACTATTTGGGAATATTTATAATTCTTCAAATTATATTAGGTATTTTCACGGTTTTATATGGTGCACAGATTTATGTTGCATCTCTGCACCAAATAAGTTCAATTTTTTTAGTTAGCTCAAGTATCTATTTTTTTTATTTAAATACAAAATTTAACTAACTGCTTTTAAACTTCCTTTCGATGATTTGTTCAAAGCTTGATCTAAATCATCAATAATATCATCAATGTGCTCAATACCTATACAAAGTCTAACATAACTTTGGGTTACACCTGATGCTGCTAACTCTTTTTCATTCAATTGACTATGAGTAGTGCTAGCAGGGTGTATAGCTAAACTTCTTGCATCACCAATGTTTGCTACATGATAGAACATCTTTAAAGACTCAATAAATCTTTTCCCAGCTTCAATACCACCTTTAAGTTCAATACCAACCATTGGTCCATTTCCACCTTTAAGATATTGTTTAGCTCTATCAGCAATTTTCTTTTCATGTTCTGTTGAATATATAACTTTAGTAACTTCTTTATGTTTTTTTAAGAAATTAACTACTTTTCCAGCATTTTCGCAATGTTGTTTCATTCTTAAAGCTACGGTTTCAAGTCCCTGAATTATTGCAAAAGCATTATCTGGTGCTAAAGCTGAACCTAAATCTCTAAGCAAACAAACTCTTGCTCTGACTGCAAAAGGCACATTAGCTCCAGTTAATTCTGGTACAGCTTTTCCCCAAACTACACCTCCATAACTTGCATCAGGTTCATTGAATAAAGGTTGTCTTTTAGGATCTGCAGTCCAGTCAAAGTTACCGCTATCAACTATACTTCCAGCAACAGCAGTTCCATGTCCACCAATATATTTTGTTAATGAATGTATAACGATGGCCGCTCCATGTTCTATTGGTTTACATATTACTGGCGCAGCAGTATTATCCATTATTAGTGGAATATTATATTTTCTTCCAATGTCAGAAACTTCTTTGATAGGGAACACTCTCAAATATGGATTAGGTAATGTCTCACCATAAAAAGCTCTAGTTCTATCATCTATTGCCTTTTCAAAGTTTTTAGGATCACTTGGGTCGGCATATCTAATTTCAACCCCAAGTTTACTCAATGTATGTGTAAACAATGAAACTGTTCCGCCGTAAAGATCTGTGGAACTAACAATATTATCACCTGATTGAGCGACATTTAAAACAGCAAAACTTGAAGCCGTCTGTCCAGATGAAACTGTTACACAAGATAATCCACCTTCCAATGCTGCAATTCTTTTTTCTAAAACATCATTAGTAGGATTCATAATCCTAGTATAGATATTTCCAAATTCCTTTAATGCGAACAAATTTGCTGCATGTTCAGTACTTTGAAATTGATATGAAGTTGTTCTATATATTGGCACAGCAACAGCATTAGTTGCTGGGTCACTTCTGTAATCACCACCATGTATGGCAATGGTTTCAGGATTATTTCTTTTTTTACTCATTTTACTCCTTTTTTAGTGCTTTAGCTTTATGCAAGGCGCACAATATAGTTCAAATGCCTACCGAGTTTGTTTGATGATTTCCTCTTTAGCTGTAAGCCCGCAATAGGAACAAATCGGCATTATTAATATAACAAAAAAAAGGCTTAAAACAATAAAAATATCAATTTGACTTTGATCTTATTAATAGTATTAATCCTCGCACAATGACAAAATTCCTTAAAAAAGATCAATTATCATCTAATTGGTTTGAAATAGATGCTAAAAATGCTGTAGTGGGCAGGCTAGCAACTGTCATATCAAAAATTATTAGAGGTAAAAACAAAACAACTTTCACACCACATATGGACGATGGAGATTTTGTAGTTGTTAAAAATATTGAACATATCAAATTTACCGGAAATAAATTTCAAAATAAAAAATACTATAGACACACAGGTCATCCTGGTGGAATAAAAGAGACTACACCTCAAAATCTTGCTAAAAAAAAACCAGGCGAAGCTCTTAAACTTGCAGTAAAAAGAATGCTTCCAGGGGGAGTGTTGGGAAAAAAGCAACTTACTAAATTGAAAATATATGTTGGAAATGATCATCCACATTCAGCACAAAATCCTCAAGTTATACAATTGGATAAATTAAACTCTAAAAATTTAGCAAGAAACTAAAATGGAAAATACCCAAACATCAACTAAAGCCCCAAAGATGAAACTGGACTTTAAAGACAGTAAGTATGCTACCGGAAGAAGAAAAACTTCAATAGCTAAAGTTTGGCTGAAAAAGGGTTCAGGTAAAATTTATGTAAATGGTAAACTTTTTAGTGATTATTTTTCAAGTGATAATCATAAAATGCAAATAGTAAGACCTTTTGAACTTATAAATCAAGCAACAGAATATGACGTAAAGTGCAGTGTAAAAGGTGGAGGTCCAACAGGACAAGCTGGAGCAATGGTACACGGAATCTCTAAAGCTTTAGTTATGTTTGATGAAAAATTGAAATCTACACTTAAAACTGAGAAATTGACTACCCGAGACTCCAGATCAGTTGAAAGAAAAAAACCTGGACGTAAAAAAGCTAGAAGAAGCTTTCAATTTTCTAAAAGATAATTCTTTTTTAACTTTTAACTGTTATAATATCAAATGGCTAAGCTTAATGTACTAATTGCAGGATCAACTGGATATATTGGTGTTCAATTAATAAAATTATTAATTAAACACAAGAATATCAATATAAAGTATCTATGTGGTAATTCCTCTGCTGGAAAAAAAATCTCATCATATGATACTTCGTTAAAGTCCAAAAAGTTACCAAGAATTACTAAGTATAATAAAAAATATTTAAGTTATGTTGATATCATATTTACTGCTCTTCCGAATGGGGAAGCTCAACTAATTTCAAAAGATTTATTAAAAAAAAATACTTTAATTGATTTAGCTGCTGATTTTAGACTAAATAAAGCTTCTGATTATCTAAAATGGTATAAACAAAAGCATAAAGCGTTAAGTAATATAAAAAATAGTATTTATGCTTTACCTGAAATAACAGGAAAATTAGTTAAAAAATTTAGCATTATTGGGTGTCCAGGTTGTTACCCTACATCAATACTTTTACCACTTATTCCATTAATTAAAGAAAGATCGATCAATTTAAAGAATATTATTATAGACTCCAAATCTGGATATTCTGGAGCGGGTAGAGGAGTGCACAAAAAATTGAAAAACAAAAATTTATACGAATCTCTTAGTGCATATGGTGTAGGTTTTCATAGACATAATTCAGAAATTGATCAAGAACTAAAAAATAACTCTTCTTCAAAAATCAATTTTACTTTTACACCCCATATTATTCCAATGTTTAGAGGTATATTAAGTACAATTTATTTGGATTTAAAACCTGGTACTACTTTAAATAAAATACAAAATATTTTGAAAATTTTTCATAAAAATAATAAATTTGTAAAAATAAAGAGTATTAACTCTTTTTTGAGCACAAATGACGTTATGAATACTAATTATTGCTTTATTTCTGTATGTAAAACCAAATTTAAAGATAAAATAATAATTTTATCGGTCATTGATAATCTTATTAAAGGAGGAGCGGGTCAAGCAGTCCAAAATATGAATTTGAAATTTGGTTTTAAAAATAATGAGGGATTATTATGAAAAAATTGTCATTACTAATTTTCTTTCTAGTTATTTCTTGTGCCCCTGTTCAAACTGAGAAAAAAATTAATTTTTCAAAAGATCTAACTTTTGAAGAATTTAAGTCAAATTTAAAAGTTTACGTAGATAACAGTGATTATCCAAATATAGATGAATAAAATAGTAAACATTGCAATTGTTGGTTTGGGTCAAGTAGGTATTTATCTTTACAATGAATTAAGATTAAAAAAAAAAGAAATAGAAATTAAAACAGGAAAAAAGATAAATATCGTTGCAATTTCTGCAAAAAATAAAAATAAAAAGAGAAAATATAATATTAACAAAAAGATTTTTTATACAAATCCTCTTAAAATTCTAAAAGAAAAAAAAATAGATATCTTATTTGAGTCTATTGGTCAATCTGATGGAATTTCAAAAAAAATTGTTGTGATGGCTTTAAAGAATAAGATTAATGTTATAACACCAAATAAAGCTTTAATTTCTAAACACGGTAATGAATTAGCTAAATTAGCTGAGAAGAATAATGTAAATTTAGAATTTGAAGCTTCTGTTGCTGGAGGAATTCCAATACTTAGAACAATTAAAGAGGGTTTGGCTACAAACAAAATAAAAAAAGTTTACGGAATTTTAAATGGAACAACTAATTATATTCTAACAGAGATGGAAAATTCAAATGAGACTTTTGATAAAGTTTTAAAAAAAGCTCAAGAACTTGGTTATGCTGAACCAGGTAATCCTAAATTAGATTTGAATGGGTTTGATGCTTTTGCAAAAGTTAGGATTTTATCAGCTCTTGCATTTAATAATCAAATTTCACATCAAAAATGTATTATGGAAGGTATAGAAAATATTGATCTAAAAGATATTAAAATTGCAAATCAATTAAATCTTAGAATTAAGTTACTTGGTATATGTGAAATGATAAATAATCGTTTATTTGAAACTGTTCATCCGTGTTTAGTGGGTAAAGACACATACATAGGTAATGTAAATGGTGTTATGAACGCCGTTATTACCGAGGGAAAACCTGTTGGTGAGAGCATACTTCAAGGGGAGGGTGCAGGACCAGGACCTACTTCATCCTCTTTATTATCTGATTTATTGTCTATTCTTAGAGGAAATATAAAATATCCTTTTGGAATTTCCTCAAACAAAAGAAAAGCTGTTAAGGCTTTTAATAATGATGACTACTCTAATTCTCTATATTTAAGATTTGAAGTTAAAGATAAACAAGGTGTTTTATCTTCTATAACTAATCGATTGGCTAAATATAAAATGTCTGTAAAAAGAATTATACAAACACCTGATAAAAAAAGAAATTCAGCTACTATTGTCATAATTACCCATAAAACATCAGAAAAAAATGCAAGAAATTGTTTATCGATATTTAGAAAGAATAGAAATATTTTAAAATTTCCAACATTAATCAGACTGTATAATTAATGGAAATTTATATAAAACTTTTCGAGGTTTTGTTTCCTGTTTTTTTTGTTGTTGGGATTGGTTACTACTTAGGTAAAAAAAATCCTAAAATAGATACTACGTTTATCACTAATTTTGCAGCCAATGTAGGTACCCCAGCAATGATAATTTATGCTTTAAACCCGGTAAATATCTCATTTGATATTTTCATCAATTATTTTTGGTATTACGCAATAGCTATTTTAGGATTTATGATTATTGGAACAATCATATTATATCTTTTAAATACTAAAGATATTATAAGAGAACTTCCTCCATTAACAATGCCCAATACTGGTAATATGGGGTTGCCAATATGTTTATTTGCTTATGGTTCACAAGGCCTTGGAGTGTCTGCAGCCATTTCTGCATTAATAATATTGTGTCACTTCACATTAGGTGTATTTTTGGCTGATAGAAAATTTAGTCTACAAGTTATAATTAAAAGCCCACCATTTTATGCAATCATTGTTGCGGTTTTTCTACTTTATTATGATTTAGAACTACCTGGCTTTGTTGAAAATACGACTTTTCTTTTAATGTATGCAACAATTTTTTTAATATTAATGTCGTTAGGAATTGCATTAACAAGACTGAAGGTTTTTTCGTTAAATAAAGCTATATTTTCCTCAATAGGACGTGTAATTGCAGGACCTATTATAGGATATTTATTAATCTTATATTTTAATCTAGAGGGATTTGCTGCTGGAGTTTTATTAATACAATGTTCAATGCCTAGCGCTGTTCTTAATTATCTTGTTGCATCAATATATTCACCAAAAAAAATAGTTGATAGCGTTGCTAGTACAATAGTTGTTTCAACCTTAATGTCCTTTATAACTATTCCAATAGTTGTATTCTTTGCTTTAAAATACTTTAATTAATCTATATCCTTTTAGTTCATGAAGGCTATAACTTTCAATCTTTTAGCATGGGTAATGCTTCCAATTATGGATGGATTTGCCAAGTATTTAAGTGCAGATCTTCCTGTTTTACAAATTACATGGGCAAGGTACTTTTTTACAGTTGCATTTACTTTTCCAATTATGTTTTTCTTCTTTAGAGAAAATCTTGTTTGGACAGATAAACCAAAATTACAATTTATAAGAGGTCTTATTCTTTTAACAGCTAATATCTGTTTTTTTTATGCAATCTCAGTAATTTCTTTAGCAAAAGCATTAACATTAGCTTTTGTTGCCCCTTTAATTGTTACAGCTTTTTCTCCAATTTTTTTAGGAGAAAAGGTTGGTTTTAGAAGATGGTCTGCTGTAATTATTGGATTTATTGGTTCATTAGTGGTTATAAGACCTGGGTTTGTAGAAATAAACTTAGCAAGCATAGCGGCTCTTGGAACTGGAATAATGTATGGGTTTTATTTGATTATTACTCGTAAATTAAGTACTTCAGATAATCCTTTATTGACTCTTTTATTAACTGGTGTAGTAGGGGCCGTAATAGTTTCTACAGCAATGCCATTTGTATGGGTTGCGCCTTCTTTAAATCAGTGGTGTATGATGGCTGCGATAGGGATTTTTGCATGTATTGGGCATCTATTTTTAATTTTATCTCTTAAATACGCTGATGCATCTAAATTAGCTCCATTTAGCTACTTTGAGATCATTACTAACATAATTATAGGTTATTATTTCTTTAGTGATTTCCCAGATAATTGGACTTTTTTAGGATTATTTATTATTGTATTAAGCGGTATCTATATCTCGAGGAGAGAGAACATAGTTAAAAAAATTAAATAATAGGTATTATTTATTTACTAATATATAAAGTATTACATTAATTATGTTATGTAAACTATTGTAATTATTACATTTTTATAAAATCTAAAATTTAACAAGAATTTGATATAAAGTTATATTATAAAATGTAAAACAAGGTTGACTTCAGTTTAAGTACTTAAATTTTCAGCTAAATCTTAAAAATATAAAATTATCGTTAAAAATAGGGGCTTTTTGAACATAAGAAAAAAGAAAATCTTGAAAAAATGAGGTGTTCTAAAAGAGTTGATATACTTAGATAGTAGAGCGATGCACTAATTGAATATAGCATTTAAACGGCCAAATAGGGGTCTATTTTAAGCGTAGGCTTATCCATGGTACAACTAAAGGGTGAATTATGATATTTAAGAGAAAATTAAGAAAAAAGATCAAAAAATGTTGATTTTATTGGGTTTTTTAACATAAAAAAACCCTAAAATAAGGCTAAATGGCTACTTTTTCAGATCTAAGTAATTTTAGCTTTTGCTTGATTCCACCTCTTCCAGAATATCCTCCAAGAGCTCCATCTGATCTAATCACTCTATGACAGGGTATTTTTGGGGCATATGGGTTTTTAGCGCAAGCGTTAGCGACAGCACGAGCTGATTTAGGGCTTTTTATGCTAATAGCTACTTGTTTGTAAGTTTTTACCTTACCTTTAGGTATGGTTCTAAGATATTTCCAAACTTTTAATTGAAATTTAGTTCCTTTGAGTATCATTAATCAAAAACCCCTGTTTCCTTGCACTTTTAAGGGTGCAAAGAACAGTTGTTTTGGCACGTCGTTGATGCGCTACCGCCATGCCTCCCGCCTCACATGTTCAGCGATGCTTTGTGAAGCTTTCTGCCCCCTGGAATTGTACCTCTCGGCTTTTCTCCAATTGGCCAGTTAAGAGTTGCCCCTTAATTCATTATTAATTTAACAAATACTGATTTTAAAATGTATCACTTTTTAGGTGATTCTATTATTTTTCTCATTTCCTTGTGAATAGTGGGGATAAATCAGGTTTTAAAAAGCAATATAAAATAGCTTAATAAAAACAAAATGGCCATTATACTCAAAAAAATTGTATTAATACTTTTACCAGTATTTCTATATTGAATGAAACTCAAAATAATAAAACCTATTGAGCTTATCAAAAACCATACAGCTGGAATTTCACCATCAATTGAACCCATAAATTTATAATTTAAACTATTGACATTATAAATCACTTGATATATTACTAACGATAATTAATTGTTATCAATAGTAATTATATGAGAGAGTTAACTACAGACTTAAAATCGCTTCATGAGGCAACTTTAAATAACCTCAAAAGCTCCAAAGCAAATAACACGCTAAGAGCTTATAAATCTGACTTTAAAGACTTTGGTGCTTTTTGTGCAAAGAATGGGTTAAATTCATTACCAACTGAGCCAAAAATTGTTTCATTATACCTTACTCACCTATCTAAAAATTCAAAAATAAGCACATTACGTAGAAGACTGGTATCAATTAGCATAATCCATAAGTTAAAAGGACACTATTTAGATACTAAACATCCTATTATAGTTGAAAATTTAATGGGAATTAGAAGAATAAAAGGGAGCATTCAGAAAGGAAAAAAACCATTATTAATCAATCATTTAAAATTAATTATTAATGTAATAGATGAGCAAAAAGTTGATGAAATTAAAAAACTAAGAGACAAATCAATCATACTCATTGGCTTTGGGGGTGGATTTAGGAGAACAGAACTAATTTCTATAGATCATGAGGATTTAGAATTTGTACCGGAGGGTCTAAAAATCACTATTAAAAGATCAAAAACTGATCAATATGGTGAAGGAATGATTAAAGGACTACCCTACTTCAATAATGAAATTTATTGTCCTGTTAAAAGCTTACAAAAATGGTTAGAAATTTCAAAAATTAAGACGGGACCTATTTTTAGAAGATTTTCAAAAGGGTCATCATTAACAGATAAAAGATTAACTGACCAATCAGTAGTTTTATTAATGAAAAAATATTTGAACTTAGCAGGTATCGAAAATAAAAATTTTGCAGGTCATAGTTTAAGATCAGGCTTTGCAACGGTGGCTGCAGAGTCAGGCGCTGATGAGCGTAGTATAATGGCTATGACTGGTCATAAAACAACACAAATGGTTAGAAGATATATTAGAGAAGCAAATATATTCAAAAATAACGCATTAAATAAAATCAAAATATAAAAATCAGAAAGTAAAAAAAGATTGGATTTTACAAGACAGAAGGCCAAGTATATATTCAATAGTTACATTAGGTTCATTTAACGGTCCATTATATTTAGTTTTTGATTTTAAGTAATGTTTTTTAAAAAACTTAGTAGATATTCCCCATTTTTTTAAAAATGTCCTATCTCCTTTGTTTTGAATTAAATTCTTTTTCTTCCTGGTTGTTAAAGAACCAAAATGATAAACTTTAAAATCATTTAGACCCTTGAATATTCTCACACCTTCTTTCCATAATTTCATATTGAAATCTGGGTCAGAACCTATACCAGGGTTAAATTCTTCGCTAAAACCGCCCACTTTATCCCACAATTTTTTTGAGACTAAATGTGGTGCAAAATGAGTTCCTTGATGATCATAAAAGTTAATGTTCTTATATTTAGATAATAGTTCTTCTTCTTTAAAAGTATCTAGATCAACTCCAAAATCATAAACTATATGACCAGAGTTAGGTTCAATCATAGTACCAGATAAATAGAAATCATCATAATTTAATCTTTTAACTTCATCTAATAAAACTTTATCCCAATTAGGACAAAAATACATATCATCATGACTGTAAAGAATATATGGATTTGTCACTAATTTCGCAGCTTTATTTATTGAAGAACATAAACCAATATTATCGTCTGAGATTGTATGTTTATAATTATTTGCTTTAACAAAATTTAATGTACCATCTGAACCATCATTTACATGTATTATTATTTCATGTTCAAAAGAAGAATTTTTTCCTAAACTTTTTAAACAAAGCTTTAGATAATCTAAATTATTATAAGTTGGAATTAGAATGGAAATCATTTTATGGTTTATGCCATAAATATTTTTTTTTATTATTTATCTCATAGGTCTTATTAATGATAAAATCTGCTACAAGTGTTGAATTAAAATATTTCATGTATTTAGCTTTACCTTTTTGTCCAATCGATTTACGTAACTTTTCATTTTCAGAAATTTTTTCAATTTTTTCGGATAAATCTTCTATATTTTTATAAAATACCATCTCTGAATCATCAAAAAAGTCGCCGTAACGTGTTTTTTCATCTATTAATGTAACTAAGCCATTTCCTATAATTTGAGTAATTCTATCACTACTATAATATTTAATTGGTGTACCTCTACTTAAGTTAAGTCCCATTTTTGAATTAGATATATTTTTAAAATATTGATCAGCCCAAATGGGTTGAATATTATCCATACCAAAAATATCAAACCTTATATTTTTACATTTATTGATCAGAGATCTAATAAATTTTTCTCTATCGTCAGAGGATCTATTCTTAAGTTGCCCTCTGTGTACACCATGACTTAATGCAAAAAAAACATCGTTAGAGCAGTCTTTTTTGAAATTATTAAGTGTTTCCATCGATTGATCTGAGGGATTAGGTATAAAATAATTTAACCTTTTTTTTGATAAAAAAGTTAAGGCATCTGGAGATGTGGTTAAAAAATTTGAGTCTATTACGTCAGATTTATCTAGAATTCTTTTTTTATTTTTCTGAAAATCAGGTCCATTTTTATTCAAAGGATCAAGAAACCATTGAGCTATCTTTAGATTAGAATAATCTTTTTTAAGATTATATAAAATATCTTTTGATATCATATCTGCATGTCCTAAAACTATTAAATCTGGCTTAAAGTGATAACAAGTTTTAACTAATTTATCATTAAGTGTATCTGATCCATAAAAATCTTTTATCGATTTTCCTCTACTTATAATATCTCTATCACTAAATTCTAAAACACTATGTCCTAGTCTAATAAATCCATTATTCAATCTTCTACCAGTATTAAAAAAAAGTCTGCCATTATGTCTCTCATTAAAATTAGTAATATGTAATATTCTTAAATTTGTTTGAAAATTGGACAAGAATGGTTTGTTTATTTTAATTAAGTTGTTTCTTATTTTATCTATTTGCTTAGAAACATATTCATGGGAAAGATAAAAGTTTTTATAAGATAATTTTTGATATTTCTTTCTTATAAGTGGTTTATTAATCAAAAATTCAATATTTTTATAAATTTCATTAATGGTTAAATTTTTAAGAATTCGACCGTTAGTAATAGTTTCAGGTAAACCTCCTCTATTACTAATAATGACTGCACAACCATTTGCAGACGCCTCTAAACTTGTTCGACCGAATGGTTCATCCCATCTTGAGCAAACAACAGCTATACTTGTTTTTTTATATATCTTAATAACATCTTTATGTTCTTTAAAACCAAAATTTTTAAGTCGTTCGTGTTTGAAATCCAATTTATCTCTTGGCTCATCACCTACAACATAAGCTACCCAATCTTTATATTTTCTTAGTATCTTTGTGACAGCATTTCCAAAAAGATCATATCCTTTAGCTCTATTAAGCTTTCCAACAAATGTAATAATCTTATCCTTTTTTTTGAAATTAATATTATTTTTTGAAGCTGATTGATTTATTACAATTAATTTTTCACTATTAATTGCATCCGATTTCATATTTTGTAAAAATCTTTTTTTAGACCAATTGCTATTAAAAACTATTCTGTAACAATTATCTAATAAGAATGATCTCTCTTTGATGCTTTTTGAACCCGACATTGTAAGAGGATCATTATGAAAATATAAAATATAATCTTTTTCTTTTAAATTATCTACAAGATATTTCAAGTAAATTGGTCTATTGTGTAATTCTACAATTTGCGAATTATTTTTTTTTTCAATCTCGATAAATTTTTTTACATATTCTTTATTTTGACTTGAAAAAAGTTTTTTTCTAATTTCTATATTACAATATCTTTGATTAAATCTTTTTTTATAGTTTGTGTACCCGAAAACGGTAATTTCTTTTTTAAATTCACTAGATTTTAAAGTATCATTTATAAATAGTGAAACAGCACCAGGATATGATGGAGAAAAATTTTCTTTCAACGGAAGAAGAATAGAAATTTTCATTTATTATTTTTTAATTTTTTTCTTAATTTATAATTTTTTTTCAATATATATTCATTTTTCATTGCACTCGATTTTGAGTCGTATTTTTCATAATAAACTAACTTCCATTTTTTTCCTCTTGTAAACTTTGCTCCTTTACCAGAATTATGTAAACCTAGTCTTTTTTTTAAGTTTCCAGTGTAACCAACATAAGAAATCTTTTTTTTATTTTTAATTTTACAGACAATTAAATAGACAAAATATGGCATTTTGGCGGTCCCTAGGGGAATCGAACCCCTCTTTCGAGGATGAAAACCACGTGTCCTAACCGATAGACGAAGGGACCAAATTTGGATCTTTTATTGTAAAATATTATATTTATCAAGTTTTTATAGTGTCTTCTCGTGTAACAATTTTACAGGTATTTGAGCTTTTATGTGTAACTAGGGTTTGGGTGATATAGTTATTATCTTCAACTGTTATACCTTTTACTAAATCTCCAGAAGTAATTCCTGTAGCACAGAATATTGAGTCACCTCTAATAATTTCTTTAAGATCATATTTCTTATCTAAATTTTCTATACCCATTTGCTTAGCTCTTTTTATATCCATGTCATTATCAAAAATAAATCTGCCCTGAAATTTGCAATTATAAGCATCAATCGCTGAAGCAGCCAAAACTCCTTCTGGTCCACCTCCTATACCTAAAAAAATATCTACACCATATTTTTCATCAGTTACCATTAATGCTCCAGCTACATCTCCATCAGAGATTAATTTAATTTTTACATTCATTTTTTTAAGTTCACTAATAATTTTTTTATGCCTAGGTCGATCTAACAAGCAGGCACTAATATCTGTTATATTTTTGTTTAAGGAGTCTGCTATGTTTTTTATATTTTTTTCTACTGAAAAGTCTAAATCAGTTGCCTCAAAGGGTACTTTTTTCGAAACTGCAATTTTATTCATATAAGTTTCTGGTGCATTGAAAAGGTCTCCTTTCTCAGCAATCGATATTACTGATAATGCTCCGGGTAGATTTTTTGCAACAAAATTTGTCCCTTCTACTGGATCAACTGCAATATCGAGATTTAAATTTCCACCTGAACCTAATTTTTCTCCAATATATAACATAGGAGCCTTATCAAGTTCTCCTTCACCTATAACAACTTTTCCATTAATAGATAATTTATTGATTTCATTTCTCATGGAGTCTGTAGCAGCTTTATCAGCATTTTTTTTTTGATTTTTTCCAATAAAATCGTAGCAAGAAATAGCTGCTTTTGAGGTAACTGTTATTATATCGTTTATTAATTCTTTTTTTAAAGCCACTAAATTTTTTCTTTAGATATTTGCTCTGTATTTATTTTAAGTTTATTTTCAAATTCATTAAGTCTTTTCCAAACAGAAATTAATTCAACTATTATAGGCCAACTTCTCACTAAATATTGAAGTGAAGTCTCTACCCTTCCAAAAGCTCTTATAATTTGCTGAACAAAACCTAGTGTAATTGCACCCGTAACTATTGTTGGTGCTAAAGCTAAATAAGGAACAATTACCATTCCTTGTAAGTAGCTCCATTTAACTGCATTAAAATATAGATAATGAAAATACATTTTATAATGAATTTTTCTTACACCACCATAAAGACTATCAATTCTAGCAGGTTGAGCACTTTCTTTAAAATCTTCACCAAGAACCAATTCTTTTCTATAAGCTGCTTCTTCTTTTTGAATATCATATTCGATGCCAGGTAATTTAATTCCAACAGATGCAAGTAAAAAGGTTCCTCCAAGTGCTGAAATAATGGCAACCCACACTAAGGCATGATTAACTTCACCTATCCAAGGTAATACTGTAATACTTTTTGATAGACCCCATAAAATAGGAGTAAATGCTATTAGTGTCATAATGCTTCTTAAAAGTTCAGCACCTAAACCTTCCATTATTCTTGCAAATTTAAGAGTATCCTCTTGCACTCTTTGGGAGGCTCCTTCAATAGATGATGCAAAATTCCACTTGTCATGATAAAAATCAGCCATTGCTGTTCTCCACCTAAAAGTCCAATGACTAGTAAAATAATCACTAAATATTACAACTAGAATATAAACAGCAGCGATCTTTGCAAATGTAAACAAATAAGCAATGAACTCTTTTTCTGTCACTGCCCCTGGTTCAGCTAAAGCTTTTTGTAAAGTGTCATAGAACTCACCAAACCATTCATTAATTCTTACGTCTAGCTGGACTTGATACCACGTAGCTGCTAAAATAAGTATTGTTCCTCCAATACTCCACAAATGCCATCTTTTGTCTGTAAAAAACTTAAACATATTTTAACTTAAAAAATTATCTGCGTAAGACTTTTTTATAATTTTTCTTTTTTTTGGCTCAATTAATTCAAAATCAATTTTCTTTTTTTTTGCATAGTTGATTGCTAATTCTTTAGTAGAAAATTCCAACTTCAATTCTGAATATGTATCAGATGAACTTTCCCAGCCCATCAAAGGGTTTTTAGTAGGATCTTGAGTCTCAAATTCTAATATCCATTTATTAGTTTTTCCTAGACCAGACTGCATAGCTGTTTTGTTAGGTTTATAAATTTTAGCTTTTTTCATCATAATGGTCGGAGTGGCAGGATTCGAACCTGCGACCCTCTGGTCCCAAACCAGATGCGCTACCAGGCTGCGCTACACTCCGGAACAAGTACTAATACAGCACTTATTTATTTTTTCAATGTATAAAGATGTGTAAAACGAGAGATTTTTAATTAGAATCTGTTATATAGGGCCTATGATTATAGCTTGTCCATGTGGTGAAAAAAAATTCGAAGTAGATGAAAACTTAATTCCAGATAAAGGCAGATTATTGAAATGCGGATCATGCGATCAAACCTGGTTCTTTAATAAAAATGTTAGTGTACAAACAAAGCCATTAATTGATAAACCTGCTAATCAAAAAAAGATTTTTTATAAAGATCAAAATACTGATAAATCAGTATTCAAGGCGCCTATTAAACCAGGATCAGAATTAGTAAAATATAATCCAAAATATAATTTTACTTTTGGAAAATTTTTAAGCTATATAATTGTATCCTTAATAACTTTTATTGCATTTATTATTATATTAGACACATTTAAGAGTCCATTGAGTAACCTTTTTCCAAATTTAGAGCTTATCTTATATAATTTATTTGAAACCTTGAGAGATTTAATACTTTTTGTTAAAGATCTAAATTAAAATGATTAACTATTTATCAAAACCTTTTATATGGTTTTTTAAACTTGAGGCTGCCAGTGGAATGGTTTTATTATTTGCAGCTATTATTGCATTGATAATAAGTAACTCTGGTTTATCAGAATTATATTTTTCAACTTTAAATAAATATTTGTTCATTGGTATAAATGATTTTGGATTGAAATTATCAGTTCTTCATTGGATAAATGACGCTTTAATGGCAATATTCTTTTTTTTCGTCACTTTGGAAATAAAAAGAGAGTTTTTGCAAGGTGAACTTTCTAATATAAAACAAGCGTTACTCCCAATAATTGCGGCAGTTGGCGGAATGCTAGTTCCTGCATTATTTTATGTATTTATAAATTTTGGAGATAGCGAAACAATGAATGGATGGGCAATCCCATCCGCAACAGATATTGCTTTCTCACTTGGAGTATTATCTTTATTAGGAAAAAGAGTACCATTATCATTAAAAGTCTTTTTAACTGCTCTTGCAATAATAGATGATTTGGGTGCTATCGTAATTATAGCGCTATTTTATTCTGGAGACTTAAGCGTTAAATATTTAAGTCTTATGTTGTTGGCATTTTTAATATTGCTAGTTGTGAATAAATTTAACATTAAAAAATTCTTACCTTATTTGATTATTGGTATTTTTCTTTGGGATTTTACTCATAATTCTGGAATACATGCAACAATTGCAGGTGTTTTGTTAGCAATGACAATCCCTCATCGTAAAAAAGAAAAAGATTTTTCTTTATTAATCAAAATTGAACATGCAATAAGCCCTTATGTTGCTTTTGGTATCATGCCTTTATTTGCATTTGCAAATGCCGGTGTTTCATTAGAGGGTCTATCTCTTAGCTCTTTGTTAGATAAAGTGCCATTAGGAATAGTTTTAGGGTTATTTTTAGGTAAGCAATTAGGTGTATTTGTTTTTTCATATGTTGCTATAAAAACAAAAATAGCTCAGATGCCAAATAACACGAGTTGGTATAATTTTTATGGTGTAGGTGTATTGACTGGTATCGGTTTCACAATGAGTCTTTTTGTTGGAAACTTAGCTTTTGTTGACAATATGCAATATATGGATGGTGTAAAAATTGGAGTATTAACTGGGTCATTATTATCAACTTTATTTGGCTACTTTTTGATATTACTCACTCCAAATAAGTAATTAATAATAATGAAAAAAATTACAATCATAGGATTAACCATAATTATGTTTTTTTTTAAAAATTCAGCAACTGCAAATTATGACAAGATTTTTTTTGACTTTAAGGTAGATAGTATTTCAGGAGAAACAATTGATTTGAATGACTATAAAGATAAAGTGGTTTTAATTGTAAATACTGCTAGCTATTGTGGTTTTACAAAACAATATGCAGAGTTACAAACGCTTTGGGAGAAATACAAATCCAAGGGTTTAATTGTTCTAGGTATTCCATCTAATTCTTTTAACCAAGAAAAAAATTCAAATTCTGAAGTTAAAGAATTTTGTGAAGTAAATTTTGATATAGATTTTCCATTAACATCAATTACCGATGTAAAAGGTGAAAATGCTCATGAAATATATCACTGGGCAAAAGAAAATTATGGAAAATCAGCAATTCCAAAATGGAATTTCTATAAAATTCTAGTTAATCGACAAGGAAAAATTGAAAATACCTTTTCATCATTTACAAATCCAATGTCTAAGAAAATAACAAATATAATTGAAAAAATTTTATAAGTTAATTGTTAATCCATCATGAGCAGGAATAACATTCTTTGGTAAAGCTCTCTTAAGCTCATTATAATCTAACACTGGAGATAAGTTCGTCAAGATTGCTTTCTTGGGTTTAAATTTTTTTATCATCGATAAAGATGCTTCTAAATTGAAATGAGATGGGTGTGGTTTGTACCATAAACAATCAATTACCAAAAATTTGAGATTTTTGAAATATTTGTAATCTTTTTTATAAATTTTACTTACATCACTTATATATGCAATCTTTTTATCTATTATAAAACAGTTTGATTTAACTTTACCATGATCAACTTTAATTGATCTTATCTTTATAATTTTATTGTAATTTTTAACTGATAAAATTTTTTTTAGTATATGTAATTTTAAAGTTGCTGGATATTCTCTTGAGTAACTTTTAAAAATATATGAAAAAGTTTTTTTTAAATAATTAGAAGTGTCTTTATCAGCATATACATTAACTTGTTTTTTTGAATTTATATAAAAAGCCCTTAAATCATTTATACCATGTGTTTGATCTCCATGCATATGTGAATATAAAACTTTATCTATCTTTTTAATTTTGTGTCTAAGTAATTGATGTCTTAAATCTGGTGATGTATCGATAAGAATATTTTCATAAGAGGTCTTTATAAAACCAGAACACCTTGAACGATAATTTTTTTTGTTTTTTGGATCACAATTTCCAAAGAAACCATCTGGTCTTGGTACACCCATTGAGCTCCCACATCCTAGAATGATAAATTTCATAATATTTTAATTAAAGAATAATTTATTAAAATTATTCGAAGTGAATTCTATTAGATCTGATTTGGATACATCTTTAATTTGCGCTAATTTTTCTGCTGTAAAATCAATAAAGGATGGTTCATTTTTTTTTCCTCGATTAGGCACAGGTGCCAAATATGGACTATCAGTTTCTATTAAAAGTTTATCTAATGGTAGAGATCTAAAGGTTTCTTGAAGATCAACTGAATTTTTAAAAGTTATAATTCCACTTGCTGAAAAATAAGAATTTAATGTAAGGAGTTTTTCTGAAAATCTTTTTGATCCAGTGAAACAGTGCATCAAAATTCTTGGGTTATGTCCTTTATAATCATTAAGTATATTAAAGGTATCATCTTCTGCATTTCTTGAATGTACGATAATAGGAACGTCACACTCTATTGCTGCTTCAATATGTGTTTTAAAACTAGTTATTTGTCTCTCTTTATCACTGTTATTATAGTAATAATCTAATCCCGTTTCTCCTATTCCAATTATTTTAGGGTTTTCTTTAAGACTTTTAACTATTTCATTCTTAGTTATTGTATTAGTGTCACTTTCATGTGGATGTATGCCTACTGTTCCATATATGATTTCATCTTTATTGACTATATCTTTAATTCTAGAAAAACTCTCAAAAGATGTAGATATAGTTAATAACTTTTTAATACCAACATCTTTGGATCTTTTAAGCACATTTGAAAGATCACTAAGTAGCGGTTCATGATCTAGATGGCAATGTGAGTCAATCATTTTCTTTTTCTATTTTCTTAATTAATATATCTATCTTATTTATCATATTACCTTTAATAATAAATTCATTATTAGAAATAGTTTCTAATTTGATATCTTTTTCGGATAAATCAAAAATTTTTAATGCTTTCAATGATGTTTCAGGAATAATTGGATAAAGTAAAAAGCTAATTTTCCTGACTATTTCTAACGTTGTATAAACTATAGTATTTAACCTAATTAAATTATCCTTTTTTTTCCATGGCTCTTGATCATTAAAGTATTTGTTTGCGTCAAACAGAGAATTAACAATGAAATCTACATAAAAATTTATATTTTGTTGATTTATTTTAGACCTTATAGTATCTAAATTTTCTTGAAATTTATTTAATATCTTTAAATCATCTGGTTGAAAATCAATTTTTTCAGGAATTTTTCCGTCACAATTTTTCATCGCAAAAGCAGTAACTCTTTGGCATAAATTACCGTAATTATTTGCTAAGTCGCTATTTATACAATCCTCTAGTCTTTCTTGAGAAATGTTACCATCATTTCCAAATGATACTTCTTTGATTAAATAATATCTTAAAGGGTCCAAACCATATTCCTCAATAATCTTTAAAGGATCTAATATATTTCCCTTAGATTTAGACATCTTTTCTTCACCTGATAATATCCAACCATGACCGTAAACTTTTTTTGGTAACTTAATTTTAGCTGCTAAAAGAAAAGCAGGCCAATAAACTGCATGAAATCTTAGGATATCTTTACCAATCAAATGGATAGATGCTGGCCAAAATTTTTTAAAAAGTTCATCATTTGTATCTGGATAATTTAAAGCACTTAAATAATTTGTTAATGCGTCAAGCCATACATAAATAATATGTTTATCGTTACTAGGAACTGGAATTCCCCACGTAAAAGTTTTACGACTTACAGAAAGATCTTTAAGACCACTTTTTACAAAACTAATTACCTCGTTTTTTCTTGACTCAGGTAATATAAAATCTGGATTATTTTCATAAAATTCTAATAAGGGTATTTGCCATTTAGAAAGTCGAAAAAAATAAGACTCCTCTTCTATCCATTCAACGTTAGATTTTGACGATTTTGCAATTTTTTTTCCATTTATTTCCTCTATTTCATCTTCATTGTAAAATGCCTCATCTGAGACTGAATACCATCCAGAATAATTTGATAAATAAATTTCATCATTTTTTTCAAGAAGAGACCAGAGATGCTGAACTGTTTTTTTATGTCTATCCTCAGTAGTTCTTATAAAATCCGTATTAGATAAATTTAATGTTTTTGAGAGATCTTTAAATGTTTGACTAATTTGATCGCAGAATTCCTTGGGCTTCTTACCCGCTTTTTCAGCTGATCTTTGTATCTTTAAACCATGCTCATCTGTACCAGTTAAAAAATGAACTTTATAATCATCAATTGATTTAAATCGCGCAAAAAAAGTCAGCTATAATACTAGAATATGCATGCCCCATATGAGGTTTTCCAGACGGGTAATATATCGGTGTAGTAATATAAAAATTTTTATCCATTTAAAATTTTATATTCAAATTCCATAAATAAAGACTCTTCATCTAAATTAAATTTTTTAGTGTCATTTATTCTCTTTAAAAAATAATCATAATATTCAAAAGTTTTTGATTTTGCTAATTTTACTTTTGTTAAAAAATAAAACTCAAAATATTGAAATATTATATCTTTAATTAAAGTATCTTTTTTATACAAATTATCTTTAATAACAAGTTTTAGAAAACTTTCTAAATCATAATCCTTTAAATCATGTTTCTGTATTTTAAAAAATTCAATTAAATGATATATTTGTCCAGGTGTTAAATAGTAGTTTATCAAGTCTTTATTAACAAATTTCGTAATATCATTATCTAAAATCTTATTAATAACTGAAATCGAAGTTTTGTGATCTAAAGATATTCTAAAATTGACACATCTCGATTTTAAAGTAGGTAAAATAAATCTATCGTTATTTATCAATATAAAATAAGTGTTTGATGGTGGTTCTTCTAAAACTTTTAAAAGTGCATTAATAGAAGAAATATTTAATGTTTCGATATTATCTATAATTATAAATCTTTCCTTGTTATTAAAAGATGATTTATTTAAATTATTAATCAATTCTCTAATTTGATTAATATCAATATTTTTTTTTTCACTTAAGGTATCAACTAATAATAAGTTGGGATTTGATCCATTTATTGCAAGTTTATAAGATCTATTGTCAGGATTAATTTTAGATTCTTTAATAATATAGGGATTTTCTTCGTTAATTGACAATATATAATTTACTAAATGAAATGCTAAAGTTGACTTACCCAAACCTTTGTCACCACTAAGTAAAATTTTTGAAGGTAATCTTTTTTTCTTATAAAGTTTTGCAAATTCTAACAGATGGTTATCGAGTGAAAACAAATTAGTTTGATTTATAGGACTTAAGCTCATTTTATCAATTTTTCAATTTTCTTTAAAATGTATTTTTCATTCAACTTAATATCTAAATTTGAGTCAATTATTTTATATTTTCTTTTATTCTTATTTGATAGTTTTACAAAACCTTTTTGAACTTTATTGTAAAAATTTTTTTTGAAATTATCATACCTGTTGGTAGATTTTCTTAATCTAAGTCGCTTTACCATATTTTTATTATTTACTAGGTTTAAAAAAGTGAAAGAGACTTTGAAATTTGATAAAATATGTTTGTTAATGCTATTTATTAAATCTAAATTTACACCCATACCATAGTGTTGATACGCAATAGTTGAATCGACAAATCTATCTATTAATATAATTTTTTTTTTATAATATTTTCTTAGTAGATTGATATTTTCACTTCTAGAAGCTAAATAAAGCAGCAAATCTGTATTTTTATTAAAATTGGATTTTTTATTAAGTATCAATTTTCTTAATTTTTCTGAATTTAAACTTCCTCCTGGTTCTCTGATCTTGATAAAAGAAAGTTTTCTTTTTTTAAGATATTTTGAAACTTTATTTAAATGATGAGTCTTCCCACTTCCTTCAATACCCTCGAAAACAATAACAGGTTTTCTAGACATCGCCCCAGATTAAATAATTCAATGATCTAATTAATCTAGTAAAAATATTTACTTTTTGGACATCATTAGACGCTAATAGATCATATTCACCTATCAATTCTTGATCATATACCACCCTGTAAGTTCCAATTTTTTGATTTTTTTTAATTGGTGCCTCTATTGGTCCGTCATATTTCAAGGATATCTTTAATAATCTTTTTTTTGCCTTTTTGATTGTTTTATAAATATCAGTATCAACATGCACATCAACATAGCTTTGTTTACCAAGCCATACCTCTACTTTATCAATAGGTTTATTAGCTTTATTTATCTCAACTAGATCAAAATTTGTTAATCCATAAGTTAATAATCTTGAACTTTCTCTTGATCTTGAACTTTTGGTTTCAAATCCGCTTCCGACAGCAATTAATCTTCTCCCCTTTCTATTAATTGACGACGCTAAAGAATATTTTTCAACAGCCAAGTAACCTGTTTTAATACCATCAGCACCAATATTTTTGTAAAGAAGAGGATTTCTATTACCTTGTGTAATTGGATCACCTCCTGTTCTATTCCACGTAAATTCTTTTTCTGCAAACCACTCATAATATTTTGGATGTTCCTTAATTAAATAATTAGACATGATCAAGATATCTCTAACCGTTGAATAATTGTCTGGATCATTAATACCGGATGAGTTCGCGAAGTTTGTATTTTCCATTCCTAATTCTTTTGCTTTAGATGTCATTAAGATTGCAAATTCTTCCTCAGTACCAGCTATTCCTTCCGCAAGTGCAATACATGCATCATTACCAGATGCAACAATTATACCTAATAGTAAATCCTTTACTGAAACTTCATCGCCAACCATTATAAACATAGATGAATAGCCTGCAGTTGATAATCTCCATGCTTTTTCAGAAATTATAAATTTATCATCTAAAGATAGATCACCTGATTTTATTAAATCAAAAGCAATTATTGATGTCATTATCTTAGTCATTGAAGCTGGATAAATTGATCTATCTGGATCTTTTTCAAATAAAATTTCTCCAGATAAGAAATCTTGTAATATTGCTGTTCTAGCTTTTATGTCAATATTCGCATTAACAGAAAAAATTAGAGATAAATATAATGAGATAATAATAAAAATTTTTTTAAGCATCTTTAATTATTTCTAGATTTTCAAAATACAAAGAATTCATTTTTTCAAATGAGTCTTTAAGTGATTGTATATCATTAAATGGTCCCAATAATAACCTATAATTAGTTTTAGTAAGTTCAATGATTTTAATATTTTTCAATTTAACTTCACTTTTAATTTTATTACTCATATTTTTAGCAGATTTTTTATAATAAAAATCAGCTACCTTAATATAATAAGAAAATTTATTATTTTTTTGTAATTTTTTTTTAGTTTTATTAGATGAGTTTAGATCACTAATTTTAATACCATCTATAGGTGCCTTTTCAGCGACTTTTTTTTCTTCCTCAAAAGTTTTAGTCTTTTTGGCGATATATGTAGAACTTTTTGAAATCAAGACAATATCTATATAAGGCTCTTTTAAATCAAGTTCTAACTCCTCAGCAATTCTTTGAGTGATAATTGAATTGTAAAATGGTGAAAATTTTACTCTGTTTGATTTTACTTCTGCGATAAGTGATTTTCCATTTAAAGGATTAGTAATTTTCACATTTGATTTTCTTTTTAGATTTTTATGAAATATTGTTAATGATCTTTGATCAATTTTTTTAATTTTCAAATCATCATTATAAATAAGAGAAAATCCGCTATTTTTATATTTTTTATCAAATGTAATATCTAATTTCTTACTTTGATTAATGGTTGTTTGATCACAACTAAGTAACAAAAATAAGGTACTTAAAATAATAAAAATATTAAATTTCATTTTTAAATTTGTCCTTTAAAGTACACACAGCGAGTGCAAATCTTAAAGATCTATTCCATTGTAAAATTATTTCGTAATTTTCAAAAACTATATAAGCAGGATTTAAAGATTGTGCATCTGGTATAATATCTTTGTCTGGTGTTATAATTGCTATTTTCTGGTTTTCATTTTTTATGTTTAATTCAGAATAATTTTTAATATATTTTTTAAAAGATTTAATTTTCTTTTTACTATGCAATTTTCTAGCTGATACGTTCAAAAATTTAATTGGAATATTTTCATTTAATTCAATTTTCTTAAAACAAAGATCATTTTTTTTCCAACCAATCTTATTTAAATAATTAGCAGCAGATGCATATGCATCTTCTGAATTTTTCAAATCAATAAAATCATCCTTATTGTAGTCAAAAGCATAATTCTTTATTGTTGATGGCATAAATTGAAAAAAACCAAATGCACCTGCCCATGAACCATACAATGTTTTATAATCTATTTGATTATCATCAATTAATTTCAATAAAGTTAAGAGTTCTTTTGAAAAAAACTCTGATCTTCTTTTATCATAACTTAATGTTGCTAATGATGATATTATATCCATTTTTCCAACATAAGTGCCGAAGTTAGTCTCAATGCCCATTAAAGATAAAAGTAATTCTTTTTCTACTCCAAAATTTTTTTCAACTAAATTTATAAGATTTGAATTATTTTCGTAAAAATCTAGGCCCATTTTTAATTTTTTGGTTGAAGTACGTTTGCCAATATATGTTTTTGTGTCCTCATAAAACTCTGGTTGAAATCTATCGTATTCAATGACTTTAGGTAAAAATCTTGCATTTTGCATTGCTGTATCAAAAGTCTTTTCTGAAATATCATTTGCTAATGCCACTTTTTTGAAATCCTTTTTCCATTCATTGAAATTGATATTTTCACTAGAATAACAATTCAATATTGTTAGTAAAAATAAAAAAAATATTTGGCTAATTAGTTTCATAAAGATCTTTAAGGTATATAATTACAGCAATCCAGATGATAATAAAACTCACTAATTTAATTAGTGAAAAATCCTCATTATAATAAAAGTAGCCTAAAATAAACTGCAACGTAGGTGTAATATAAAAAATCATCCCTGTAGCTCCTAGACCGATTAATTCAACACCTCTTACGTATAAGAATAAAGGAATCACAGTCATAGGTCCTGCTAATAATAGAAACAAACTCAGACCAGGGTTAGACAAACTAAAGTCATTTAATCCCTTATCAAAAATAAAGTAAAAGACAATAAGAGCAAAAGGGAAAATATATAAACTTTCTATTAAAAGTCCTATATCAGTTTCTATATCAATTTTTTTTCTTACTAGATTATAAAATGCCCAGCTCAAAGCTACGATAATACCAACCCATGGAAGTGTTTTTATATTAAGAAAAATCATAATCAAAATAGATATCATTACTAATAAAATTGAAAAAATTCTTTTTTTATTCAATTTTTCTTTAAAGAAAATGTATCCCAACAAAACACTTATAATCGGCATAATGAAGTAACCAAAACTGGCATCTATAATTCTTTCTGTAGCTACAGCATAAATCCAAATAGCCCAATTTATAAAAATTAACAATCCTGAGATAAAAAGATAAAAAAGATTTTTTTTGTTTGAAATGGTTTTAAAAAAAATTTTCCATTTTTTTAAAAAAAAAGTAGTTAAAAGCAGCATTACTGCAGTCCATAAACATCTATGAACTACTAATTCTACATGACCAATAAAGGTAACCATTTCAAAATATATAACACCGACAAAGCCCCACCAAAAAGATCCCAAAGATGTTAGGATTAAACCTTTATTAAATTTCTTGTTCATTAATTGATTTAAATATTTAAGAGATTATTTTTAACAATTCTTGAAAAAATATAAAGAATATAAAAAATATATATGAGGAATATATTTTTTCTTTTATTAAAAAAACTTAAACTTTCAGGAACAATAATGATTGAAAAAAACATTATCATAATTAGTGGATCATAATATTTATGATAAATAGTATTTTGAATATTAGAAATAATAAGAAGAAGAAAAATAAGAAAATTATTAAGATTATTTTTTATAAAGAAAAATAATAAAATTAAAGATATAAAACTTACGAAATAAAAAAAGATATTATTTTCAAAAAAAAGATTTGAAATTTGAAAAAAAATTCCACCACCAGTATAACTTATTTGATAATTAAAAAAATATAGAAGAATTAAAAATATCAAACTAACAATCAAGAATTCATTTTTAAAAAATTTAATCATTTTGTAGAAGAAAACTTTATTTAATAAAAATGGGATCAAATGAAATAATACGATACTACTTATAATTAAGATCTTATCAGAGATGTTAAAACTTAAACTTATATTTTCACCAGCTATTTCACCTGGTGTATTTACCATTAGAAAATTTACATCTAATATAAATATGTAATAAAAAACAGGTAATGAACTTAATAAACAGAAAACATATAAAAAAAATAAATTTTTAAAGTTTCCTTCTTTTAAATAATGATATGCAAAAAATATTGAAAAAAGAGAGAAATTAGGACTTATATAAGATGAAAAAATTAAAAAAATTGTATTTTTCCATACATATATATTTTTCTTATATTTTAAATATTTTAAAAATTCTAAAATAGCTATAGTAAAAAATAACAATCCAATTATTCTTGTATCTGGCCAAATTGCCAAAGATCTAAAAGTCGGTGATAAAAAAATTGAA